>DASZDU010000108.1:0-49754 GCA_035941655.1 Pyrinomonadaceae bacterium | reverse complement strand
GCTATGCTTGTTCTGATTTACAGCAAGAATATTGGATTCGTTGAAGACGTTAAGGACGTTGAAATCGAAAGCAACTGCGAACCGATTGTCGTTGCCGAATCGGATGCGGTGCGTCAAGTTCAAGTCGGTTTGGGTGAACATTGGAGTGCGTCCAAGGTCACCACGCTGAGTCTCAGGAATGGGAATGAAAAATATGTTAATGAACGTAGTTTTCGGGTTTCCAGACTGGGCAGTAGTAAAGAACGAGATGTCGGTCGCGTTCGATTTGCTGCCCACCCAATCATAACTATAGGTTCCAGACGCCTTGAAAACGTGCGTGCGATCCAACGGCAGGAGCCCAATAGCTTCCTGTCCGCTCGCGGTAAAGCCCACGTGCGGCAAGTCGAAATCACGCAACACGTTCGGATCATTACGCGAGCCACCGGCAGCGGTTAATTCATCCGGACCGGAAAGGCCTGAGTAATTTCCGCGTAAGCGGCTAAACGTGTAGTTAACGTTGAAGTTGAAGTTCTTGATGAAGCGACTATCTACTTCAAACTGCAAGGCCTTGTACTTACGAACCGGCTTGGCCAGTCGTGCATACCCCAGGTCGTTAAGAAGTTCGGCATGCAACCCCTCGCCCGGATTACCGATGACGTAAGCTTCACCTGAAGCGGTGAATATGCCTGCATCCTCAACCGCACGGTCCAGGTTGCGATACAAGAACCGGCTGGTGAACACCGTACCCTGCGCAAGTTCACGTTGGAACTCAAAGGTATATTCGCTTTGACGATACGGTTTAACGTTCGGGTCAACTGCGCCGTTATCAAAAGCACTGGCATCCGGCGTATTTGACGCAATGCGGTAGTCCTGATCGCACACATAGCTGTTTGGACCGGCAAGCGTTATCGGACATTGTCCACCGGCAGGGAAATTAAAACTGCCGTGCAGATTCGGTACCGAGTAATAGGAGTAGGGATGGTCCGAAGTGATGTAGAAATAGCTGACGTGGTAGAAGTTGCCACCAAAAGAACCTTGCGGCAGCGAGAACTTCAAGCGATCAAAGAACCGGCCATAGAACGCCGAAACTTTGGTTTTGCCATCAGCCGTAAGCGCGTACGCGGCGCCAAGGCGCGGTGCGAGCTTGTCTTTGAACTTGAACTTAAGATCAATTGGATTGGCATTGAACGCAGGAATCTGTTCCTGTTCCATGCGCAGTCCCAAGTTCAGCGTCAGCCGGCTGGTGGGCTGCCATTTATCCTGGAAGAAGAAGGTATCAGCCAGGTTAGTAGCTTTACCACTAGCTTCAAATTGGTAGTTCACGCCGGTGCCCACAACGCTTACACCCGCGGGCAGCGTGGGCAGCGGATAGGTGCCGCACTGAATTTGCCATTGCACGTAGACGCTCGAGCAATTGAAGCTGTTACGGCCGTAATACAAGTAAGAACGTCCACCCTGGCTAACGCCTCCGCTCTGGACATCGTTAAATATCTTGCTTCTTTCGTAGCCGCCTTTGAATTCGTGACGACCGGCGCCATTAAACAAATAGCTGACATTTGCATCGATGGTGGTGCGAAGAGAAACGTCCCTGAGTGGCAAGTCATTGCCGCGGTTGCTTTGGAAGCCTTGAGCGCAACCGGCGACTGCTGCCGACGCTGCAGGAACAAGTTGACAGATGATCCGCGGCGAAGTCGCCACACCATATGAGCCAAGCTTTTGGTTTAAAAAGCCGCGGGTGTAACGGAGGTCGATAACTGACTTCTCTGTCGGTGTCCAAACACCTTCCATTCTAAAGTTGTTCGAGTTCTGTCTGCCTCCCTGCTGAGCAGCGAGATCAGCTCCCTGATAGTCCTTGCCACCTAAGGTCGTGAAACCTGGCGAGCCGATCACATAGGAACCGCCCAGAGTATTTCCCTTGTCTACAATTGGATTCCAAGTAAAGCTGGAAAACAATCGCAGTGAGTTAAACGGAGCAGCATCTAGTCTTAGGTTCGAATAGTTGTAGGTCGTCTTTTGGCGCCCTGTTTGAACGTTTGAGGCCGAAAGAGCAACCAGCTGTGCATTAGTAATGACAGTGGGAACACGAGTCGGGCCAAAACCTGAAATGAACCGTGTAGTTCGGTTGGTATTCACAATCCGGGGACTGTGAATAGCAAAGAACCACAACTTGTCCTTGACGATTGGACCACTGAGGAGGGCGGTGGGATATTCGCTTGTACCACCATCTCGGTTCTGCTGAAAATACTCAAAGCCCTGGCCGGTGGCGGCAGTTGCTGAGTTTCCTGCCGAAATCAGTTGATTGCTCCACACTGGTCGCGGGCGAGCATTCAGTTCCTGGGTGTTGAAAGCCATACCGAATTCGCCATGGAATTCGTTTGAACCGCTTCTGGTAACACCATTAATAACGCCACCAGTGGCACCACCAAATTCAGCCTCGAATCCGCTGGTCTTGACCTGGATTTCCGACAAGGCCTGGTAAGGAATGTCGTTATTGGTGTTCAAGAGACCATTCTTGTAGTTCTGGGTTTCCTGACCGTCAATGATGAAGCTGTTCTCAGGGCCAGTTGCACCGTTAATCGTGAACTGTCCTGACATCGGTTCCGGACGAACCGAAGCAGTGGTTCTCAGCAAGCTGGTAAAGCCTGTGCCTTTTGGCAGAGCTTCAATTTCACGAGCTGAAATGTTGTCCTGGGCCTTCGTTTCAGTGGCGTCTACCATCACGCCGGAGTCTTGAATGTTAACCACGGCACTGACGTTCGCAGTGGTGGCTTCAAAGTCAACCATAGTTGCCGTGCCGATGCCGACTTGAATGTTGTCTTTGGTTTGCGCCGCAAAGCCACTAGTGGCTTCCGTCGATACGTTGTAGGTTCCAGGCGGAACCTGACGAGCGCTGTAGTATCCTTTTTCATCAGTCTGAACGGTTCGGTTAAAACCAATGTTCACACCTTTGATAGTGACACTAACGTTAGGAACCACAGCACCAGTTTGATCTTTGACCGTTCCGTGAATTTCACCGGCCAATTCCTGTCCCACGGCTACGCCGCTGAGGGCGAGAGCGAGACATAGAGTAATAAATAATCCCCAAACAGTTTTCATTTGCTTTCCTTTCTTGATTGGCCGTCCGGCCTCGAAAAAATCCTACGCGGTATCTCTGAAGTAAATCGCGAAGAGAACTGCAAGCGGTGTGCCCGCCAGGCGGCGGCAAGTAAGCCGAAGTCTATCAATAAGTTCGGTCGGGCTGTTCGTCGTTAAGCGGTGTCCAAAATCCAAAAATTTGGGAAACAGTCCATATTTTCAGGAAGAAGTTTGAGACATGTGCCCCACCCAAAAGCAGCGCTCTGCCGCGATTCCAGGGAGACTTCAAACTGACCTAAAGCCCCGGCTGGGTTTACGCGTTTAGAAGTGTTTTTGGCTTGAAAAAGTGGAACCCGTGATGCTTTTTTTGAGTGCTTTGTCGGCGATCTTTCGCAGCCTATCGCTGAGCCTAATGAGGTCTGCTTAGTTCAACCGCTGCGATTTTTTCAGTTTCGCCACCAGCTCACGTGTTTGTTCTGAAAACTCACCTTTTGGGGACAGCCGCAGGTATTCTTCATATTCGATAAGCGCATTGTCGGGTAATCCTGCGCGAATAAAAATATTCCCTGCCAGCAGGTGAGCCTCAGCGAGTGAAGGCTGTAGTTCAAGAGTGCGTGCTATATGAAAGCCGGATTTGGGGAAGTTGTTTGTCTCCCAATAGACCCGCCCGAGAGTGTAATTCGCCTCCCAGGAATTTCGATCCAATTTAATTGCGTCGTCCAGCACCTTTTGAGCCTGTTCGTATTTCTTCTGCCGACGATAAACCTCGCCCAGCAATACCAGGCTACGAATAGAATCCCGATTGATCTTCAATGCTTCACTGAGAGCCTTCGCAGCGTTATCCCACTGATTCTTGTCCATGTATATTTTGCCGAGCAGAAACTGCGCCAGGTAAAACTGCGGGTAAATGCTCACAGCCTTTTGCAAATGAAGAACTGCTTCGTCGAGTTTGCTGTTATCAAAAGCAGTTTGCGCTTTTGCGAATGCTTCTGCTGCCTTAGCTGGTACGCGCGCGTCTACTACTTCCGAACGCCCTGTTTCGCGTGAGCCGAAAGTTGCGGTCTCCGGCACAAGTTGTAGCATCACGTAAATGCGCGGACTCGCTCGCGTCACATCCAGTATCTGAGGAAACGCAACAGCGCCGGCTGCCTTTGCCGAAATTTTATATTGTCCCGAGCGCAGGCGTGAAAAACGAAATCTTCCCGTGCTGTCTGCGGTTCCTTCGTCCACCAGCGCCCCGCTTGCTGACTCAAGCCGGACAGTTACGTTCTGGATCGTCCGATTGTTGGCAGCCAACACCTGGCCGGAAACTTCGAATACCGAACCCGGAAGCATTGGGTCGTTATCGCGTTGTGCGAATGTTTGGGAAGCAACCAGAAGGGACAGGATTATGAATAAAAACAAGTTGCGAAGAACGGCTGGGCCAGACATTGCTTTTCGACTTCCTTCCTGGTTGGAACTGTCTGACGTGGACCACTCGGAACAGATGGTAAGTTAATGGTTTCGCATAAAGAAGGCTGGAGGGCGCGACATTAGTCACGCCCTCCAGATTAGGGTTGCTCACCTCAAGGCTAGAAGTTTAGCTTCAGCCCAAATTGAATAGTACGCGGACGGTTAGCGGTGGCGAGGATGGAAGAATCTCCGGAACTCGCATCCACGATACCGTAATTTCCGAACGATCCTCCCTGAGCCTGTGGGCTTTGGAACGTTGGATGGTTAAAGACGTTGAAAGCCTCCGCTCGGAATTCCAGGTTAACCCTCTCCGTGATGTTCGTCCTCTTAACCACAGACATGTCGTGGTTCGTCTGGAAGGGACCTCGGAAAACATTCCTGCCGAGCGTTCCGAATGCCGCATAGCCGGTGCTGGCTGGATCGGCACAGCCAACAATCTGGTTCTGATCGTTTACGCAGCGGCCGCCGACAATGAAAGCATCCAGGTTAACGAAGTTGTCGAGCCGGTCGTAAATGCTACCGGTCGTTAGGATCGTACCGGTACCGAGGGTAGCGCGGCTGCCGTTAATGAACTCAGTGTCTTGCAGCGAATAGGCGCTAAAGTCGGCGATCAGGAAAGGAGTTCCTGATTGGAATGTGCTTATGCCGTTTATCGACCAACCATCCACCAGTTTACGAGGCCCTCCCAGCCACCTGGATAACGGGAATTCGTAGTTATAGCTGATGACCAATCGATGGGTCCGGTCAAAGTCAGAAAGACCTTTGTTGGACCTGGCGTTCAAAAGGTCGCCGATGTCCAATAAACCGTTGAGCTCATCTCCGAAGCTTGAACCTGAGCCATTATCAAGGGACTTGGCATAGGTGTATGCCGCCTGCAGGTAGATGCCATCCGAGAAATGACGGTTTAGTGACGCTTGCAGCGAATGATATCCGGAGAAGCCATTTTGTGTCTGAGCAAAGAGACGATTGTTCGCTAGTCCGAGATATTGCGCCGGAACGCGCGCGTCTATGTTACTAGCGTCGCTCCGGGTTATCGTGATGCTCCCGTCAGAGTTCTTCACAGTCCCGGGGGCAAGCGTACCGGCAGGCCCTGCGACCAGCGTCGCAAGCGATGCCGGAATGACACAAGGTGTGGCCAACGTACAAATCTGGCCTGGGTTGACTGGTGCACCTGTGCCGATCAAACGCTTCCCGTTTGTCCCAACGTAACCGATTTCAGCGACAAATTTCTTCGGCAACTGCCGCTGTACGGTTAAGTTCCATTGCTGGGCATACGGAGCTTGAAAGTCGCGCTCCGGGAAGAAACGAAATCCGCCAAGGGCAAAGCCACTACCACTGTTGAAAATAGGCGCTCCATCCGCGTCGAATCCGGTAAGTCTGGGAACCACCGCCACGGTAGGCAGTGGAAAGTCAGAGTTTGGTCTCTGACCCGGGAAAGGATTCGTGGTAGTTACTGTGAATGGCGCTGCGCTGAAATCCTCCGAGAACGGAGAACCACCCGAGGTTTGCAGCAGCGATTGATTCGATACTCTCTGGAAATAGACGCCATAACCACCTCGAACGACGGTGGATTGGTTGCCGAAAACGTCGTAAGCGAAACCTACACGCGGGGCCGGATAAAACTTAAAACAATCCAGCATGGTGCAGCGGCTTACGCCGGGATCGCCAACCACCGGAGTGTCCTCAGGATTGATGATTTCCAGCGGCGGTGCCGTGCCATCGCCCAAGCCGCGGAAATTTGAGAGGAAGTTAAACTTCTCGTGAGCAATGCTCAGACCTTCGAGCCTAAAGCCCATGTTCACATTCAGCCGCGAAGTGAACTTCCAATCGTCCTGAGCATAAAACGCCATATCACGCGCGCGGAAGTAAAAAGTGGAGAAGCCTGCCCGGCCTTGCGTTGTGGTCACGCGACCAAGCAGAAAGTTTTGTAGCCCGACCAGCGCCGGGATCCCTGCTCCTCCGGCACCTGCGGCGGTGTTTTGAAAACTGACAGAGCCACGTGTGGCGAAATTGTTGTAGCGGTTCAACTCATACTTGCTGCCCTCGCCGCCGAAACGAAACTGGTGATTGCCGGCCGTGAAGGACACGTCATCACCAAGAACGTAAGTGTTGAATGTGCCGCCACGGTCGTCGTTGACACCCGCCCCAATCGAGAATCCCGTTCCTGCCACAATAGCTTGATAAAGACCCGGAAACTGCGCGGAGTTGCCGCGGGTGGCGCCGACCTGGCCCAAAGTGATTGGCTCATCAGGAATGGTGGCGAAGAAGAAGCGATTGAAGCCGGCGCGAAAGTCGTTGACCAGCCTGGGTGTGATCACACTGGTCAGCCCGATCTTAACGAACTTATTAAAAGCCGGTGCGTGTTGCGCGTATTTAAGCGTTCCGCCGGCCCCAAATGGACGCAGGGCTTCGCTGTCTGACTGGAAGTAACGAAACGTCAGTTTGTTGTTGGTGGTTAGCTGGTGATCAGTGCTGAGAACAAGTTGGTCATCCTTGAAGGTTCCCAAAGAGGCGCGATTAAGTGATGCCCGATTCAAAGTTCCGCCCGAGTTGAAACCGGGCGTTCCCGCCAGTGTGGGAATGCAAAAATCACCGCCAAAGCCCGGGCAGGTGCCGCCGGGCAGGTTAAGAAGCGCTAACGCTACCGGATCCAGGTGCGTGAACCCCGGTGGTAATCCGCTGGGGAAGAAAGTCGCAATAAGGTTAGCCTCGGAGCGGTTAGTAGGGAGCACCGGAATGTTAGTGGCGAAGTTGGTGCCCGCGGCAGTGCCCGATGCAGCCCTGGTACCCTGGAAATTGAAGAAGAAAAAGTGTCTGTTCTTTCCGCTATGAGTTAGGCGTCCACCCTCACCGAAGCGCGGCAGATAGATTGGCCCACCGAGTGAAAAGCCGTAAACGTTCTGGCGATAGCGTGGCCGCTCTTGTCCATCGCGATTACGGAAGAAGTCGTTAGCGTTCAGCTTATCGTTACGAAGGAATTCAAACGCATCACCATGAAATTCATTGCTGCCAGACTTCAAAGCAACTTGAATATTGCCGCCACCGTTACGACCCTGAGAGGCATCGTAGAGGGAAGTTTGAGTTTTGAATTCTTGTACCGTCTGCGGATTTGGAAGCGGAACATTATCGAGTATTGGCAGATTGATATCGTTGGCATTTATGCCTTCGAGAGAATAATTGTTATTCACCGGACGTTGACCGTTGACATTTATCGTGACCGCGCCACGCCCCAGGGCATCGGATTGAAACATTTCTGTATTGGCGCCCGTTGAAAGCGTCAGTAACGTCAGAAAGTTGCGAGTGGCTAACGGAAGCGCAGAAATAGTGTCGTCAGACAAAGTTTGACCCGTCGCCGGAGAAGTCAATTGGATGTCCGTTGCAGCACCAGTTACGGTGACGGACTCACTGATTTGACCGACCTTTAACGGGACGTTCACTGTCGTCGTTTCCGTAACATTAACCTTGACGTCAGGAACTTCCGCTTTTGAGAATCCGGCAACACTAACAACCAGCCGATAGTCTCCGGCCGGAAGTTGGTTTACCGTAAAGTTGCCATTGCTGTCGCTGGTTGTGGTTCGCTCTGTTACCCCAGTGGCCGCATTAATCACATCTACCTGGGCGCCGGCTAAGGCAGCGCCTTTTTCGTCTTTTACGGTTCCGGAAATGGCGCCTCGCGTACCACCCTGGCCAAGTACACTGCCTGCCAATGACAGAAATAACACCGTCATCAGCAACAGAATCGGAACCCTTGAAACACTAAACGGGGAGACAGTAGACACGGTTGAATTTGATTCAGCACGTTTCATATTCTGCCGATTCCTTTCTGGTTGGAAGAGACTGATTGAAGAGAAGTGTGAGCATCACCCTTGGACTCAGTTTCCCTGCGGATTAGAACGGGGGAGATTCATATGCGGAGATCGCAAATTGAATGCCTCTCAACGCTTAGTCCGCAATCCTGAGTTTTCCAATCATTTAAGCTTGATCTTGACCCGGAAAGACTTGGACCAAATCCAAAAAAATGGGAAATCCATAATTCACAAGCGATTTTCCGGAAGCCGAGGGCCATCAAACGGCGAGTTTGGCCCGTTGCTAACAGACCCGATCCAACGCCGCTGGCAAGGCGGCCACGTCAGTAGGGTTTCTTGCCCCGCCCGGATCTCGCCACCGTCTCGTTTGCGTTTCGGTGCTTTTGCGCGTATTAGAAATCCCCAGAAATGTCCGAACGAATTTATCGAGATCCGGTCCATAACATCATTCGTCTTCGCACTGATAGCAGCGAAGGTGAGTTGATGATGCGTTTGATTGATACGCCTGAGTTTCAGCGACTGCGCCGCATTAAACAGTTAGGTCTCGGACTCTACACTTACCAGGGAGCGGAACACTCTCGTTTCACACACTCGCTTGGCGCGTTTCATTTGATGAGCCGCGTGCTTGATCGTCTGAGTGAGAAACACTCCATCAACGAGCACGACCATACCGCCGCTCGAGCTGCGGCGTTGCTTCATGACGTGGGCCACGGTTCTTTTTCTCACGTCATGGAAAAGGTGCTCGGCCTCCATCACGAAAAGTGGACCGTCGAAGCGGTGCTTAGCGAAGCAACCGAAATCGGGCGACTGCTTCACTCCTATTCATCTGACCTGCCCGGAAAGGTCGCGGCAATTATTGAAGGGAAATTTCAGCCGGCTGCGCTGGCCCAGCTTGTTTCGTCTCAACTTGACGTGGATCGAATGGACTATCTGCTGCGCGACTCATTGATGACCGGCGCGAAGTATGGCATTTACGATCTCGAGTGGATTATTAATGCCCTGGCTATCGATGAAGCACACGATCGTATCTACGTGGCGGCGCGTGGTCTCTATGCCGTGGAGGAATATTTACAGGCGCGTTATTACATGTTTCGCCAGGTCTACTTTCATCGTACCTTGCGTTCGGCGGAGGCTGTATTGCGGGCCATACTGCGGCGCGCGCTAAGGTTGTTCGAAGTGGGCGGCGATATCTGGCATGCGCGGGGTACCGCGTTTGAAAAAGTGTTGGGCCGTAACTCTCTGACGATTGCTGAGTATCTTGAAGTCGACGACTCTGACGTTCTCTTTCACGTAAAGCAGTGGCAGCGATCGTCTGACAAAATTCTCTCTGACCTCAGCAAGCGTTTTACCGCCCGCCGCCTTTTCAAAGCGATTGACCTCGACATGCCCGAGGCCGAGCGCGCGGACTTCCTGTTGGCGGCGGAGCAGTGTGTAGTCAGGGCGGGCTACGATCCGGAGTACTACTTCATTGAAGATCGCGCCAGCGATGTTCCTTATTATAATTACTACACTGCGGAAGGCGCTGAACCCAAGAGCCGAATTTATGTCGAGGATGGCTACGCGCGACCGCGCATCCGCGAGATTACCGAGATTAGTGAGGTTGTGCGCGGATTGCAGCGCGGCTATGAATTGCATCGGATTTGTTTTCCAGCCGAAATCAAAACCGAGGTCTACAACCTCTATCATGATCTGAACCCAAAAGATCGTTCAGCCGTCGGAAGTACCTAACCACATCCCAATTGCACCCATGGGTGGCATTCAAATAGTTCAGAGTTCAAACTTTAGGTTGCTTCCGGTGAATCAATGCACACCCTAAAGGTTGAACGCTGAACTTCTAAATTTCCGGAGATAGCGATGGCGAGAGTAGCAAACGCGAACATCGAAACATCTGACAAGTACATCACAAACATTCTCGACGCGCAGGCAAAAGACTGGGGAGCGCCTTTACTGAATCACCTTGTCTACGCTCGTCGCCCTTCGATCTTCAAAGGCGCGCGTGGTATGTGGACCGGCATTGACGCCTCAGGACTGATCGACCCGAGTCTGCGAGCTTTGATTAATCGTCGGGTCGCTTTCCTGAATGGTTGTGAGTTTTGACAGGACATCAATGCTGCCGTGAGCAGCCGCCTGGGAGTTTCGAATGAGAAGATTGATGCCGTGCTGGATTACGAAAACAATAAGCTGTTTTCCGAAGCTGAGCACCTCGCACTCGAATTTGCCGACGCCATGACAATAACCGGGCGTGAGGTCAGTGACGAACTTTTTGCGCGATTACGAGAATTCTACGACGAGGATGCTTTGGTAGAGCTTACGGCTGCAATCGCCTGGGAGAACGCGTCTAGTAAATTCAACCGCGCTTTGCGTATTCCGTCGCAGCAGTTATGGAAAAGAGAGTAGGGACTGTCTGCTTCACGGTAAAGAAATTATTTACGGAGAAAAGGACAGACGAGAATGTCTGTCCTACAGTAATGCAGACTTTTGACGCAGGTGTAATCGCTCTGTTGCTGAGCCTTACGGTGATGGCGCATCCCTATCAGGAGCGCCAGAAGACAGGATGGCTTCAAAAAGAAGTTGAGCGTCGAATCGAACGGCAGCCATCGTTGGCCATTCTCGATTTCGGTGATTCAACCCTCGCGCGACAGGCCGCGGACACGCTCGCGGCTAATCTCAAACACGAACCGAGTCTGACAATTGTGGATCGTGATCAGGTTCGCGCGGCGGCTCGCGGGGCGGGATATGCCGGCGCGCTCAATCTTTCGCTCAATGAAGCTCGTCAACTTGGCGCGGCGCTTGGATCCGATTTTTTTATATTGGGGGACGCGCAAACGCTTCGCCGCTCACCCTCAACGGGTCCGGTCTATTTTGAGTCCTATGCTTCCATCTTTCTGGTAAGTGCCCGAACGGGGAGACTGACGCGATGGGAACGTCCAAGCTTTCAGTCCAGCGAGCCTGGCGAATCTGAGAAATCACTGCTGACGGAGCTATCAAGTTTCGAAGTACGACAGCGGCTTAATCTGGCTACACGTCGCACACAGGAAGATGAGCGAGATGAACGCGAGCTTAAGCCTCTGGACCAGCAAATCCCGCTGATTGCAGAAGCTCCGGACGATGACAAAGCCGCCGCGACTCAGGGACTACGTCTTCCGCGGCCCTACCGTCGCTTGACGCCCGCGTATCCTGAGAGCGCAGCCTCAGCTGAGGCGGAAGCAACGGTTGATGTGCTCGTCGATCTCGATGCGGACGGCGAGGTCACGCGAGTTGAGCTGGTGCGTTGGGGCGGTTTCGGGATGGATGAGGCGACGGTCGAAACCGTTCGGCGTCTACATTTCTTCCCCGCGATGCGTGACGGGGTTGCCATTCCAATTCGCGTTTTGCTGCGCTATAACTTTCGCAAACCAACGAGATAAAACTAAGGGGTAAGGGTTAAAGGGGAATGGGTAAAGGGAATGATTAAAGCGCGGAACAAAATGAGCAGATCCCGAGCGCTGGCTCTTGTCGCAGCGCTGGCGTTTTACCCTTTCCCCTTTACCCTTTACCCGCATTCTCACGCCAAAGTAATTGATGCGACGCTCGTTTCCACCGCCACTCCTGAAGGCCGACTAACTGTATTTGATGACGCCTGGGCCAGAATAAACGAACGCTACTACGATCAGCACTTCCGTGGGTTGGATTGGGATGTGCAGCGCACAGCCTTTCGCGCCCAGGCAGCGAAAGCCGATTCAGAACAGGGACTGTACGCGGTTCTGCGTCACATGATCGCTTCTCTAAACGATCCTCACACGCGCGTGTATGCGCCCAACGAAAAATTCGACTGGTGGCGGCCGCGTTTCGTGAGCGTTGGATTTGCGATTGCTGAGATCGGCGGTTTACCCACCGTTATCAAAGTCGATTCCGGCTCGGCCGCCCAGCGTGCGGGGGTTCGCGCCGGCGATGTTATCGAGACTGTGAACGGCGAAGCAGCGATGTCGATAGCTGGGAATCGTTTGTCAAACTTGCCGGAGCTCACGCCTGCTTCCGCGCGTTTTCGCGTATTCGCAAAGCTGCTCGATGGCCCAGCTGATACTTCCGTCGACATGACTTGGAAGGGAGAAGACGGAAAGCGAAAGTCTGCTCGATTCCGGCGCTACTGGCAGCAGCGCGAACTTGGAGTGCGTGTTACTCGGGAACGGGGCGACTATATAGTTGTTGATCTGGATGCTTTTACGAAAACGATTGCAGCGGATTTCGGAAGAAGCTTTCGCGAGAAGTTGAAAGGCGCACGCGGCATCATTCTTGACCTCCGAAACAATGGCGGCGGCGATGCGGAAGCGATGAGCGATATTGCCGCCACGTTCCTGGGAGTAGGCGTTGATCTCGGTCAATTTACTGATCGGGCGGGGACGAGATTCAGCATCTTCACTCAAGCGACCTCTCTACTCGCAATCAATCGCCTCCAGCAAACAAAGCTGCCGCTTATTGTTTTAACCAGCCAACGTACGGCGAGTGCCGCTGAGATTTTTGTCGAGGCACTACGGACCTCGCGGCGCGCGACAATTATCGGTGCGCAAACCTGCGGCTGCGTGCTCGCCGTTCGCAATCGGCACTTGTTGCCTGATGGCGGTTTACTGGATGTCAGCGAACTTGATTACCAAACTGCGGCAGGGCGTCGTCTTGAGGGGGATGGTATAAAGCCGGACGAGATAGTCGTAGTCGAGCAATCGGATCTCTATGTCGGCCGCGATCGGGCGATGAACGTAGCCTTAAGAAAATTAGCGCGAATCGCGACCGGTCGCGACGAACCAAAGATGACAGGTCACCGAACTCCAATAGAATCTCCACCAAGGTCTTCCTCCCGCTATCTTCGCATCATGGTATGATTCGCGGCGAAGATCAGCACTCGCTGGTGATCAAATAAATGCTCTATTTGTCGCAACTGTTGGGACGCCCCATTCGCGATCTCGAAGGCGAGCGTGTGGCGACCGTGAAGGATGTAATTGTGCGTCTTGGCGACGACGATCATCCGCCCGTTACCGGTCTGGTGGCACGCTTTGGCCGGCGCGAGTTCTTCCTTTCGCGTTGGCGCATCACGGATCTTGATGAGAGTGGCGCGCGTCTGAATTCAGACAAACTCAACCTGCGGCCTTTCGTGCGACGCGATGGCGAAGTGTTGCTCGCACGTGACGTGCTCGACAAGCAGCTCATCGATGTTGACGGTAAACGCGTGGTCCGTGTGAACGACGTGCAGCTGATCGAAGCGGCCGGAGATTGGCGCGTTACCGGCGCCGACGTGAGCCTGCAGGGTCTATATCGAAGACTCGCCCCCGCCGGTTTTCTGGGTACGCGCAAGCCAGTGGAGGTGCTCGACTGGGCCGACGTTGGTTATCTCGCAACCGATGCGGCGACGGTCCAGCTGAAGTCTTCGAGCGGAAAACTGGCACGGCTGCATCCGGTCGAGATTGCCCGACTCGCTGAGGCGCTCTCTTATCACCACGGCTTCGAAGTAGTCGAATCGCTCGACGACGAAACAGCGGCTGAGACGCTCGAGGAAATGCCCTCGGAGAGACAGGTGCGCATTCTGGGTGACATGGATGAGGAACGTGCGGCCGATATTCTTGAATGGATGTCGCCCGATGAAGCCGCTGACGTGCTCGGCGATTTGCCCGAAGATAAAGCGGAAGAATTGCTCGGTCTCATGGAAGACGAAGAGCAGGCCGACGTGGCGGAGCTGCTCCCCTATGAAGACGACACCGCTGGCGGTCTGATGACGACGGAGTTTGTAACGCTCCCGCGCGCGTTGACCGTGGGTGAAGCGTTGGCGCGTTTGCGTGAGATGGCTGAAACACCAAACATGATCTATTACCTTTATGTGGTCGAAGGTGAAGGCTCATGGCAACTGGCCGGCGTGATCGCGTTGCGTAGTTTGATTCTGGCCGATCCATCGATGCCTTTGGCCGACGTAATGCGAACGGAGTTTCAAAAAGCGCATCCGGATGAGGCGGCGGCGGAGGTGGCCCAAAGAATTGCCGAGTACAATCTGCTGGCCTTGCCGGTGATGGATGAAGCGGGAGATATTCTGGGAATCATTACTGTAGACGACGCGATGGAAATACTGTTGCCGAAAGATTGGCGGCAACGGTTGCCGCGATTGTTTGGATAGCGCTCATCTCAGATTTCAAATTTGAGATCTTTAGATTATCAAGTCGAAAATTTTTATGACGGACGGAGACCCTCCAAGTGGCCGAATCGAGAGCAGCGGTAATAGCCACTGGCCGGCGTTTGTTGCGGCGGCGAGGTCGAGGTCTGAAACCGTCTCCTGGTTGGCGACGCAAACTGCTTACATATCTCGCCATTCTTGGCCCAGGCATGATCGCTGCCAGCGCCGGCAATGACGCCGGCGGCATCGCTACGTTTGCCGCAGTCGGCGCTGAACAGGGTTACCGCCTGCTTTGGGTCCTAATCCCCATCACCATTAGTCTCGGCCTGGTCCAGGAAATGTGCGCGCGCATGGGCGCCGTTACCGGCAAAGGACTGGCCGACCTTATTCGCGAACGCTTTGGGGTTCGCTGGACTGCGTTCGTGATGTTGGCACTGTTGATAGCAAATGCCGGCGTCACCGTTTCTGAATTCGTTGGCATCGCTGCCGCCACTGAACTGTTTGGCATACCGCGTTTTCTGTCCGTGCCTTTGTCGGCGGTTGGCATTTGGTGGTTAGTGGTCAAGGGTTCGTATCAACGAGTGGAGCGCGCGTTCCTTCTGATGTCGCTGGTATTCCTTGGGTATGTCGTCTCGGCTTTCCTGGCGAAGCCAGACTGGGGCGCTGTGGCTGTCGGGTTAGTCAAGCCAAGCTTCAGCCTCGATTATGTCTACATGTTTACGTTCATCGCGGTGGTAGGTACCACTATCTCACCATACATGCAGGTTTACGTTCAGTCGTCAGTGGTTGAGAAAGGTGTCACTCCTGAAGACTACGGCAGAACAAAGATGGACGTCTGGATCGGCACGATGCTCGCAATTTTGGTTGTGTTTTTCATAGTGGTATCTACAGCGGCAACTTTGCATAAGCATGGATTGCACATCGAGAGTGCGGGCGACGCCGCGCGCGCACTCGAGCCCTTCGCCGGTCCATATGCGGAGAAACTATTTGCGATAGGCTTGTTCGGCGCTTCCATGTTAGCCGCAGGTGTTTTGCCGCTGGCTACCGCTTATTCGATCAGCGAGGCGCTTGGTTTTGAGAAAGGTGTTTCCCGCAGCTTTCGTGAGGCTCCAATCTTTCTTGGCGTCTTTACTTTTCTGATCGCGGTCGGGGCGGCGATCGCCGTTATTCCGGGCCTACCACTCATTCGCGTGCTGTTGCTGACGCAGGTGATAAACGGCTTGCTCCTCCCCATCATTCTGTTTGCGATTCTGAAACTTGTAAACGATCGCGATTTGATGGGCGCGTATGTTAACGGTCGTATTTACAACCTGGGGGCTTGGCTCACCGCTGTCATCGTTACTTTGTTGTCGCTGCTCTTTATTGTGGTCACACTGTTTCCCAAACTCCTCTGATAGTGGGGCTAGATCACTCAGGCAAGGCTAATGTGATTCCTTCTCGCCAAGCGGAGTGATCAGTGATAAAAGATAACCCCTAAGCTCCAGAAACCTTTGGTTCTCGCTAGCTAATTGTAAACAACAACATGGGCCGGCCCCCTCAGAAGAACAAGATCGTACTGTTCTGCATAGCCACGGCGGTGGTGCTGCTGGCAATCTATCTCATCTTCAAATTCGACCAGGGAATTCGAGATCTGCTGAGCGCTCAAATGGGTTTTGCCACCAAGGCAAACACCATTATCGGAGTTCTGCGCCTTGTCTCCTTCGCCATTCTTGCTTACCTGGTGGTACGAGCTCTGAATGCTCTTATTTTCGGCTTGGTATTTCGTTTTCGGCGCGGCTTTGAGGCGCCAACCCTGGTTCGAAATATCTTTTCGATCGTCGCCTTCACCGCATTGTTCTTTGTTATCTTCACACTGATCTTTCCGGACGCCGACCTGGGCGCCGTCTTCACTACCTCAGCAATTTTCGGCGTAATCCTCGGACTCGCCTTACAGGACACGCTGGGAAACTTTTTCGCCGGCATATCCCTGCAGGCGGACAGGCCGTTTCAAGTGGGTGACGTCATTACCGTTGGTGCGCAGCTTCATACCGGCGTGGTTGAGGAAATCACCTGGCGTGCGGTGAAGATTCGCACCTTTCAGAATCATATAGTCCTTATTAGCAATAGCACGGCCGCGAGAGAGCCAATAGAAGTTTGCCCGCGCGAAAACCTGAATGCTCGCCTGGTTTTCTTCAACACGCTGTATACCGACTCACCAGCGAAGACTATTCATGTGGTCCGCGAAGCCGTGCGCGAAGCTGATAATGTTTCGCAGAAAGTTACCCCAATCGTTCGCATTCGGAACCTCGGCGAAAGCGGCGTGGATTATGAAGTCAAATACTGGCTTAACGACTTCGCGAAGTATAACGACACAGACGCGCTGGTGCGCCAACGAATCTGGTACGCATTTCGACGCGCCGGTCTAACGTTCGCTTATCCCACCCGCACTCTAGTCGTAGAAAGAAAGCCAAAGACCCCGGAGCAGGATGTCGGCGGAGCTATTGTCGAAAGGCTCGCCGCAGTTGATATCTTCGCTCCCCTGTCAGCCGAAGAAACCGCGATGCTGGCTCAGGCAGCCACGAGCCACATCTTTGCTCCCGGAGAAACCGTCATTCGCGCCGGTGATCCGGGCTCTTCAATGTTTGTTGTCCACAATGGCCGCGTAGATGTGCAACTCAACGAAAACGGTCGCGCTCGCACGGTCGCAACTTTGAGCGAAGGCGCCTTCTTTGGTGAAATGGCCTTATTCACCGGTGAACCAAGAACCGCTAACATCGTGGCTCTTGAAGAGACAGAAGTGCTGGAGATTGGGCACGCCGCGATGAAGCAAGTGTTCGATACCAATCCCGACCTGGTCGAGTCGCTCAGCCACATCATCGCCGAGCGGCGGCAAGGTTTGGCCGCAAGCGAAGATCTCTCCGCGGGTGATAAATATCAATCCGCCGGCCTGCTCACCTCTATAAAGAGGTTTTTTGGGTTGAAGTAACCCTCCTCGTAGCTCTCAAAGTTTAAATAGAAACCTATCGGTACTCTGCGGGATATTTCGATTTCTGGGCCGTTTGCCGGCGTTTTTAGCAACTTGACAGAGCCACACTCAGATATTATTATTCCCGTGCGCTCACAAGATGCTGGATCGAATTTGACCGACCCCGCAGGGCGTAAGATTTTAAGGAGGAAAGGTAAGATGACTATCGTTCGCTATGATCCCTTTCGGGACCTGCGTACCCTTCAGGAAGAAGTTAACCGGTTATTTTCAACTAATCTGACCAGAGGTTTCGGCGAAGAAGGTATTGGCCGTGGCGCCTGGAACCCCAGTGTCGATATCTATGAGAACAAGGATCACATTGTGCTGGAGGCGGAACTCCCCGGAATGAAGCGGGAAGATTTCGAGCTATCGGTGGAGAACAATGTGATTACTCTCCGCGGCGAGCGTCAGTTCGAAAAAAAGGAAGACACTGATAACTATCATCGAGTGGAACGATCCTACGGTTCTTTCACCCGGTCGTTCACGTTGCCGCAAACCGTGTCAGGGGAGGGAGCTACTGCGGAATATCGTAACGGCGTTTTGCGCGTGACTCTTCCCAAGCGCGAAGAGACCAAGGCACGTCGAATCGAAATTGCCGGCGAAGGCGCTGGGACTTCGGCAAAGACAATCGAGGCGAAGGCCGCGAATGTCACCGAGAAGTCGAGCAAGGCCGCCGGCGCTGAATAAGTATTTCCAAGCGTGACGGCCACTTTGAGCGGGGTTTAGTCTATTGACCAAGCCCCGCTCAAAGTCTAAAACAGGTTTAGTAAATAGGTAGGTTTATGCGATTAGATAAGTTCACACTTCGAGCCCAGGAAGCCATTCAAGCGGCCATCGAACTTGCAGAGCGAAATCAAAATCAGCAAGTGGAGCCCGAGCATTTACTGGCTGCAATGCTTGAGCAGCCTGAAGGTATCGTGCGGCCCGTGCTGGGCAAACTGGGCGTGAACGTTCAGGTAGTTCTGAACGATGTGCAGGCGGCGATTGCGAGGTTTCCTCGCGTTGAAGGCGGACAACAATATTTCAGTCCGCGTTTAAGTCAGGTCTTTACGGCCACGCAAAAACACGCGGACAAAATGCAGGACGAGTTCAACTCGACCGAGCATTTGCTGCTGGCGATTGTTGACGAGAAGGACGGCGAAGCCGGCAAGATTCTTCGCCAGCACGGCGTGAAGCGTGACGATCTGCTCAAGGTCGTCGAACAGATGCGCGGCGGTTCCCGCATCACCGATCAAAATGCCGAACAGAATTATCAGGCGCTTTCGAAGTACGCGCGCGACCTGACGGAGTTGGCGCGCAAAGGCAAACTTGACCCGGTGATTGGCCGGGACGACGAAATCCGGCGAACCATCCAGGTGCTCTCGCGACGCACTAAGAACAATCCAGTACTGATTGGTGAACCAGGCGTTGGCAAGACGGCGATTGTTGAAGGACTCGCGCAGCGGATTGTTTCCGGTGATGTTCCCGAGACCTTGAGAAACAAGCGACTGGTTGGGCTTGACCTTGGATCCATGCTTGCGGGTGCTAAGTATCGCGGCGAATTTGAAGACCGGTTGAAGGCCGTGCTGAAAGAAATTGAGAACGCGCAGGGTCAGATCATACTGTTCATCGATGAGCTGCACACGCTGGTCGGCGCAGGCGCTGCGGAAGGCGCCATCGATGCCTCGAACATGCTGAAGCCGGCGCTGGCGCGCGGCGAGCTGCGCTGCGTCGGCGCCACCACGCTTAACGAATACAAGAAATATATCGAAAAAGACGCCGCTCTCGAACGCCGTTTCCAACAGGTTTATGTGGGGGAACCCACTGTCGAAGATACGATCGCAATTCTGCGTGGACTGAAAGAGCGTTACGAAGTTCACCATGGTGTGCGTATCAAGGACTCAGCAATAGTCGCGGCCGCCACGCTCTCAAATCGTTACATCACCGACCGCTTCCTGCCTGACAAAGCAATTGACCTCATTGACGAAGCTGCGTCTCGCCTAAGGATCGAGATCGATTCATTGCCCCAGGAAATCGATCAGCTGGAACGGGAAATTCTGCAGCTCGAAATTGAACGGCAGGCGTTGCAGCGGGAAGAAGACGAAAGGTCCAAAGCACGTTTGCACGAGATCGAACAGCGAATTGCAGATCTACGAGAGAAGTCAGGAGGCATGAAAGCAAAATGGCAATCAGAAAAAGAGGCCATCGAGCGCATGCGCAAGGCGAAGGCTGAGCTGGAACAGCTCAAACTGCAACTCGATCAAGTGCGAAACGCCGGCGATCTGGCGCGTGCGTCTGAAATTCAGTACGGACAAATTCCAGAGCTTGAACGGCGTCTGGCGGCTGAGCAGGAGAAACTTGCACAACTGCAAACAGACGGCGTGATGCTCAAGGAGGAAGTCGACGAAGAAGACGTTGCCGAGGTAGTAGCGAAGTGGACCGGAATTCCGGTCTCAAAAATGCTCGAAGGCGAAGTTCAAAAGCTGGTCACGATGGAAGATCGTCTTAGTAAGCGTGTGATTGGACAGGCGGAAGCGTTAAAGGCAGTTGCTGACGCAGTGCGTCGCGCACGCGCCGGTCTTCAGGATCCTAATCGACCGGTCGGGTCGTTTATTTTTCTCGGCCCCACCGGTGTAGGCAAGACTGAAACAGCGCGCGCGCTGGCAGAATTTTTGTTTGATGACGAGCATGCCATGATTAGGCTCGACATGTCGGAATACATGGAGAAGCATGCAGTCGCGCGGATGATAGGTGCACCTCCCGGTTACGTTGGTTACGAGGAGGGCGGTCAACTGACGGAAGCAATTCGTCGCCGGCCCTACGCGGTGATCCTGTTTGACGAGATAGAAAAAGCGCACCCGGACGTCTTTAATGTCCTGTTGCAAATTCTCGACGATGGTCGTCTTACCGATGCGAAGGGTCGCACAGTCGACTTCAAGAATACTGTTTTGATCATGACTTCAAACCTGGGCTCGCGAGCGATTCAGGATGCGGATGGCGATGAGACAGAGGCCCGTGACGAAATAATGCAGGAGCTGCGCGCGCACTTCAAACCGGAATTTCTTAATCGCATCGACGATATAGTGATCTTCCATCAGCTCTCACGCGAGCAGATAGGTCAGATTATCAATGTGCAGCTCGAGCGGCTGCGCTCAATGCTTCGGGAAAGAAACGTTGAGTTAGTGTTGGACGACTCTGCGAGCAAACTACTGGCTCGCGAAGGTTACGATCCAAACTACGGGGCACGACCACTGAAGCGAGCAATTCAAACGTTGATACAAAATCCGCTGGCGATAAAGTTGTTGAGTGGAGAAATTCTGCCAGGCCAAACCGTGAGAGTTTCGGCTCATGGCGATCAGATGGATTTGAAGCCAGACACAGCTGCGGCAGCGGCTTAATTTGGATTTTTCGGTAACTTCTAACGTAACGTTGGCCGCGACAGCTCGTGACCAACTACTCTTAAAAAGGGAAGCGTGATGGCACAATGGAATCCCTTGCATGACCTGGTGTCTTTGCAAGACCGAATGAACCAGCTATTTGAAGACGCATCTCAGCGACGCGGGAATGAAGCCAACTCGAACGATGAGGTTGAACAGTCAGACTGGTATCCCGCTGCGGATGTTTACGAAGACGATACTGAATACACGATAGCGGTGGATCTGCCCGGTATAGATCGCACCACGCTCGATATCAGCGTCGAGGACAACAAACTTAGGATCAGAGGGAATCGCGCGACACTGGAGACGGTTCCACATCGGGGCGAGTGTCCGAGAGGCAAATTCGTTCGCACATTTACCGTGCCGACTTCGATCGAACAAGGCAGTATCAAGGCTGACTACCAGGATGGGGTTCTGCGAGTTCACCTTCCCAGGCGCCCCGAGCAAAAAGCGAAGCGTGTTGAGATCAAAATTTCATAAACCGCAGTCGGTACCGCCTGCGGTAGCTACGGCAAATTTACTGACAGAAGGGGAATCGGATGACCAGGGATTTTTTCGGTAGAGATCAGAAGAATAGACGAGACGATGAGCCGCAGGTTCGCGTAACGGATCGCCGTCGCATCTTGTTGGACGACGAAGACGTTACGGAGCGTAAAAATGAGATCGAAGCGCCAAACCTGAAACCGAGTTATGTGGAAGAACTCGAGGTGCGCACCAAAGCCGCTGAACAGAAGACCCTGGAAGTACAGGCGCGTTTTGATCAGTTACGAAAACAGCTGCAAGCGGAGACGGATGAAACTCGCCAGCGCTTGAACCGCGCGGCTGACGAGCGCGCGTTGCGTGAGAAAGCAGACTTCATAGCCGGTCTCTTGCCCGTGCTCGATAATCTTCAGCGCGCAGCCGAGGCTGCTGACAGCGGCGGCGCGCCGGAAGTAATCGCTGAGGGTATACGGAGAACAACCTCAAGTTTCGAAAACGCACTGACAGCGGCTGGGGTCGAAGCAATCGATGCTGTCGATGAAACCTTTGATCCGGAGTTTCATGAAGCTATTGAGACTGCGGAAGTGAGCCCTGAAGAAGAGGGCAAGGTCATGGCTCAACACACACGCGGATACAAGATAGGTGACCGCCTCTTGCGGCCGGCACGTGTTAAAGTCGGACGCTATTCGGCTAAAGCAAATAAGGTGTAAAGCAAACTGTTAGTTTGCGGTGGTTACGTTATCAACCGACACGCAAACAGTTTGTGTTACAAAGAAGCTTAAGGAGAACCAGAGTGGCTGCAAAAGAGTTGAAGTTTCGCGAGGAAGCGCGGAGTTTGATGCTGGCTGGTGTGAACACGCTTGCGAATGCCGTGCGCGTAACGCTTGGACCAAAGGGCCGTAACGTCGTGATTGGAAAAAAGTATGGTTCCCCGGTGATAACAAAAGACGGCGTCACCGTCGCGAAGGAGATCGAGCTTAAAGACAAATATGAAAATATGGGCGCACAGATGGTGCGCGAGGTCGCCGTTAAGACCAACGACACGGCGGGTGACGGCACGACTACAGCTACCGTGCTGGCCCAGGCGATCTTTCGTCAGGGCGTAAAAAATGTGACTGCCGGTGCTAACCCGATGTCGTTGCAACGCGGCATACAAATCGCGACTGAGGCCGTGGTAGCTGAGCTGCAACGTACCTCCAGGAAGGTCAAAAGTAACGAGGACTTGATGAACGTGGCCAGCGTCTCGGCAAACAACGATCTCGATATAGGCAAGCTGATCGCCGCGGCCATGGAAAAGGTGGGCAAGGACGGAGTGGTTACCGTCGAAGAGGCTAAGGGCCTGCAAACCGAATTGGACATCGTGGAAGGAATGCAGTTTGACCGTGGATATTTGTCACCTTACTTCGTTACCAATCCGGATCGCATGGAGTGTGTACTCGAGGAACCGTTGATTCTTCTGCATGAGAAAAAGATCGCCGCGATGCGCGATCTGCTTCCGGTGCTCGAACAAGCCGCAGGGGGCGGTCGCCCTTTGTTAATCATCGCTGAAGATATTGAAGGCGACGCGCTGGCAACACTGGTAGTCAATAAACTGCGCGGCACCATAAAAGTTTGCGCCGTAAAAGCTCCTGCTTTCGGAGATCGTCGTAAGGCCATCCTGGAAGACTTGGCAATTCTGACTGGCGCACGTGTGATAACCGAGGAACTTGGTATCAAACTTGAAAAGGTCGAATTTTCCGACTTGGGTACAGCCAAGCGCGTGATTATCGACAAAGACAATACGACCATTGTCGAAGGTGGCGGCGATCCAAAGGCTATTCAAGGTCGCGTGGCGACGATCAGAAAACAGATCGAAGAAACCACTTCTGACTATGATCGCGAAAAGCTCCAGGAGCGGCTCGCTAAACTTGCCGGGGGCGTGGCGGTGGTCAAAGTCGGCGCGCCAACTGAAACCGCCATGAAAGAAATTAAGATGCGCGTTGAAGATGCGCTTAACGCCACCAGGGCTGCAGCTCAGGAAGGCACGGTGGCGGGCGGTGGTCTTGCACTGCTGCGCGCGGGACAAGTGCTGGATAAATTAACAGATGACGATCCGGATGTAATGACTGGAATTAAAATCGTGAGACGAGCATTGGAAGAGCCGCTACGACGCATCGCTGAAAATGCCGGCCTTGATGGTGCGGTAGTGGCGGGCCGAGTCGAGCAGTTGAAGGGATCTAAAGGATTCAACGCCGCCACCGTTGAATACGAAGACTTGCTGGCGTCCGGAATACTAGATCCGACCAAAGTCGTGCGTACTGCGCTCCAGAATGCCGCCTCGATTGCCGGGCTATTGTTGACGACTGACGCAGCAGTTACAGATGCCCCTGAGCCGAAGAAAGCGGCGCCATCGATGCCGGGCGGTGGCGAAGATTACGACTACTAATAGGGGACTGGTTCTTGAGTGAACGCACCGGGCTCCCCCCGCATTCGTTAAGTGCTACTTCGGCCGAGTCTTATTGACTTAATCTTGAATGAACATGCAGCTTGAGGCAGGCGAGACCACCGCGATCCCAGTAATTAGTTGAAACCCAATCGGCTGGCCGAATATTTGCTTGACGACGGGCGTGAGAATTCCGTTGCATCGAAACGCAACGGCGAATATGCTCGGGACATCTAACCGCTGGGTTGGATGAGATTTTTGAAACGGTTCGGGGAAATGATAGCAAGTCTGCTGTCATAAAACCGTGCACCGTTGTTAACGGGTCGCTGAAAGCAACAGGTTAAGAACATGGTTGACTTAGGATCTTATAAAGACAAGTTTGGGGAGAGTGGCCAACGCATACTGGATCATGCGCTCAGCGAGTCGCGCCAGCGTGATCAGAATTTCGTATCGGTTGAGCATATTTTGCAGGCCCTCATGCACGAAGAACCAGACATGTTCAACTCCACTATGCGCGAGCTTTCACTGGATCCAATCGTCGTCAAGATCGCGATCGACAAGCGACTTGACGGCAGCCGGCAGCAACACGTCGGCAAAGGTTTTCGCATCTCGCCGGACACTACCGATCTTTTTAAGCGCGCAATGGAACGCGCGCGCGGCCAGGGCCGAAAGACGATTGAAGCTACCGACATTTTTTCCGCGCTTACCAGTCACGACAGTTTGTTCGTAGAGGTACTGAAAAACATGGGGGCAAATCCTGACGCGGTAACCGAGAACGTTCAGGCCCAGGTTTCGAAGCGCGAGCGCGAAGAAGAACAGTATCGAAAGAAGTTTGAGCTGCCGCCTTATCTAAAGCATTTTGGCGTTTCTTTAAATCGCCTGGCGCGTACCGACAAGATCGCGCCGACGATTGGTCGTGAAAAAGAAATTCAGCAGATGGTTGAAATCCTTTGCCACCGTGAGCGTGCCAACTCGCCTATGCTCGTAGGTGAGCCGGGCGTCGGCAAGACCGCGGTTGTCGAGGGACTAGCGCGCTTGATCGAAATGGAACCTGACAAGGTCCCGGCACGCTTGCGTGGGACGCACGTGGTCCAGTTACAAATGGGCGGCATTGTGGCGGGCACAATGTTGCGCGGAATGTTTGAAGAGAGAATCAAAGGCATCATCGACGAAGTAAAGGAACGCGATAATCTCATTCTCTTCATCGATGAGGCACATACAATCATGGGCGCCGGCGCGGCGCTGGGTACTTCTTCAGACGCCGCGAACATGTTTAAGTCGGCACTGGCCCGCGGCGACTTGCGCATCATCGGGGCGACCACTATGTCGGAGTATAAGGAATACATCTCTGAAGACGAGGCGCTCGCTCGCCGTTTCCGTTTGGTGAAAGTGGTTGAGCCAACCATCAATGAAACTCGCGAAATCCTTTTGGGTTTACGTCCGCGGCTGGAGCGAAACTATTCAGTCAAGATTTCGGATGAGGCAATTAACATCGCGCTGGAAATGGCGCCGAAATACATCCGCAATCTTCACCTCCCGGACAAAGCCATTGGCTGGCTCGACACTGCGGCGGTAAAAGTTGAAATCAATGAACCGCAGACGATGGTGGTGAAGCCGGAGCATGTAATCGACGTGATCTCGCAGGAGTCGCGCATCCCGCGTGACATGATTTTCCGCGATACCAGCGACCGCTTCTCGATGACAGAAGTAATGCTCTCGCAACGTGTGATCGGGCAGAAGCCGGCGATCAAATCGGTTGCCCAACGGCTGCGGCTGAATAAAGGTCCGCTGAAAGAGTCGCACTACAAACCAGATGGGGTGTTGTTGTTCCTCGGGCCGACGGGTGTCGGCAAGACTGAGCTCGCAAAAGCCGTTGCCGAATTCATGTTCGGTGATGAAGAAAAGATGGTGCGCATCGACATGTCAGAATACAGCGACGGCACGGTGAGCATCGAGAAACTGATTGGCATGCCGCGAGGAATTGTCGGTTCGGAACGCGGCGGCATCCTGACGGAACAGCTGCGCGAAAATCCCTATACCGTGTTGTTGCTCGACGAAGTTGAGAAGGCGTCGCCTTATTTGATGAACTTGTTCCTGCAGGCGTTTGACGAAGGCTGGTTAACTGACGGGCGCGGCAAGAAGGTTTATCTGTCAGATGCGATCATCATTATGACTTCTAACCTTGGCTCCGAGAGCTTCAAGAAATTTGAGAAGCCGCTCGGCTTTGGCACCAAGACAGCGCAGGATTTTCGCATAGTTAAAAACGAAGTAATGAAAGCTGCAGAAACGCGTTTCTCGCCGGAGTTTCGTAATCGCATTGACGAGATCATTGTATTTGCGCCGCTGACGATGGACGAGGTCCGTCAGATTGCCGAACTTTATTTGAATAAGCTGCAACGCCAGATGAAGCGGCAAGGCAAAGAAGTGAGCGTCGCGGAGACGGCACTCAATCTCATGACGGAAAAGGGTTTCAACACCAAGTATGGCGCGCGATTTCTGAAACGTCATATCGATGAGAAAGTGAAACTTCCTTTAACCGCATTGTGGAAGAGTGCAACGAATTTTGTCGTCGAGGTTGAAGATGACGACATCGTAGTGAAGCCGGTGAACGGCACAAACGCGAGTTTGAATTAACTATTTGTTTCGCCAGCCGCGCGTGCGGCTTGCGATATCGGCTCCAACAAGGGCTTCAAGGTTGTTCATTGAGGCCCTTTTTCTCTGGCCGTTTGGTTGGTAACATTTAGCCATTGCCGAAAACGTTAGCGGGTCAAGTTTTGGCGTTAGCGGATCCTACAGAACCGAGCGCGGTAGCGCCGGATGCTGGGTCTACTGTCACCTCCTTTCCTCGACGGGAAAGGATAATTTCTTTTCATCCCCTTCCCTTTGGGAAGGGGAAAGAGGGGAAGGGTCTTAGGCGCGCACCACTAAGCCCTCTCCCCATCCCTCTCCCAAAGGGAGAGGGAGATAAATCCGCTCAATGATCCACTGCCTATGAAAGTTTGATTTGAAGATGACATATTCAATCCCTCGCTCGTCAATTGTTATCCTGTTTCTCCTGGTTCTATTTTGCGTTGAAGCAATTGGGCAGCAAGACCAGGCTGCAAAGCCTTCGCCGGAAACTGCCAAGCCGTCGCCGGAAAATACATCGAAGGCTGAAGCAGTTCTCAATCACGCGATTGAAGTGATGGGCGGCGACCCATATTTGAAAGTCAAAACGTTGATTGGTCGCGGCTTCTTTACGACGTTTAACGAAGGCATGTCGCAGATACCCGCAAAGTTCGTCGATTACATTTCATACCCAGACAAAGAGCGCACCGAATTTATAGGCGCCGGAATTCGCACTATCCAGACGAACACCGGCCAAACTGGCTGGCTCTACGACGGCGCCACCAAGACCTTGAGCGACATGAAGGGCGAGCAGATTACGGCCTTTACGAGAAGCATGCGCACCAGCGTCGAAAACGTTCTGCGCGGCTGGTGGAAAAAAGAGAACGCCACGCTGAGCTACGTTGGACGGCGGGAGGCTGGACTTGGCAGACGAAATGAGACCGTGCGCCTCACCTATCCCGACGGGTTCTGGGTTGAATACGAGTTTGCCGCCAGGGAAGGGCTGCCGGCGAAAGTGATTTACAAAACAACCAGGACGAAGGAGGATTCTGCTGAGACAGAAGACCTAACGGAAGAAGACCGTCTGGCGAAGCCCATCACGATAGGAGGCATCACCGCTCCCTGGGTGATCGACCACTATATTAATGGCACGCAAGTGAGCCGCATCGGTTACGATTCAGTCGAATACAACCCTCCGCTGGCCGACTCTCTTTTCGCAAAGCCTGCAAACATCAAGAGCCTGAAGTAACGGTTAACCCAAACTGTAAGTCTGCGTTGTGGCCCCAGGTATATCCGGCTTTGCGGTTCAACTTTGGACAGATCGCAAACATAGTCTGCGTTACGGAGTAGCATATTTCACTACAATGAAATCCAAGCCGATCTCGTTATTGCTGATCTTCCTGATGTGCGGCGCCGGGGCGCCCACGGCCTTCGCGCAAACCCGGCCCGACCAGGATGACGACGTGATCCGCGTGGACACAGATCTGACCAATCTTTTTTTCATCGCCACCAATAAGCAGAAGGCCTACGTCACCTCGCTCACCGAAAGCGACCTGCGCCTAACAGAAGATGGAGTGCCGCAGAAGATTCTCACTTTTCAACGCGAGACTGATCGACCACTCGCGATCGCGTTCCTGATCGATATCAGCCTTTCTGAGGAGCGCACTCTGCCGCAGGAAAAGGCAGCTGCGCGCACTTTCATCGAAAGCGTGCTCCAATCCGGAAAAGATCACGCAGCGATCATTCCCTTCACCGGCTCGGCATTTCTTGAACAGGGATTGACGCGTGATGTTTTCAAGATCTATCGCGCGCTCGAGCGAGTGGAAATTGCCAGCCCGGCGTATCTGGGCTCGGGCCCGGCAATTAGTGGGATAGTTTCGGGGCCTGGAATGAAGGCGCCCCCGCGTGAAGGCACGACTGCAATCTGGGATGCGATCGCTGTCACCGCTAGCGAGGTGCTGGCGCAAAATAGGGAATTAACCGAGCCGCCAGGCCGGTCCGCCCCTCGTCCCCGCCTTACACGCGATGAAGCAACTGCTGGCCACAATCAAAGACGCCGGGCGATCATTCTGCTGACGGATGGTCATGACACAACCAGTCGCGTCACGCGGAACGAGGCAATTAAGCGAGCGCTTGATGCGGAGACAATCATCTACGGTATAGGCATCGGCGATAGCAAGGAAGAAGGGGTGGACCGCGAAGCAGTTAACGCGGTGGCAATGGGGACAGGTGGCCGCGCGTTTTTCCCGAAGAAAGAAACCGACTTGAAAAATGCTTTTGCCGAAATTGAGCGGGAACTTCGCTCACAGTACCTGATCGCTTATTCGTCGACAAACAAGAATCGCGACGGCGGCTATCGCGAAATGCAGATCGAAATCACCAACCCAGCGTTGCGAAAAGAACAGCTAAAGCTTCGTCATCGCCCCGGCTACTTCGCAAAGTCTACGCCGACCAGTTCGAATTAAAATACTGAATACTAAACGTGCGTCTGAACACTGAGTTCGGTCCTCGCCTTCGGAGAGGTGAATGTTTATAGAATTGACTTGTCTTTTGGTCTCGCTCTGGCGCTCTTTGCCTTTTTCTTCTTTACCCGGCGTGGACGCTGCGGGGTAGCTGTGCTGGTGGTTGAGGATCCGCTATTGGAATTATTCGCACTCGATGAGTCGACGGCAGTGGTGACGGGCTGCGCACTTTGTCGATACGCATCCGCGTCGGCTTTCGCGATCGCTGTTTCTAAACGACTGTGACTGGTGGCCAGCAGATCGAGTTGCTTCTGCACGCCGTTTCTTTCGATCTCCAGTTGCCGGCGACGTTGTTCCCGCAAATCCTCTGGATGCGTGCTCCCCACACCCGCGAAAGCCTTTTCAATATTTTCCGGCTTCAGCTTTTCGTCCAGATCTTGCAGGCGCGTTTGCAAACCCGCTTGTTTCGTCTCCACTTCGCTGAGTTGTGCACGCAGATTAGCGGCCTTCTCCTGCGCGCTGCCTTGCACCTGAGCAACAGCGGGAATTGAAGCGAGCGTTACCGTGCTTATTATCAGGGCGACTAGAATACTGAACATCGCTGGAAATCGCATGCGCCTATCTTATCGCGTTGTCTGCTTATTCTGCTGGCAGTAAGAAAAATAGAACAGAAACTCCAACAACCTCGTCTCGTTTGCATTTGAGCCGCCCTTGAAGGCTCATCCGGCAGCTAGCTTATCGGGTAGGCGTTCCAGCGCAGCACGGTCCCAACCCGCAAGATTGGCTCCGGCTTCGTAGGTGGTTTGGCAGAAATCCATCAGGGCTTGTTCGGGTGAAGCGGACTGCCGGACGTCGTCGTACATCAGAAAAAATTCCTTCATCTCCGCGTTGTAAAATGTTTGGGCAGGAAGAATTTGTCCCTGATTTAGAGTGTCGGCCAAACCTGCGGGCTCCGGCGTGGTGTAAGAATAAAACGCCGCTTCCATGTCTTTGTTTCCCGGCCACCAGCCGTGGCTGATCACTTCATGAGAGTAAGCTTCGCGCGTGATCACGTCAGCGTTTTCGCGAGGCGGCGCCGGCAGGCCGGAGAACCGCGTCACAGCCATATCAAAACTACCCCAGAAGAAATGCACCGGACTAACTTTCCCTACAAACCGCGCCCGAAATTCTTTGAACACCTCGTCCATCGCGACCAGCGCGTGCCAAAAGCGACTGGCGTACTGCGCATCGTAAGACTTGTGTTCGTGATCGTCGGTAAAACGAACCGGGTTTGACACCTCAACCGGCATCGTCCAAATCTTGACCTCCATATCCAAACTGCGGAGCGTGGACATCACTTCTGCATAGAAGTCAGCGACTGACTGCGGCCGCAAAGCAAGCGCTGTGGTTGAGCCGTCACTGCATTTGATCAGCAGCTGGTGGTCGATGAAGTCGAACTCGATTTCGAAGATGCGATCTCTATAAGGCATGGCTGAGGTGGTAAGGCCGCGCGCGGAAACGTAAAGCGGCACGTTCCACCAGTGGTTGACCAGCGGCGTTTGCTTGAGACGTATCTTGCCCACAACCTGCGTCCACATGTGCAGCGTCGCAAGTGTGTCTTGCCATTCGGAGAATTTTAGTTCAGGCCAGGCGTCGCTCATGACGGTCAGGATACCGCAAAGAGGGTGCTGGTGCAGTATGAGACCGGCGGTTCAGAGTTCAGCCTTTAGGCTGTGGTCTTTGGCTCTCAGGGGAGAACGCAAGCTAAAGCTTGAACTTTAACTGCTTCAGTACCGCAAACTGTTGACAGGTAGCAATGTTAAAGTAATCCGATGAAAATATTTCCAGCTGGCTCATGCCGGATGACGTTACTAATCCTGCTTTCTCTTTCCGTTTTGTGTTCATCTTTTTGGCCGCGTCAGGTTCGCACAATTACGCGCGCCCAATCTCAAGCCGAAAAACTTACCGATCGCGACGAAGAGATTCACGTTCGCATAAACCAGGCTGGTTATTTGCCGTCTGATCCAAAGATTGCTCACGCGCAGTCTCGCGCTCCACTGCCGCCGACGTTCAGCGTGATTGATCGAGCAAGCGGGAAGGTGTTGTTCCACGGTCAGACAAAAGCAATTGCAGGTCGCTGGGGTGAATTCGACACTCATGCGGAACTCAACTTTTCCGCGTTGACTAAGCCTGCAACTTACTTCATTCGCATCGGCGAGCACCGTTCTCCCGCTTTCCAAATCGACAAGGAAGTTTACGCGGCACTGCCTGACGAATTATTGGAATTCATGCGCCAACAGCGTTGCGGTTACAACCCGTGGGTTGACGCAGTCTGTCACTCGTTTGACGGTCGAACTGTCAACGGACCGCTAGCAGCCGGGAGTTACGTGAATGCCTCCGGAGGTTGGCATGATGCGGGTGACCAGTTGAAGTACCTGTTAACCAGTAGCAATGCGACGGCGCAGATGCTGCTGGCATACCTGCTGGCCACTAAACCTCCGCCACGCCGGCGAGTGAAGCCTACAACTTTCACAGATGACTTAAATCAACTGGGACAACCTGGCGCGAACGGCATCGCAGATGTCCTCGATGAGGCACGCTGGGGACTCGACTGGATGTTGAAGCTGCATCCCGTCCCAGACCAGCTTTATCACCAGGTTGCTGACGATCGTGATCACAAAGGCTTCAGGCTGCCACAAAATGAGACGGTCGATTACGGCTGGGGCCCAGGAAGTTACCGTCCGGTCTATTTTGCTGACGGCACGCCGCAAGGACTGCGAGAGTTCAAGAGTCAGTCAAACGGCGTCGCCAATTTGGCGGGAAGATATGCGGCGGCGATGGCGCTCGGTTATCAGGTCTGGAAAGACGATCCCAAACTCGCTTCGGTTGCCGCGCGGCTGTTAACCGCGGGCATGGAGGTCTATGCATTAGGCAGGCGGAAGGAGGGTGTGCAGCAGGGAAACTCCTACGGCGCTCCTTACCGTTACGAAGAGACCACCTGGGCCGACGACATGGAGTGGGGTGCGGCCGAATTATTTCGGGCTACCGCGGACACGCGCTATCTGCATGATGCCAAGCATTACGCGACGCTTGCAGGCGCGGAGTCGTGGATGGGTCGCGAGCAGACGGGACACTATCAATACTATCCCTTCATGAATGTTGGCCATTTCCGGCTTTACGATCTCGTCGATGCCGGATTCAGGAAAAAGCTCCGGGATTACTATCGCGAAGGTATTGAGCGCTGTTTGCGTGCGAGCCTTAACAATGCTTACCGCGTGGGAGTTCCGTTCATTTGGTGCTCGAATAATTTGTTGGTAGCGCTCGTCACGCAGTCGCTGTTTTACGAAAGGATGACCGGCGATCCGAGATTTCATGAGTTTGCTGTTCAGCAACGCGACTGGTTGCTGGGCCGAAACCCCTGGGGCATTTCGATGTTCACTGAGATTCCAACCAATGGAAATTTTCCCCGTGACGTGCACTTGTTTCCGAATGCGATTTTGAAGCGTTCAATCCGAGGCGGCCTGGTGGATGGGCCGGTATATCGCCGAATCTTTCAGACCCTAAAGGGCGTAGACATTACCCAGCCCGATCCGCTCGCCGCTTTTCAGGACGAGCGGGCCGTATATCACGATGACATCAAAGACTATTCGACTAACGAGCCGACGATGGACGGCACTGCGGCCGCTGTCTTGATGTGGGTTCTGCAAAAGTGAGCAGTAGAAAGAGCGGGGCCAAGCCCGCCTTCCTAACCCCGAGCTGATTCGGAGTCTCGAGGTCGGGAAGGGCGGGCTTGCCCCCGCTCTTAATGGGGGCCTACTGCTTTCTGCCTGCTCTAGCTTTCCTCAGACTTTCATTCCTGCTGCCTTCGTGCGAACGAAGGCAAGATTGAGTTGCGGGAGCGAATTAAACGCGGCCGCTTTACCACAAAACTCCTTTGCTTTCGCCGCATCGCCTTTGCCCTGGTAAGCCTGACACAAGCGATACAGATCCTGTGGGTTTTGCTGGTTCGCCTGTTGCAGCTCAGACACAGCCGTGTCGTAGTCCTTCGCTTCCAGCGCGATCATGCCCAGCAGTTCGTGCACTTGCTTTGTTTGAAACGGGTTCTTTAAATTCTCCGTGCCTTTGCGAAACGCTTCAGCTTCCGTTTTCGCCGTAGCCACGTCTTTCTTTGCCAGCGCCACTCGCGCCAGGTTGTAGTGATGAAACAGCTTTGCGTTGTCCTTAATCTCCTGCGATAGATTCGACCCTTCGGTCATGCTTAGCCCGCGTTCGAAAAGGGCTTTTGCTTCGTCGGGCTTGCCCGTCTCCAGCATGATGTTGGCCTTGAGTTGCAGGTCACCGGTCATAGCCGGCAGATCATTGGTCTTCTCTCCCAGGGCATACTGCTGGTCCACTGCTTCCAGCGCTTTGTCCATCTTGCCGCTATCGATATCTACCACGGTCATCGCGAATAACGCTGTACGGCGTTCGGCATCGCTTCTGGCCTTCTCGGTAATTTTTTGTAGCTCGGCGTTCGCTTCATCCGGTTTGCCCTGATACATCAGCGCGGCGGCAATTCCCTGATGAGAGTTGATGAAATTCGCATCGATTGCCAGAGCTTTGCGATACTGCGTAATGGCCTCATCAAATCGGCCCATCTTCAGGAGCAGCTCAGCGTAGGAGTCGTATGGGTTCGGATCGTTTGGAATCAAGTCGATGTATTTCTTGAATGCCTGTTCAGAGTTTGCGTAGTCGGCATTTTGCCGGTAGGCATAACCAAGGATGTTGAAAGCGGTGGAGTAAGTCGGCGCGAGCTCGGTAGCTTTCTTGTAATGCTCGATCGCCTGCGGCATATCCTGCTGACCGAAGTAGTATCCGCCCAGGTTGAAATGAGCGCGTTCGTCGTTGGGATAAGCGGCGACAAGCTGGTCGAGATACTCCTTTCCCTTGGCGGCGTTTCCGTTAGCGCCCGCGTCGGCGGCGAGAATCAATAACTTTTCGCCGTTGGAAGCTTTGTCTGCCAGGGCCACAGCTTTCTTCAAGTGCTCAAAGAATTCCTTGCCGGTCGGACTTACCTGCGCGCGGTTTAACTCGGCAAGCGCGAAATTTGGATCGAGCGAAATTGCTTTATCAAAATGTTGGATTGAATCCTGGATCAATAACTTTTCGGAGAGGTCGCGACCCTGAAGAAATTCCTTTCGCGCTTCTTCCGACGAAGTAGTCACGGGAATCTTGCCACCCTCGCTACTGGGTTTGTTGGAAGCGACTGGACCGCCTTCCTCAACTTTTGCGCAACCACTTAAAACGATCAGTGAAGCGATAACCATCGCCAAAGAAAGAACCATAAATTTATTACGGTGCATTGTTGTTCTCCTTCGAATGTGTGGGTAAGCAGTTCGCCGCGAAGACCGGTCACGGCTTCGCGATCTGGGAAATTCAAATTTGGAAACACAACTCGGTCGGGTTAATTCTGAAAAATAGCGACTACTCGTATGAAGCGAAATCTTCGGGTTAACCGCGAGACTGGACGACTAACTGTATTCGGAATGTGCGGAGGATACTTGTGCGGGATGATCGGGTCAAGAGAATAATCAAAGAAACTCATGGCTTTCAGCTCTTCGGTTTTGTTCCGAGTTTTCGGAAGCTTTTACCCTTAGGAGGACGTAAGAGCGGGGGCAAGCCCGCTTCCTGATTGAGAGACTACCTAAGTTGATCATCGAATATGACTTGAATGGCTTACATCGTTAGAACCTTTGCCGATATTCGATCGAGTCGAGAAACGCCTTCACCATTTCGGCGTTAACAAAGTTGCCATTAAAGTCGTTCAGTTTCGTCAACCAAAAATCGTAACCTGTGTGATCCGAATCGGGCGGGTCGTTTGGATTTCGTCGCAGGTAACCGAAGTACTGCATCAACACGAATGCTTTGTTGGTTTCCTGCTGCGCGAGCATTGTGTTTTCTGCTACCCGTCTGAGTGCACGCGCGCGCGCTGCCGCGTCGCCAGTATCCGGGGCGCCGCCAAATTCGTTGATGACCGATGTGAGTTCGTCGGTAGCAGGCGTTATACCGGCATTGACATAAAGTTCGCCTACAAACTGCGCCGGGGTCTTGGTGGTCGGATACTGCGTAGTAAAACGCGAGCGCGCAACGAAATTCTGCGTAAACGCTACCTTGTTGTTTTCGAGTTGCTGCGGCCAGCCAGGCTGACCAACGATTACGTCTTTCGCTACCAGTTGCGAGTCAGCCAGGAACTCACTGAACCTGATCACCGGCACCTTGATCGGGTGCGGGTTTGCCGGCGTGTTCTGCTGCGAGAAACCGTCAGCCTCGCCATAAGCGGATTTGTAGATACGCTCGACCAGGTAGCCAGTTTCCTGAAATTCAATCGACAGGAAGAAGGCTGCGGAGACGTTGATGCGCTTGATCTCAACGCAGGCAGCATCGGCGCCGCAGGAAGTGATTTCATTCGTCCAATAGGCAAGGCCATCCGAGTCGGGCACCCGGTTGAGGAAATCAGCGTAGTGTTGTCTGACGAAAAACTCCGCATTGTCAATCAGGTTGGGACAATTGCTGGCGGCCGAAAAACTATTATGCGGACTAGGTTCGTCGGCGACGAAATCGTTGGCGTTGTTTTCCCTGTCGGTGCAGCCGCTGAGTTTTCTAACGTCGGCTTTGGTGTTTGCTGTGGTCGGTGCTGGTCCAGTCCCTTCAAAACAATTTGCAGTGGTTCCATAACCGACAAAGTCCACAATTTCCGGATTCGGCAGCGGACAAGAGCTGCCGAATATGCTGTTGTTGGGCCGGGTAAAGAAGATCTTGCCTGAAGGAGAGAGATTGGCGGAAGGAATTCCGGGTATCTCCGGAATGAACAAATCCGCCGGTACTGGAGCACCATTGGCGCTATCAGGTCCCAATCTAATCAGAAGGTATTTATGAGCGGCGATGGATAGGCCTCGGGAGCTGGTGAAGGCGATTGACTGGTTAAACGTGCCGGTAGCGGACGTGAAGTAAATGGGCCAACCGTTGAAATCGATCGCGCTGTCGGTTCGGTTAAAGAACTCGATGTAATTGTTTTGATAGGCCGAGCCGGGGTTTCCACCGTTCGAATAAATTTGACTGAGCACTATGTCACCACCAATAGCTGGCGCCATCGGAACTGAGCCGACGGTTGAACGATTGCTGGAGTTAGAAGCGACGTGGGAGATGGTGTTTACGGTGATCTGTCGGGAGATTCGTCCTTCGTCGTAAGTAGTAATCGTGACCTGCACATCGCTGTCCAGAATATTGCGAGCAGACGCCAGCGCCGCTGGATCGGCAATGGAGCTTGAGGAGCCGGATAGATTCAACGCCTGACGTGGCTCTGCAGCGCCGGCCCCAATTTTGAACAAACCAGCACCAATGAGAAACAGTACCAGCAGAAAAGAGGCAAGAACCCTCGTTCTTTTACGCATTAGGGGCATGCGGTCATTCCTCCGGTAAATGAACCCGGCTTGTTGTGAATTTTAACGCGAGGTGATTACGCCGACATCCAATTTACATTGCCAAACCGCCATCGACTTGAATTACTTGCCCGGTGATGTAGCGCGCGTCATCGGAAAGCATGAAGCAGGCGATACGCGCGATTTCGTCGGCTGCGGCGAAGCGGCCGAGTGGGATTTGCTCAACGATTTTCGCGCGGTAAGTTTCGTCGAGCGCCTCGGCCATGTCGGTAGCGACCATCCCCAGAGCGAGCGCATTCACTGTCACTTTCCTGCTCGCCACTTCTCTTGCTAATGCCTTGGTCAATCCCACCATGCCGGCTTTCGACGCCGAGTAATTTGACTGTCCCGCCATTCCTATTTCGCCGCTGATCGAGGAAATGTTAAGTATGGATCCGCCGCCTTCTTGACGCAGCATCGTACGCAACGCCGCTTTGGCGAAGTTCCACGCGCCCTTGAGATTTGTGTCCATAACGGAATCCCAATCTGATTCCTTCATGCGCAGAATCAGATTGTCGCGAGTGATACCGGCATTGTTGATGAGGAAATCGATGCGTCCGAAAGCGTCTTTGACTTGTTTGACCATCTCCGCGGCGGCTTCGGTGTCGGCGACGTCGCATTGGGCTGCGAACACACGTGCGCCCAGGGCTTCAATTTCTTTTGTCAGCGACTCGGCAGCCTCAGCGCTCTTGGCGTAGTTGAATGCCACGTCCGCGCCGCGACGCGCGAGTTCAAGCGCGATGGCGCGACCAATGCCGCGCGTGGCGCCGGTGACTATCGCAGCGCGTCCGGAGAATTGTTTTTGATCAGACATGTTATTGCTGGTAGTTAAGCTAAAGACTGAGACTACGGATCTTGATCTAATCGCTGAAGCTGTGCGACTGCACAACTCATGATAGCTTCAGCGACTGCAAATAGGCTCTAAACTCAGGCGCGAGGTCCTCATGCTTGAGCGCAAACTCGACGGTTGCAATCAGGAAACCAAGCTTATCTCCCGCATCGTAACGCGTGCCTTCAAAACGCACTGCGTAAAACGGCCGCCTCTTCAAGAGCGACCTCATCGCATCAGTGATTTGAATCTCGCCGATGGCGCCCGGTGTGGTTTTTTCGATTTCTTCGAAAATGTCGGGCGTCAACACATAGCGTCCGATGATTGCGAGATCAGACGGCGCTTCAGAGAACGGCGGCTTCTCAACCATGTCCTTGATTTTGTAAACGCCTGGTTCAACTTCGTCGCCGTCGATGACTCCGAAACGTGAAATGGCTTCGCCGGCAACTTCAAAAACAGCGACGACGGGAGCGTTGTATTTTTCATAGACGTCGAGCAGCTGCCGCAGCGCCGGCGTTTTCGAATCGATGATGTCGTCGCTCAACATCACGGCAAATGGTTCTTCCCCTACCAGATCGCGCGCCTGAAAAACCGCGTGGCCCAAACCAAGAGCCTCCTGCTGTCGCACATAACTGACGCGCGCCATTGAAGAAATCGCGCGCATCGCCTTCAGCTCTGTCTGCTTCCCCCGCTCTTCCAAAAGCTTTTCAAGTTCAAACGATACATCGAAGTGATCCTCGATCGCCGACTTGCCACGGCCCGTCACGATAATGATCGACTCGATGCCGGAAGCGACTGCTTCCTCGACCACGTATTGGATCAACGGCTTGTCGACTAACGGCAACATCTCTTTGGGAGACGCTTTAGTCGCCGGCAAAAAACGCGTGCCCAAGCCTGCGGCTGGGAAAACTGCTTTGCGAACCTTCTGTGGCATTCTGGAAAATGAGTCCAGTACCACCTCGCGGTAGCGGGTGGTTCTGGCTTTCGTCAGTAAATAGAGAACGCCGTTTGAGCGGCCAAGTCCACGACCCACCCGCTACCGCGTGGTGGTACTGACCTCCATATTGTGTCTCAATAAAAGCAACCTGAAGGCTGAACTCTGAACTTCGGGTTAGCTGGCGTTCGCGATCATTTGACGTTACATTCTAGTTTTCAACGGTCGTCTCTCATAACATACTTGCGGGAAGAGAACAAATGCTTGATCTGAACTATGTGCGTGAAAATTTGGAGGACGTGCGCCTTCGTCTGCAGACCCGCGGCGTTGCGCCTGAGCTGCTTGACAGCTTTGCTGAAGCAGACGGCGAACGTCGCCGCGTTATTGCGCAGTCAGACCAGCTGAACGCGGAGCGAAATACCGCCAGCCGGGAAATTGGCGCTTTGATGAAGGATGGCAAACGCGACTTGGCGGACGCGCGCCGCAAAGAAGTAAACGAATTGAAGGAGCGTATTGCTGATCTGGACCGGCAGCGCGATGAGGCTGAAACGCGCATGCGCGACCTTCTAACCACACTGCCAAACCTGCCGCATGAAAGCGTGCCTGTTGGTGAAGACGAATCGGCTAACCAGGAGATTAGAAGCTGGGGTACGAAGCCCGACTTTGATTTTGAACCGAAAGACCATGTGGACCTCGGTACGGCGCTGGACATTCTGGATCTCGATCGCGCGGCAAAAATTGCAGCCGCCCGTTTTGCAATCCTCAACGGCGAAGGCGCGCGGATGGAACGGGCGCTGATCAGTTTCATGCTGGATATCCACGCCAGACATCATGAGTACCGCGAGACCCTGCCACCGTTTATAGTCAACCAGACCTCGTTATTTGGCACGGGACAGCTGCCGAAGTTTGAAGAAGATCTTTTCAAACTAAACGACGAACGCGAGCTGTACCTGGTGCCGACCGCGGAAGTGCCGGTAACGAACTATCATCGTGACGAAATAATTGATGCGGCGCAGTTGCCGATGCGTTGGGTGGCTTACACTCCATGTTTTCGTTCCGAGGCCGGCAGCTATGGACGCGACACCCGCGGCCTGATTCGGCAACATCAGTTTGAGAAGGTGGAACTGGTGAAGTATTCGCTGCCGGAGAATTCCTATGAAGAATTGGAGTCGCTAACGCGCGACGCGGAAGTGATTTTGCAGAAGCTGGGGCTCCACTATCGCACCGTGTCGTTATCGACGGGTGACCTTGGTTTTGGCTCGGCGAAAACTTACGACATCGAAGTTTGGCTGCCTTCACAAAACACTTTCCGCGAAATCTCTTCGTGTTCGAACTACGAAGCATTCCAGGCACGCCGCGCGCAGATTCGCTTCCGGCGCGCTGGAGGAGCGAAGCCGGAATTTGTGCACACCTTGAATGGATCGGGATTGGCGGTGGGACGCACCTGGATTGCGATTATGGAAAACTACCAGCAGGCGGATGGTTCGGTTGTTATTCCGGAAGCGCTGCGACCGTATATGGGGGGACTGGAAAAGATCACTAAATAGGGGAAGAGGGGAAGAGGGGGAATAAGTAAAGGGTAACGGGGAAAGGGCAACGGGAAAAGGACAGGCGCATTCCCCTTTTACCCCCTTCCCGTTTCCCCCAATCTTTATTTGATTCTTAAATCGAACGGCATCAGCAGCATCGACTCACCACTCTTCATGCGATCCAACAGTGCCATGTAGCGAACCGCACGACGCGCATCGTCCGGCAACGCCGCCATCAACGCTTCCTGTTGCCTCGTTTTCACCTGGCTTTCATTGCCCTGGCTGAGCAGTTCCTGAATAAACGTGCGCGGGTACGGCAGAATCACGCGGTGCACTCCTTTATCCTTCGGAATTTTCGCCAGGTCTTTTGCGACTTCGACGGCGCGATCAAGGCCGCCAAACTCATCGACCAGCCCGCGCTCTTTACCTTGAAAACCGGTCCATACGCGACCCTGCCCTACTGAATCCACATACGCTGCGTCCTTGTTCCGACCTTTTGCCACTTTCGGGATGAAATCGTTGTAGTAAGTTGTCTTGATCCAATCTTCAAACTTCACCCGTTCGTCGTCACTAAATTTTTCGGTCTCACGAAACATGCCGGCGTTTTTGCCGCGCAGAATGTATTCGTTGGAGATTCCCAGCCAGTCGTAGAACCCACGCATCACAGGTTTGCCGGCAACCACGCCGATTGATCCGGTGATGGTTGAGGGTTGAGCAATGATCTTGTTGGCGCTGGCCGAGATGTAGTAACCACCCGAGGCTGCCACGTCGCCCATCGAAATCACCACCGGCTTCTTTTGTTTGGCGGCGTCCACCGCATGCCAGATAACATCAGACGCGAGACCGGAACCGCCGGGACTATCGACCCGGATGACTATCGCTTTGATTGTCTTGTCGTCGCGGGCATCATTGATTGCTTTTGATAACGTGTCGGAGCCAATCGATTGATTGCCCGTGGGGCTATTTTCCGATTGTCCGGAACCGATATCGCCGGTCGCATAAATAACGGCAATCTTCTCCCCTTCATTCAGACCGAGTGATTCCGGCGCAACCTCGCTGTACTCGGAGCTCTTTACAACACGCAATGGATCAGATTCCTTGTAGCCGAGATTTGTCTTTAACTGCTTTTCGAGATCGTCACGATATTCAGCGCCATCGATCAGCCCCACCTCTTTAGCTTTTGCTGCGCCGTAGGGAGCGTCGTCGATAATGGCGCGCACCTGGTCTGCGGTCTTGCCGCGACCCGTGGCAATCGCCTCGATGTAGCGATTGAAGAGGTCGTCGAGCAGCGAGTTCATAAACTCGCGATGCGCGTCAGACATGTCCTTGCGTGTGAAGGTGTCGCCGACGCTTTTGTATTTTCCAATCTGGAAGATGTCGGGATAGATGCCGAGCTTGTCGAGCGAACCGCGGAAGAACATTACATCAGCAGCCAGTCCGGTGATGAACAACTCTCCCGGCGGCGCCAGATAAATTTTGTCGCAGGCACTGGCGATGTAGTACTCCTTGTTCATCCCGAATTCCATGTAGGCATAGACGGGTTTGCCTGAGGAACGGAAATCTGCGATCGCGTCGCGAATCTCTTCTGACTTACCCCAACCCGCGCCGGACATATTGATGTCCAACAGCACAACCTTGATGCGGTTGTCTACTTTCGCTTTTTTGAATTGCAGAATTAGATTTGTGAGCGACTGGTCACTGCCGCCAAAAAATTTTCTTAGAGGATCGTACGGAACATAATCCGGCAACGAGCCGGAGACGCGCAGATTGAGCACGCTGTTGTCAGCAATGCTGGGCTCACTCTTTCGCACTGCGGCGACCATTAGCGCCAGGCCGATTAGTGCGACCAGAACCAGACCCACCACAATGCTGGTAATAATCAGAACAGTCTTACGTGTGCGCGACATTGCCATAATATTTGCTGCCTCTTAGCCTTAAATATCGGATTTATTCTTCGGTGAGTACGTTTGGAATGAGCAAAAGGTTTTGCAGAAACGCCAGCAAAAGCAGGGACAAAGGGAGGACGAAGGCGGCTCTGCCGCTTTCCGTGCGGAAAGGCTTTGCCTTTCCGTCATTTCTGAATTCCCTAAGGCTGCGCCTTACCAACGGGAGGCGCAGCCTCAACTGATTGAACGATGGGCCAGAAAGCCATAGGCTTTCCGCACGGAACGCGGCGAAGCCGCACTGCTAAACCTCATTGGTTCTTTGTTATCCATCCACCACCCAATACCTCATCGTCCCGATAAAACACGGTCGTCTGCCCGGGGGTAATCGCCCGCTGAGGTTCGTCGAAAATAACTCGAACGCGGTCACCGATATCACCTGGCATCGGTGTGATTGTGGCGGCGGCAGGTGTGTGGCGGTAACGCACACGGACCTCGGCCCGCACCGGGCCGCTCGGTTTATCAATCGCGATCCAGTTCACTCCGGCTGCTGTGAATTGCGTAGACAACAACTCGTCCTGATTCCCGACTACAACCTCGTTCTTCGCGGCGTTGATGTTCACGACGTACAGCGGTTCGGTTCCGGCGATACCGATTCCGCGACGTTGACCAATGGTGTAGCGGTGTATGCCTGAATGATGACCTACCACTGCGCCAGCGGCATCGATAATCTCACCCTGACCCGGAAGGCGATCTTGGGAATCCTCGGCGTCGAGATAGCGTTCGATGAAACCTGCATAGTTGCCGTCAGGAACAAAACAAATCTCCTGAGACTCGGATTTCTCCGCCACCGCGAGACTGTGATCGCGCGCTACCTGCCGCACCTCCGGCTTCGACATCTCACCAAGCGGAAACAGTGCGCGCGAAAGTTGATCCTGAGTCAGCTCCCACAGAAAGTAAGACTGATCCTTTTCGAGATTGCGTGCGCGCAAAAGTCGGTAACGGTTTTGTGTCTCGTCATACTCCACCCGCGCGTAGTGGCCCGTAGCAACTTTGTCGCAGCCGAGACTGGCGGCGAGTTGATCGAGCGAAGCAAACTTCAGACGACTGTTACAGGAGACACAGGGAATCGGCGTTTCGCCATTCAGATAACTTTGGACAAAAGGCTGCACCACGTCGCGCTCAAATTCGCGTTCAAGGTTCAGCACGTAAAACGGGAAACCCAATTCCTCGGCGACGCGACGCGCGTCGTAAACGTCATCCAGCGAACAACAGCGCGACGGCAATGGATCGCCATTCTCGTCCACACTGATCCCGCGACGCTGGTTCCACAACTGCATTGTGAAGCCGACGAGCTCGTGGCCCTGTGCTTTCAAGATGGCCGCAGCGGCGGAAGAATCCACGCCGCCAGACATTGCTACTGCTAACTTCATTTAAGTTTCAAGTTCCAGGTTTCAAGTTTCAAGTTTCGAGTTCGTAGTTTTAATGGTGGCGATTTCGGTTATGTCCTTCGATCCTCTAGAATACCGTAGAAGTACTCTTAAGTCAGGTGGTGCGCAATCTGGCCTCAATCTAATGCTTTCAGAGTGATCATGGAACTTGAAACTTGAAACTTGAAACTTGAAACTTGAAACTTTTATCCATGCTTGAATCAGCCATCGAGGAATATAGAGTTGCCGCCGAGCCTTACTATTTGCCGATTGGGCGAGAAGTAGATCTTTTCGAAGCGGCCCACAGCGCGCGGTTACCAGTCATACTTAAAGGTCCCACCGGATGTGGCAAAACGCGCTTCGTCGAACACATGGCGTGGCGGCTCGAGCGTCCGTTAATTACGGTCGCCTGTCATGAAGATTTATCGGCTACAGATCTGGTTGGCCGGTTCTTGTTGGAGGCTGAGCAAACGGTTTGGCACGACGGGCCGTTAACCTCGGCTGTGCGCAACGGCGCGATCTGTTATCTCGATGAGGTAGTAGAAGCACGCAAAGACACGGTGGTTATCATTCATCCGCTGACGGATCATCGTCGTCGTTTGCCGATCGAAAAACGGGGAACGATCCTCGACGCGCCGCCGGAGTTCATGCTGGTCGTTTCCTATAATCCCGGTTATCAATCAATTCTCAAGGACTTGAAACAATCCACTCGCCAACGTTTCGTGGCTGTAGATTTCGACTATCCACCGCCGGAAATGGAAACAGAAATTGTGGCCCACGAAGGTGGAGTCGACGAAGGGACGGCCCGCGACCTCGTGCTCATCGGCCATAAGGTGCGCAATCTCCGCGGACACGGATTGGAAGAAGGAGTCTCCACCAGATTACTTATTTATGCTGCGCAACTGATCACGCTCGGCATCCCGCCTGTCGCCGCCGCTGAGACCGCGATGTGTTCACCCATCACCGATGACCGCGAGCTGCAACGCAGCATCCGCGAGATCATCACCACGGTGATCTGATCTTTTTGGAGTGTGCTGACCTGTCAGCGCTTAGGTCTTCTGCGACCTGTCGCAGCCTGAATCGATTGAGTTCACCGTAGCCGGAACGCGGCGACAGGCCGCCGCGGACCAAAGCGCTGACAGGTCTGCGCACTCCAAAGAGTTGTGCACGACGAAAACAACAACCAGGATCTTCCCAGCGCCGAACGGCAATCGTTTCTGACGCTAACGCGTGAGTTGGCGAGCCTGCCTTTGGAGAAATCTGCTGCGGCGCTGGAGACAAGCGCTGCCATCGCTGCCATTTCGCTGCGCGCGGGCATTGAGTTTCTGCGTGCGGCGCCCGCGGCGGCTGAAGTTTTGACAGCAGCCGACTTGCGCTCCTGGGGCGACCTGGGCCGGCGTCTGGCGATGAGCGACGTCGAAACTGCGATCAGCTTCTTCGCCGAGGGAGTGAGCGAACTCAAAACCATTCCCGCCGGCGTTCACCCGCTGCTTTTGCAACTCTGCTCGCGCCAGATCACGCTCGCTTCCTCAGTCGCAGTTGAGACGTTGAGAACTGCCCCCGCAGTTGCAATTGCTGTCGGCGACGACGAGTTGCTCGGACCGCTCCTGGAAGTGGCATCTGAAATTGCCAGGCGTTCGGCTAAGCACAGTTCTGAGTTTCTCAACTCAACTCCGGAAGTTGTTGCGCGTCTGAAGAAACTGAAGAGTGCGGAGGTTGTAGAAAAAGGTATCGAGCTGGCAGCGGAATTTGCCTCGCGTGCGGGCGGCATCGCCGCGGATGCCTGGGCTGCGCTGCCGGCCGCCCTTGGAAGTCTCAATTCAAGCGCCGCATTAAAACTGCTCGACAGCACGCTCGCTTTTTTGGAGCGTGGGGGCGGCTCAGCTCTGCAAGTGTTGACCACTGGCGGCGAAATTTTGCGAGTGATGCCGGAAATATTCGACGACTGGCTAAAGCTCTTGTGGACCGTGGCTCAACACGGAAACGCCAGCCTGGTCGCTTTTGTTCGCAGCAGTCCGCGATTTGTGCGCACTCTCGCAAGCGACCCGAAACGCGATCACCAGGTCGGCCTGGCGTTGCGAGTGATAACGCTAACGCGTGAAATCGCCGAAGTGGACGGGGAGGCAGCGCTTGCGTGTTTTCGTTCGAGCGCGATTGCGCTGCGGTCAGTGTCGATTGAGCAGTTCGAACAATGGGCGCGCCAGGGATTATCGGTACATACCAAAGACGCGCGCGGCCGCCGCAGCTACTTCGCTTTGGAAACTCGCAGCAGTTACGACGCGTTGCGCAGCGGCAGCAATGGATTGGCGCTGGAAGCGGTGCGGCATATGCTGATTCTCTACGTTGAAGGACTAACGGGCCACGAAGTTGAAATTGCCCCGTTGGCGGCTGTGCCGCTGGAATCGAGAATCGCTGATGGACGCACCATTCACCTTCCTTCACTGGTCGCGGAGTTTGGCGACGACGAGCTGGATTTCCGTCTCTACAAAGTGCTCGCGGCACACGCAGCCGGACAGATTGAGTTTGGTACTTATGAACAGGGAACAGACGGCTTGCGAGCCGCATACGCATCTTTTCGCGAAGCCTACGCACCGGAGAACGTTGACGCGCTTGATGCGTTCTCGCTGCCGGATGAAGTTGTAGGACAGACACTGTCTGTCCCTGATTCCGCAGGATCGTCTCGGACAGAAAGGACAAACAAAAATGCCTGTCCTACGAATGTCGACTATCGTCGCGTCCTGAAATTGTTTCCACAGCCGCAGCTCGCGCGGCGCATCTTCGGCACGCTGGAAAACTGCCGCATCGACCGGCGACTGCGCGCGAAGTATCGCGGGCTCGCTCGGGATCTTGACTTGATTCGCGAGCACCTCCGCCGCGGTCGTCCGTCGGTCACAGAATTACCCGCCACTCTCGTTCCTTTTGAATTGCTTTTCCAAACAACCCTGCTCGGCGGAGCAACCGATGACGCGCGTCAGTACTACGGTCAAATTGTTTCCGAGCTGGAGACGTTAACTACTGAATACCTGACGAATACTGAAGCGACTGTCGCCGACAGTTTGATGGCGACCAGTCGTGTCTATTCGTTGTTTCAATCTATGTCTCCGAACGATGATTCGATTCAGGAGATCGAAACTCAGGAGGAGCCATCAGATTCAGAAGAGGAGAACTCGATCGCGACTGAGAGCTTCAACCGCCGGCAATCAGATCGAGATCCACAGCGAAGGGATGCGCGTGAGCTCTTCAATGCCTGGAACGATCCCGACGGCGAAGGCGAACCCGATGAGCTCGCCGGTGCTGAGGCCTGGGTTGACGCTGAACTGCCCGAGCAGATGATTGAAGAGGGCGAGGTGGCCTACAACTATGATGAATGGGATCGCGAGCTGACGGATCACCGCCTCGGTTGGTGCCGGGTAATTGAAAAACGGGTGAAGCATGGCGACCGGATGTTTGTTGAGCAAACCCGCGATCGTTACAAGGGCGTTATTTCTTCTATCCGTTATCAGTTCCAGTTGATGAAGCCGGAAGACTTGCTGCGAGTGACGAACGAGCTCGACGGTGAAGAGTTTGACCTCAATGCCGTAATCGATTACGTCATCGATCGCCGCGCAGCGAAAGTTGGCGGCGGCCATCAATCTGAGCGTCTTTACACCAAGCGGCTGCGTCGTCGTCGCGACGTGGCGGTCTCTTTTCTGCTCGATCAATCGTCATCGACCGCGCGCACGATTGGACGTCATCCGCTACAGCCTTACACGCGACCCGGCCGTCGAATTATCGAAATTGAAAAAGAAGGGCTGGTGCTGATGAGCGAAGCGCTGGAGGCCGTGGGAGACACCTATTCGATCAACGGCTTTACTTCCGAAGGCCGGCGAAATGTGAAGTTTTATGTAGTGAAAGATTTTAACGAAAAGTATTCCGACGAGGTGAAGCAGCGCATCGGTGGCATTGCATTTCAGAATAATACCAGACTGGGCGCGGCGATACGCCATGCGTCGGCGCGACTTGCGAAGCAGGAAGCAAGGACACGTCTGCTGATCGTGTTATCTGACGGACGACCTTACGATCATGATTATGGTGATGCGCGTTATGCGCGCGAAGATACGCGCGAGGCGTTGCGACAGGCGAAGAACTCCGGCATAACGCCGTTCTGCATTACGATCGATCGCGAGTCGGAAGCGGAGCTGCGCGATTTGTACGGCGAGATAGGCTACACGATTATCGACGATGTGCTTTCGCTGCCGGAACGGATGCCGGGAATCTATCGACGGTTGACTACCTGATGCGTTATAAGCTTCGCGGAATCTCGACTTGATCCCATCGCACGTGGTCCGTAGCCCAACTCTGCGCGATAAACGCATAAGCCGGGCTGGATCTAACCCCTGGCATCAAGACCTCATCAACGAAAGGACTATTTGATGAATCACGGAACGGTTTCACCGGAAATTGCCGCGGGTTTACTCGCGCTTCACGAACGCATTGCCGCCGCCAACATTCCTTCCTCCAAAATCGATGAAAGCATCAACATAGCCACCTGGAACATTCGAGAGTTTGGCAAAAAGCCGCGAACGGCGGCAGCTATCCATTACATCGCGGAAATCCTCGGGCAGTTTGATCTCATTGGATTGGTGGAGCTGCGCGACAATCTGAGGGACCTGGGCCGTGTACTGAAAATTCTCGGACCCTATTGGTGCGCCGTCTATTCAGACATGATTCCGGATGCGGGTGGCAATCGCGAACGTATTGCTTACATCTACGACAAACGCGCGGTCGTTTTTAATGGCTTGGCCGCGGAAGCTAATGAACCACGCAAGAAAAAGGGCTTTGAATATCTACCTGAATCTTCCTTCTGGCGCAGTCCGTACATGGCTTCTTTTAGGTCTGGTAACTTCGACTTCGTTGCGTTGACCACCCACATTCGCTGGGGTGACGATGAAGAACCGAGGCGGCTGGAACTGGAGCGGCTGGCTGACTGGATCGAAGCCAAACGGCAAGAAGAGCAGAAGGAAGACAAAGACCTAATAGTTATGGGTGATTTCAATATTCCATCGAAGACAAGCCCGCTATTTAAGGCGATCACAAAACACGGTCTCAAGATTCCAACGGCGCTGGCCGGTCTTGAACATGGAAGCAACCTGGCGAAAGACAAGCGATATGATCAAATTCTTCATTACGCGGAGTATCCTGAGAATTTCACAAACAAAGGCGGAATTTTGGATTACTACATCGATGCCAATCACATTAAAGAGCTGTTCCCGGGTATGAATAAAACAGACTTCACTTATCAGATTTCCGATCACCTGCCGCTATGGATGCAGATAAATACCGACATCGACGGCTTCGAGCTGGAGCAGATCCTGCAGGGGAAGGATTGATGACGCAGACTTTGCACTCCGCCGCGGTTGTTCACTTTTTCCCGAAGCCGCCGCCGCCGGGAGTTTCAGTCCGCACGCGGTCGCCGGCTTTCAGTTCCCAACTTCCTTTCGATCCAATCTTGCGTACGCGCGCTCCGCTGATGATGGCGGCTGTGCCGGGCTTTCCCTCAGCGCCGCCGGCTAAGCCGTAAGGCGCACGCTTCCGTCTATCTGCCAACAACGACATGCGCGCGGCGGCGAGCGTTTCAATTTCCCGAACAACACCATCGCCGCCGTTTTGTTTTCCCTTGCCACCGGAGCCTTTGCGAATCCGGTACGCGCTTACGCGCAGCGGGTAGGCATACTCCAGTGCTTCTGCCGGAGTGTTGAGACTGTTTGTCATGTGCGTGTGCACCGCGCTCATGCCGTCCTGGTCGGGCCGAGCTCCCATGCCGCCGGCGACGGTTTCGTAGTAGGAAAACTCTTCGCCAGTGCGCGGATCCAATCCGCCCATCGTGAGATTGTTCATGGTGCCCTGACTGGCTGCCGGGATTTTGTTTGGCAACGCCTGGGACAGTGCCTTGAATAGAACGTCGACAATGCGCTGCGATGTTTCGACGTTGCCGCCGGCGACCGAAGCGGGATGAACAGCATTGACTACAGTGCCACTGGGCGCAACAACTTCAATCGGCGACATCAGGCCGGCACTCGCGGGCACATCGCCTTCAAGTAGACACCTGAAAACATACGAGACGGCGGAAATCGTGATCGCTTCCACCGCATTGATTGGGCCGTTGACTTGCGGCGCGCTGCCGGTGAAGTCAACCAGCGCCTGCTCGCCTTTGATCTTAATGCGCACTTTGATGGGAACCTCGCGATCGCTTACGCCGTCGTCGTCAAGCGCATCTTCGGCTTGATAACTGCCATCCGGAATCGACGCGATCGCATGTCGCATCAGTCGGGCAGAGTATTCGATCAAGTGACCGGCATAGTCAGACGCTTCACGCTCCCCGCGACGCGCGACGATCTCCAGCAGACGCGCGGCGCCGGTTCTCAATGAACCGATCTGCGCCTGAAAATCCCCGCGACGTTCGTCATGGCTGCGCACATTCGCGAGGATCAATCGCATCATGTCCTTGTCAATTTCGCCGCTCCTAACCAGTCGCACTGGTGGAATGCACAACCCTTCGCCATAAATATCTGTCGCCAGACCCATCGATCCGGGAGTTGCACCGCCAATGTCTGCATGATGGGCGCGATTGGCAACGTAAAAAAGACAGTGGGCAGTGGGCAGTGGGCGGTGGGCAGTGCGTTCTTTGAGCGGCGATTGCAGAGCTTTCTTTGCCTTGGTTACAGGACTGCCCACTGCCAACTGCGCACTGCACACTGGTGCCACCAACGTCACGTCCGGAAGGTGCGTGCCGCCGGCGAAAGGGTCGTTCAGAGCAACAACGTCTCCCGGCTGAAGATCTATTTCTCTTAACGCGGTAGCGACGGCCATCGGCATTGAGCCTAAATGCACCGGCATA
>DASZDU010000107.1:0-2258 GCA_035941655.1 Pyrinomonadaceae bacterium | reverse complement strand
GGTCGCATCGACGCTAAAACTTATCAACCCAACACTAAATGCAAAGATTCACTGGGGCTGGTTCATCGCGTCACAAGTCGCGTTTGGCCTGATAACCGGTTACGTCGTCGCCCATTCAAAAACTGTCGAGACTGCACAAGCCTGGCCAATGGCAGCCAGGGCCGGTCTGGAAGCACCTGGCTTGATGCCCGAACACGAGGAGGAACGATGATGAAGTTCTACGAAATCGGACTCTCGTGTGCGATTGCCTTCGCTCTGTTTTCGCTCAGTGGCTGCAACGTTCGGCTGCCGGGCCGACCGACGGAAGCTGAACGATGGCGCGCGCCCTCAGAGATTTCTGATTTCAGTCAACTCTACAAACAGAATTGCGCCGGCTGTCACGGCGCTGATGGCAGGCGCGGTGCGGCGCGTTCGCTAAACGATTCGCTCTACCTGGCGTTCGTTACCGACGCTGCGATGAAACAAATCATTTCAGACGGCCGAGTGGGGACAAACATGCCAGCCTTCTCTCAGCGGGCAGGAGGAAGTCTCACTGATCAGCAGATTGACGCGCTCATCGGCGGAATGCGTTCCGCTTGGGCAAGACCGGATGACTTTAGGGATCAGAAGCTTCCAGCCTACAGCGTCAATCAGTTGGCTCCGGAAAAAGCCGCGACCGCAAATGTCTCGGTGAGTTCCGGAGACGCGGCGAAGAGCACAGCCGTCTATCAGACTTACTGCGCGCGCTGTCACGGTGCAGATGGCGCCGGCGGAACAGCGGGCTCGATAGTTGATCCAAACTTTTTGACCATGGTTAGCGATCAAGGCCTGCGCACAACCGTGGTCGTGGGCCGAGCAGATTTGGGAAAACCCGACTGGCGTTCCAACCTGCCCGGCCGTCCGATGACTGAGCAAGAGATTAATGATGTGGTCGCCTGGCTTGTTTCGCAGCGACAACCAACCAGTGCGAACGGCGCCGTGGCGACGCTTAAATGAAATGATTGAGGGAGACTGAAGGTTATGGCAATCAGCGAGGTAGACCAGATTCCTGCTAAAGGAACTGACGTTGGAACAAGACAGACGTCGCGCCGTTCGTTTCTGCTCAAGCTTGGTTTCCTGCTGAACGGAATTGCAGCGCTGTCTGTGTCAGTGCCGGTGCTTGGCTACGTTCTTTCCAGTTTCCGCACCGAAGGCCCATTCAGGTCGTGGATTCCGCTGGGACCACTCGGAGACTTTCCGGAGAAACAGACCCGGCTCGCAAAGTATCGCAACCCGTATACACGTCCATGGGATGGACCGACGGCGGACATTCCCTGCTGGGTGCGGCGAATGGAAGGAGACAAGTTTCAGATCTTTGCGATCAACTGCACGCATCTTGGTTGTCCTGTTCGCTGGTTTCAGGAATCACACCTCTTCATGTGTCCCTGCCACGGCGGCGCCTTTTACGAAGATGGTTCCCACGCGTCGGGGCCACCGCCGCGCGGGCTTTATGAGTACCAATACAAAGTTGAAGACGGGAAGCTCTGGGTGTTTGGCGGTCAGCTTCCCACTTTAGGTCAGCCTGCTTAACACGGAGAGAAGCGGAATGATTGAACGGTTGCGAAAAGTCGCGCTCTGGATTGATGACCGGCTCGAAGTCAGCAGTCTTTTTAAGGCGACGGCAGGCCACGCGGTCCCGCGTAAATCCGGCAGCTGGTTTTATGTCTTCGGCAGCGGCACGCTGCTCTGCTTCATGGTCCAGATCGTGACCGGTATCTGCCTCGCTTTGGTCTACGTGCCATCGTCGGCCATGGCCTACACCAGCCTTGAGCACCTTAACTACCAACAGGAGTTCGGTTGGTTTTTGCGCGCCATGCACAACTGGGGCTCCAACTTCATGGTGGCGATCATGTTGGCCCACCTTATCCAGGTTTTTCTCTTTGGCGCCTTCAAATATCCGCGCGAGATGACGTGGATTTCCGGTGTGATACTACTGCTTTGCACTCTTGGCATGGCTTTCACGGGTCAGATCCTGCGGTTCGATCAGGATGCTTACTGGGGTCTGGGACTCGGGGCAGCGATGGCCGGACGCGTTCCTTTGATGGGACCGGCCGTCGTGCACATGATGCTCGGCGGACCAATCATCGCCGGCGAAACACTGTCGCGCTTTTTTACGCTGCATGTGTTTGTGATTCCCGGAACCATCATCGCAATTGTCAGCTTGCACCTGCGTTTAGTTCTCAGCAAAGGAATTAATGAGTATCCGGTTCCGGGAAAGCTGGTTAAGAAAGAAACCTACG
>DASZDU010000106.1:0-1639 GCA_035941655.1 Pyrinomonadaceae bacterium | reverse complement strand
AAAGCACAAGACCAGCACGCGAGGAGAATGCCTAGCGCGATAACGGGGGTTAGTCGCCTGTCCGCTCTCTTCACCTGGTGCAGCAAGATTTGGATGCCCACAATGGAACCAAGAACTTCCGCTAATGTTCAACGCCCGATGCTGAGTAAGACCATTCGATGCGCAAGCACGAACCGCGATGCGCTAAAAGCTATATTTCAATCCCAGCTGGATCACGCGTTCGGTCTGAGTGAATCCGAAGTCGCTGGCTGAAGTGATCTTTCCAGCCAACGGGTTGTTGCCGGGCGTCACTACTGGGTCGTCAAACTGGGGATGATTGAACGCATTGAACAATTCCGCCCTCAACTCCACTCGATGCCGCTCCGTGATGCGTAAGAATTTTGAAATAACCATATCCCATTTGTTGTTTCCGCTACCGCGGATCACTCCTTTTCCTGCATTACCGAGCTGACCGGGAGCTGGATTCGCCAGCTTGCTGACGTCGAACCATCGATCAATGGTTCGCTCAGCGCGTGGTAAGTTTGGGTCACCTAAAAGATTGGCGTGAGACCCGACGAAGGGGACGCCAAAAGAAGAAGGCGTCAGAGACGGGCCATCCTGGAAAGTAGCGATTGCCCCGATCTGCCAGCCGCCGCCGAGTTTCCCCAATAAATCTGTTCTGTTTCTAAAAAATGGGAGTTCGTAAAGCGCGGAACCGATCATGCGGTGCGGCCGATCAAACACTGCCGGACCGTAGTTGCCGCGAATACTCTTGATCGTTTGCAGTCCAGCTCCAGCACCAAATGCAACGCCGACGCTGCTGGAATCCAAATCAGTCAACGTCTTTTGGAATGTATATGAAACAAGGAAGGTGAGACCGTTGACGAAGCGGCGCTCAAGCCGCGCCTGTAGCGCATGGTAATTCGCTCTCGCGCGCGACTCGTAGAGGAAGACGTTACCCAACTGTGGATACGGAAGGTTGAGTGCGAACTGGGGAGGCTGAGGCGGGAAAGGATTTGACTCGTTGTAATTGATGGCGCTCATCAAGTGCGCGCTTTTCGAGCCATGATAGGCTGCTTCGAACAACGTGTCTTTGGTGACGAGATATTGCAGGGTCAGGTTCCATTGCTGCACCTGACCATCGCGGAGGTTGCGCTGCATCCCGTTGCGGTTGTTAATGATTAACCGAGTGGCCGGGGCCAGAGGGTCGTCCACCGTGAAAACTGGCAGCGGGTTTTGCGGATCGGCGGGACGAACGACCAAGTTGCTGACGTCTCCAAACGGATTCTGAAACGCGAGCTGCCGATACGAGTTGATCACGTCAGGCGTGTGGAAGATCCCATATCCAGCACGCAGAACTATGCGATCTGCGGCATGCCAGGCAAGTCCAATCCTGGGCGCGAAGTTCTTGTAATAAGGTTCGACCAGGCTACGCGGGTACCCACTTTGACCGGGGAACACCTGCTGGCCGGTTGCGAGATCAAAACTGACGATCCGGTTATCACGCTCAACTGGCCGACCGAAATATTCCCAGCGCAATCCAACATTGGCCGTAAGACTGGGTGTCAACTTCCAGTCGTCCTGTATGTAATAGCCCATGTCTGTATACGACAGGTGCGGCGAAAACGGACTGGTCTGGACTGTATAGCTCGAGGGGTAT
>DASZDU010000105.1:0-11987 GCA_035941655.1 Pyrinomonadaceae bacterium | reverse complement strand
ACCGGCGCCGGCATAATCGAACCATCCGCTACGTAAAGGTTCTTGTAAGCGAAAGTCTCACCGAAGTGATTGACGACGCCGTCTGCTGGCGTGGATCCAATTGGGCAGCCACCGAGTGGATGCGGCGTAATGGCCGCATCGGGCAACTGCAGGATGATCCGGCCGCCAGTCTTTTGGGCCAGCGTGCGGTGCACTTCCTGTATGCCATCAAGCACTTTCCTGGCGCCACTCCGGCTCCAGGATAGACGCAGTTTGTAATCGCCCCACCAACCAAACAAACCGTCTCTCTCGACCTTGAATTTTCCCACCGGCTCATCGCGTCCCTGCGCGAACCAGGGCATAAGCGTCTCAAACGGTTCCTGGTTGAGTCCTTTGTAGAGAGCCTTAAGTGCATCAGCAAATTTCTGCGCGCCGCCGCTCGGGTTTTTCAAATTCTCCCTATACTGGAACAGCAGATCAGGCACTCCGCCATCTTCAATCATGAAGCGGCTGCCCTTGTAATGGTTGTCGCCGAAGAAACGAATGCCGGCCGTGATCGTTGGCCCGCGCGACGGATAGACCTTGCGTCCGGCGTGAAAGGCCGGACTCAGGTAGTTTGCGTTAGTACACCACTTGCCCCCCAGCATGTTCCCCAAATTCGGCAGAGACTTGTGTTGTTTCTGACAGCGCAGCAGGAGTTCGGTTGAACCAATCGAGCCTCCGGAAACTACCACGATGCGCGCCGTGACCGAGCCGGGATTGAGCTTGGCTTGCGCAATGCGGTCGTAGTGAACGCGGTAGCCTTCGGCGATAGGCTCGATGTTGCGGACGATATGCAGTGGCCGAACTTCCGCACCGTGCTTCTCCGCGCGCGGAATGTAATTCAGTGCAAGTGTGTTACGCGCTTCCACCGGGCATCCGAGTTCGCATTGTCCGAGATGAACGCAAAAGCCCTGGTCGATGCCATCGGCGTTGGGTTTCATGACGCTGTCCTCAGCGCGTGGTTCGCGGGAAGCGTCGTAGGCATAGTTCTCATCGAACTTTATGTTGAGATCGACTTCGTCATACTGCGCACCGAAGCCCGCGAGCAGAGCGGCTTCGCGAAGTAACTTTGTGCGATTGGAGAATTGGTTGGAGGGAATTCTTCGCGGGTGTAACACGTCGCTCACCCTCTGGTAATACGGCTCCAGGACCTGAAAATTGATCTCCGGTGGCCAGCCAGCGCGGAAGAAATCTTCGAGCGCGTCAATTACCACATTCGCGAAGTGTAACGAACCACCGCCCACGCCAGCCCCGGCCACCGTGCTGATGTTTCCATGATTGCGGATGTCCAACCAGCCATTGGTGCGCTCGGGATGATTCTCGTCCCACAGCCAATTGCTCCGTGTGACGCTGGGATATTCGAGCCGGTGCCAACGCCGGCCGCGTTCCAGCACAAGCACTCTATAGCCTGCTTCCGCGAGCCTGAGGGCAGACACTGCCCCGCCAAAGCCGCTGCCGATTACGACTGCGTCGAAGTCTGTCGCCACGGATGACCTCCTTCCGCTGCACTGCTCTGCAACGACCTGCTCTGGAACAAACCTGAGCGTTAGTGGACCATGCGAATTTTAAGGCTGGATTGGGCGAGTGTGCAGGAAAGCAGAGGCTCGTGAGAATTCAGCCTGCTTGAAAGAAAGCGTGCGGACGATATTCTGCCTGCGTGGGAAAGTCAATAGATTTCTGTTAATGAGGAGGCCCGATCAAATCTCTTCGACGCGTAGCGTCGGTATGAGTTTAGCCAGGCGTTTTAACGCCGGGAATCATTGCATCCCGGTTCTCGTCGCGTAGCGACGGGTGAAGCGGGCCCTAATTTCAGGCGTCACTACGCGACGCAACATTTTTCCTGTTCACTCTTCCCGGCCTTGAAAGACCGGGCTAAACTCATACCGACGCTACGCGTCGAAAGACTTTTTCGCACTGAGTTTCCTACCACCGCGTTACTTCTGCTAGTTTTTTGCGTCCCACTCTGCGCGCGTCAACGGCTTGATAGGGTCCAAATGTTTGCCGGTTAGCTCGGCGTTTATGGCAGCTAATTCCTTAACTAGCCAGGCTTCGAAGTCCTTTTCCACATCGCCGAGTTCGCGAGCCAAGACGTCGGCCCGCGCGACCTGCGTCGCTGAAGGGCGGCCTTCATAGCCCACTACATTGCTGTAAAGATCCGCCAGGTTTTCACGCAAGCGTTCTTCGCCGGTGATGGCGCCACCTTCCTTTGTGGCCACGATCTTCTTGCGCAACTCATCAACAGCGGCCGACGCTGCCTTTAGTCGAGCGGTTAAGGGATCAGTGGCAGGCAGCTTCGACGCGCGCTCATCAAGCGCGAGTCGTACCAGGTTAATCCGTTCAACCGAGTAACTCATGTTGCCCAACAGGTTGTAGAGCTTCATTGCCAGATCAAACTGAGCCCGTCGATCTTCCGCCGTATGTTTGGAACGCGGATCCGGTACAACTTGTAACTCAGTCGTGTAAACCTGCTTGTCTTTTGTCATCCTCACCGTGTAAGCACCCGGCAACAATCGCGGCCCAATCGAGGCCCCGAAGCTCGCACTGGCGGCACGCGGAACTTGCGGCGCCTTAAGTCGCATGGCCCAGGTAGCGCGATTTAATCCGCGCCGCTTGCTGCTCGGAATCGTGCCAACCACCTTGCCAGTCGAGTCCAGCACTTCCGTTTTTAAGTCGCCAAAGATGTGCCGTTTCTTCTGATAGTAAACAAATACCGCTTCATTAGTTGGATTGGACCCCACAAAAGCGGCATCGCCATTGACCCAGCCGCCGCCGGCGGGAATGCTTTGCGCGCTCGGTTTCGCCTGCAGAAACACCGCATCTTTCGCTAGAGTGTCAGCAGTCAGGGCGCGTAACGGAGTGATATCGTCGACGATCCAAATCCCGCGACCATGCGTTGCAATCACCAGGGCATGATCGCGCGGGTGAATTGCCAGATCGCGTACCGCAACGTTTGGCAGATCACCGCCTTTGTACTGCGCCCATTGCTTGCCGTTATCGAGCGAAACCCACAGCCCCATTTCCGTGCCTACAAACAACAGATCTTTGTTAACCAGATCTTCTTTGACCACGTGTGCATAGCCGCGCATTGGAGATCCATCACTGACCAACGCGGCCCAGGTTTTGCCAAAATCAGTAGTCTTGTAAACGAACGGCCGCATGTCGCCAAACGTGTGCATATCGAAGGTGGCATAGGCAGTTCCCGCGTCGAAGTGGCCTGGTTCAACTGACGAGACCCAGGCATTTTTTGGCAGGCCCTTAAGATTTCCAGTAACGTTCGTCCAGCTCTTGCCGCCGTCGCGCGTAAGCTGCACATTGCCGTCGTCAGTGCCCACCCAAACCAGATTCGGATCTTTGGGCGATTCGGCGATCGCGTAAATCGTCGTGTGCATTTCCGCGGCGGAGTTATCGACCGTCACGCCTCCCGACTGTTCCTGCTTCTGCTTTTCCGGATCGTTGGTAGTGAGATCGGGCGAGATGCGTTCCCAGGTTTGTCCGTGATCTCGCGAACGGAAAAGAAACTGCGCGCCAATATAAAGAGTGCCATCACCGGTCGGACTTAGGTGAATGGGAGTGTTCCAGTTGTAACGCAGCTTGCCTTCTTTGTAGAGCGGCAGAGGTTTGATATTACGCGACTCGTGCGTCTTGCGGTTGATGCGCGAAATTTCGCCGCCCTGGTACTCGGCGTAGATGTAGTTTGGATCAGACGGATCAGCAAACATCCAAAAGCCGTCGCCGCCGTACATGTTTTCCCACCGGCTGCTGGTGATGCCGCCGGGATAAGCGGAATCGCCCACCCACGAGCTGTTGTCCTGCAATCCGCCATAGACGCGGTAAGGCATGTCCATGTCCAGGCTGACATGGTAGAACTGAGAAATCGGCAGGTTATCGGCTTTCCACCAGCGATTGCCGCGGTCATACGAATACCAAAGGCCGCCATCGTCGCCCGTGATCACGTGATCGGTATTGTCCGGATCTATCCAAAGGTCGTGAAAGTCCCCATGCGCGCCGCCAGAAATGTTACTAAAACTTTTGCCACCGTCATTGCTGGCGATGAGTGGGCCATCAGGCTTATAAACTGTGTTTTCATCTTTTGGATCGACGATCAGGTTGGCGAAATAGAATGGACGCCAAACCATGTAGGCGCTGCGATCGAGTGCGGTCCAGGTCAGGCCGCTGTCATCGGAGCGGTACAAACCACCCTTTGGGGCTTCGGCTTCAATGAACGCATAAACAACATTCGGCTTTGAAGGAGCGACGGTGACAGCTATGCGGCCCCACGGTTTCGCCGGCAAGCCCTTAGCGGAGTTCTGATCAAGCTCCGTCCAGGTCGAGCCGCCGTCCGTGCTCTTAAATAAACCGCTGCCGCTCGCCGCGTTGGCGCCGTCTCCACCCGAACGAAAAGTCCAACCCTTACGACGAAAGTCCCACATGCCTGCATAGAGTGTCTGCGGGTTAGACTTGTCCATCGACATCATCGAGCAGCCGGTCGAAGCGTTCGCGCCTTTAAGGATTTTGGTCCAGGTTTTGCCGCCATCGGTTGTTTTGTAAACGCCGCGCTCATCGCTATCGCTCCACAGCTTGCCGGGCGTGCAAACATAAACGTTGTTGCCGTTGCTCGGGTCAACCAGAATTTTTGCGATGCGCTCGGAGTCCTTCAGGCCAACGTTGATCCAGTTGTCGCCGCCGTCGACGGATTTGTAGACCCCATCGCCGACAGACACGCTGTTGCGCGTCCAGGCTTCGCCGGTGCCTACCCAAATCACTTTGGGATTCTTTGGATCTATTGTGAGCGCGCCGATCGATTGCACCGGTTGCTTATCAAAGACAGGCTTAAAGTTGGTGCCTCCGTTAACCGACTTCCAAACTCCGCCACTTGCGGCGCCGACATAAACGGTCAACCGCTGCCCTTCGCGGACGGCATCGAGCGCCGCCACACGTCCACTCATTGCCGCTGAACCGATATTGCGCGCTCCGAGGCCCGATATTGTTTCCGAGTCGACCTTGACGGGGGTCGGTTGCGGCGTTTGGCTGAACGCACTTACCGCACAAATGAACAGGCAAAGAAATGTCGCTGACCAGCTTTGAATGGTTTTCATCGCGCTCAAGCTCTTTCTGGTTTGGAATCTTTTTCGCAGTTGTAACGCAAACTGTTAGTTTGCGTCCCGGTTGATAGCTCTCTCGCACCACGCAAACTAACAGTTTGCGTTACAAAAACGCCTGCATTCATTACGGTTTGGTGGGAGGTTTAGCCGGCGGTTTCTTCTCATCCATTTTCTTTGGCAATGCGTCAGCAGCATCAGGCGGTTTAGTGCCCGGTTGCTCGGTTTTGTTAGCCATGGGCATGTGAAAACGCGCGTCATCAATGGGCACGTTGGCTTCGATCTTGTCGTAAGTAACTTTCCCGCGGTTAGGACTACCCTTAACATTACTCTCAATTGAGAACGGCATGTACCAGCCGCTTACTTCCTTGTAATCGCCCAAAGAGGTTTCGTATTCGCGCTCGGCGCCACGAACCATTCGCTTGGTTTCGATCTTGATTGGCACATAGTAGTCAGTATCCATGAAGTAGTAACGAACGTCGCCGCTTCGCAGTGTCACTTTCAACTTGAAAGCATCCGTCCCTTCGACCGGCTCCATGCCAACAAACTCAACCTTGTTTCCTTTTTGCTGATAGTTGACGAGTGGCCCGTCGAAATCGGCGTCCTCAACGATCTGTTTCATCTCTTCCTCGCCGAGCGGTTCCGCATCTTTCTTCCCCTGCCACGGCTCAATCTTCCAACCCGTATTGCCGTCGTAAGCATTAACAGCGGTCAGTCCCTGCAGCGAAAACTCCTGACGCACCATGTTATTGCGCTTGTTCTCTTCCACGATTGGAGCTTCAAAGCCCCCACCGCCGTTGTATGTACCGGTTCTTCGCAGCGTCTTTACGGCTTGAATTTTATCGGCGCCGCCAACGGTTTTGATGTACTTCGCCACGATCTCTTCAGCGGTTTGTGCCGAGGCGGGAGCGGCCAGCAAGGCCAATCCAGCCAGCATAAGCAGGACTCTACGCATGATCATCTCCTTGAATTAATGACAAGCAACGGGAACTAAAAGGTTAACGGCAACTCGCGCAACGATACAACACGGCCGCCAAATTAGGAATTAACCGGAGCGACCTAGTACGCCGGCGCGCGCAACAGGGTTTCCAAATCATGAAGTTGCGATATTTGGTCACTCAGGCAAAACAGAGAGGACTTGCGATCGACAAACAAGCCGGAGTGCAGATCGCGGGCGTGAATGCCGGAGCTGGTCAAGCTACTTTCGAATCCGTTACAAGAGAGTTCTTGCATAAAAGCCAACCCCAGAATGATAAATAATCCTTGTCAATCGGGATGTAAGCTCACCGGATCCGGAGTTACTCCTAGATAGGCAAATATTTCCGGGACTTCCTTATCGATGTGATCGGCGATATGAAAGAATGAAGCAATCAAGGGACTGCCCAACGCCTCTTCACGATCCATTAATTTCCCTAAGTAATCCTCGCCTCTCCAGAAGGAATTCTCCCAAATTAGTTACGGTAAGTTTGATTTCTGTTGATGTGGGGCGGACCTTAATGGCGATCGCAGAAGTCTCCTCGGCTTCCTTGTATCCCTCGCGAATCGCAATTGCAAAGTCTATTAATTTATCAGAACTAAGGCATGTAGTTGAAAAACTCGGCGTCAGAGAGAAAGTGGCAGGCCTAGCTTTTCTCCCAGGTGAGATAACCCTCTCCATCATATGCACCGATCACTATTTTTTCGGCTCGCTGTGCCAACCACGTTAATTCTTGAAGTGTTAGTGGTTCTCTTCCGGAACAGAGATCGGTTGACGAATAAGTCATCACGCCTATGAAGAGCCACGACCTTGCTAGACGGATAGTCTTCAGTATCTTGTCGTTGCTGATATCAGCGGGGCACAACAGATGGTAAACCTCCTGATTCATTGTTGAGATTCGTGTTTCAATATTCCGGAGATACGGATCGCCGGGTGCTGCTGAGGCGTCTTCGAAAACACACGCGCGATCATTACCTTCATGTAGAAACGTTCTAACCTGGTCGACGAGATAGCTATCTGTATTGGGCACGGGTTCTAAGTTCGAATCGTTGTCGTTCGGGGAAAACAGCGATGGCAGCTTGCCCCCCGATTCGAAATCTTTTGCGGCCGCGTCATCGGTACTCGCTGGGAGTATCGTGAAGACGCGACCGGTGCCGATGTCATGACTCGCCAGTAGAGACTTCGCCAGCGTGTGGCCGAGTGTTAGCTGCCTCTTTACGTATTCCACACCTTCGGATCCCAATTCAATCTTCTTAAATGTATTCATGGTTTCGATGTACCTGCCCACCCGGAAAAATTCTCCACCATGCTCCGTTGGGATCTTTCCAGTCCCAGTGGGGCCGGGAGGGCTAGAATGACCTAGATCGGAATGTAAGCTCTCACCGGATCCGGAGTTACTCCGCTAGATAGGCAAATATTTCCGGGACTTCCTTAACGATGTGATCGGCGATATGAAAGAATGAAGCAATCAAGGGACTGCCCAACGCCTCTTCACGATCCATTAATTTCCCTAAGTAATCCTCGCCTCTCCAGAAGGAATTCTCCCAATTAGTTACGGTAAATTTGATTTCTGTTGATGTGGGGCGGACCTTAATGGCGATCGCAGAAGTCTCCTCGGCTTCGTTGTATCCCTCGCGAATCGCAATTGCTAAGTCTATTAATTTATCAGGACGACAACTATGCAAGGCTGCTAAGTAGATAGCAACGCCCGCATTGTCCTCGTATACACTGCCGCGGCTTACGGGTATTGGTTGCTTACAGTGCTCGCAGACTTGAAGACTGTTGGAGGTCAAGAGTTATGCTCATCGCCATTCTGATATTGATCGGCCTGTCGAATTGATCCTGTATTGATTCTAACGAAGCACTCGTTCGCTGATGACCAAGCTCGTATCCCGGCCCATCACCAAGAGTTCAACTGCTTAGTTCGTCCATGACACTACGACTTGGGCCACCAGGGTGGCGGCCTGCCTGTCATAACCTGTCGGTGGAGTTTTCGGAAAATCGCCTGCGCCCTTTGAAGGATTGCAGTGCGCGCATGCAGGTTGTGCATTGTCCGGTGTTGGATTACCACCCCTTGCTCTTGGTATGGCATGGTCCGCCTGAGTAGCTGGCTCTCCGCAAAACACGCATGCTGGCTCTCCCGACAGCGTCTCATCTCTTACAGCCTTTGGGAAACGTCCGCCGGCATTCGGTCCACCGGCTGATCCTGCCTTGATTGGGTTACTGGTGAAAACTACACCACAGCCTATCATCGGTAACGGCATGTAGTGCCCCGGGGTCGTCTCAACCCAGTCGCCACGATCGAGGGCTGCCTGCATACTTATGTCGTGATAAGCTTTCCAGAAATCCGACCACCAAATCCCACTCTCACTGCTTCGGTTAAATCCCATCCAGTCCGGAAGCCAATTGCCATCGAGCCCTAGGAGTCAGAGAACCTGAGAGGATTGTTCGTAACATAAGAGAAAAGGTTAATACCGCCTGCATAACTAATCGGAACTCGCGTTAGGAATCTACAGCCTGCGGGTCGTAATAACGGTGTGTGAGAAGTTGAAGACCAGTTTTGTTGTCAGTGTAGTTACCAAACTGCGCTTTGCAACCAAATGGGTCACTCAAGGAACCGCTGAGGGCTCTGCCCTGGGCGCTGAAGAGAGTATTCCACAAAACGCTGCTGCCAGCGTCGGTACGCTGCGCAACATGTTCCTCTGAGTTAAAGCGGTAGAACACACTTGTGCTTCCCTCACGGCTCGACCAACAGCCGCTGTACGCCTGGCGGGCACGCTTTATAAACAGCTGGAACCGATTTTAATCTTGCCCTAGCGTAAGTCAGTGTCACCGCTACGTCCGCTACGGTGATACCGCGCGCGTCTTATTGATGACTTTGCAAACTCCTTCGAATGAGTGACGACGACTTTCCTAATCAAGGCATCTTCATTCAGTGACCATCCAACCCGTTGGCAATTTGGATATTGTAGAAGGGCAAGTCGCTTTGCTGCCTAAGACGTGAAACACCGCCGGCTGTTCCAGCGCCAATGCTCGCTGTTACTATTGACATTCACCCCAATCTCTCTTAAAAGGTTGCCACCACTAGCCAATCGGGACCGCGTGAAGCCCTCGGCATCCCAGTTCTTCAGCCGAAACGGAACCACGCCCACACGATCAAATTTCTCCGTATGTGCGGACGGATTTTCAAGGAAAGGACTCCCACTCATGAACAGATACATCCGTTTTTTCTCATCGCTGCGACTGCTACTAAGTTTATCGTTCACGATTATTTTGCTTGCAGGTGGAACGGTCAACGCGCAGTGCCCCGGCGTCACGCCGGTGACTGCCGACCTTCGGCTCCCGCTCGGGATTACCCAGTCTAATCAAGATAACTTGCTCGTCTCAGAGACCGGCTTTGGTGCACCGGGCACCGGTCGCATCTCCATAGTTGACCCCGGCGGCACCCGCCGGACGCTTTTGGACGGTATTCCGTCGGGAATCAACGATGTCGGCGAGCCCTCCGGCCCGGCCGGCCTCTTCATAAGCGGGCGCACGCTCTACGTCGCCATCGGAGTCGGCGATGTGGGTGTGGCCGGCCCTGTTCCGGGGACGACGGTGCCGAACCCGAGTGGGCCGTCCTCGCCACTCTTCAGCTCGGTTCTAGCCATACACTTCAGCGCCCAGGTCGAAAAGACCACAACGGGATTTACGCTCACGGCCGACGACGAGCAGGCGCTCGCCAGCGGACAGAAGGTGACGCTGTCGAACGGCGGTGGCAAGATTACGATCGAACTGGTCGTTAATTTCCCTAACTTCATTCCCAACCCGCTCCCGTTCCCCGGGGGGGAGTCCAACATCCGCCTCTCGAACCCGTACGACCTGGTTGCCGTCGGCGATCAGCTCTACGTCACGGACGGGGGCCGGAACCTGGTCTGGCAGGTTGATATCGATTCGGGCGCGCTTTCCCTGCTCGCAGCCTTCCCGCCGATCCCGAACCCGCTGCCCTTCGGCCCGCCCGTCATCGACGCGGTTCCGACGGGCATTGCCTACTCCGACGGCCAGCTCCTGGTGACGCTGTTCCGCGGCTTCCCGTTCCTGGTCGGCTCGTCGGTTGTGGAGCAGGTCGATCCCGTGACGGGGGCACATATGGAGTTCATCACCGGCCTGTCGTCGGCCATCGACGTGCTCTCCTTTAGAAGTAAAGGCGACACGGACCACCTGGTGCTCCAATTCAGCGCCGACATGCTGGCCGGTGCTCCCGGGGGTCTGCTGCGATTCGAAACGCCAACCAGCGCGCCGAGCGTCATCGCCGACTGCCTCATCACGCCGACGTCCATGACGCTCGACGAGAAGACTGACACGGTTTACATCACGGAGTTGGAAACCGGACGTGTCGTCAGCATCCACATCGCACCGTAGCAGTGTGGTGATGGTTGATCAATCTCCGTTAACCGAAAGCGGGTGGCGCCAGTAAGCGTCACCCGCTTTTATTTTTCGTTTGCTCTTGCTGACTATTAGGCGGAACGGTGATGGACATTCCAAACCACAGAAATAGTTAAGGGCCACCTGATCGGTGGCCCTTAAGCATGGCAAATATTGGTGGAGCCGAGGGGGATCGAACCCCTGACCTCATGACTGCCAGTCATGCGCTCTCCCAGCTGAGCTACGGCCCCTTAAATTGAACAACGTCGCGGTAAGTGCTTGATGCAGAGTAGCCTAGCGTTCCACGCTCGGTCAAGCGACCGCTTGCTTTTGGGCACCTTGGCCAAGCGTGTTGTCATTTCAACGCTTTCGTGTTTTTTGACCATTTGTGGTGATACGGGAACCGACGCCAGAAATGCTGGCGTTCTCACCTTTACTTACCTTTACTTACCTTTAGGGTAGGATGTTAAGCATTGCGGCCCATCATTAACCATGGGATTACTAAATCGTTTTCGGCACAGACCACTTCACACCGAGCTTATTCTATTGGCGGCGTTATGTGTCGCCGCTTACCTTATCAGTCGCACCTATGCGGTTACGCACATCCCCATCTTTATTGATGAAGCGCTACATGTTGATTGGGCCCGAGCGACTGCGGAGAGTTACCCGCCGCCCGACCCCGGATATGAGGGCAAATGGTTTAGCATCAAACTATTCGCCTTGGCTGCGGCTCTGCCGTTCCCCTTCAATGACCTCATTGCCGCGCGGCTAGCCGTCGTCGCTTTTAGCCTTACGACGATGCTTGCGTGTTACCTTCTCGGGCGCGACCTCTTCTCACCGCGGGTCGGTGTGTTCAGCTGCTTATTCTTCGTGGTCTTGCCATTCACTGTTATCTACAGCAGTCTTGCTATGACTGATGGTCTCCAGCTGGCCTTCAGTTCCTGGGCTATCCTTTTGGCTGTGCGCTTAGCGCGAGCCCCACGCTGGAGTCATGTGGTGGCGCTCCCGTTGCTCCTCGCCGCGGCTATACTCGCCAAGTTTAGCGCGCTCTTGCTGCTCGCGGTGCCTGTGGCGGCCATACTGCTGCTCACTCCACGAACGCAATGGCTCAGGGCGGGGCTCCGAGTCGTGCCGACGTTTCTCACGGCTCTCGGGCTGCTCGCTTGGTTTTACAGCAGTGGCTTGCTTCAGATCGTCCGGACGAAAACCATCGACAATTTTACCGGCTTCACCGATCAGGTCTGGACGAATCTCACGCTGGCAGGCAGCTGGCTGTGGGGATTGCTCACGCCGAGCATCACCGTGCTGGCGGTGATTGCTATTTGTTGGTTGCTGCTGCGTGAGCGGAGTCGGGCCGGTCTGTTTGTCGTGACCCTGCTGGGTCTTACCGTCCTCCCTTATGTCGTGATTTCCAAAACGTGGTATCCACGATACCTGCTGACCGCAGTCATCCCGGTCGTGTTGGCGATCAGCCAGCTCCTCGTCGC
>DASZDU010000104.1:0-42274 GCA_035941655.1 Pyrinomonadaceae bacterium | reverse complement strand
TCGGTGATCCGGTCGCGGCCGTCGCGGCAATAGATGAAGACGTCGCCTTCGATGCGATGAACCTGATTGAAGTGGAATATGAACCGTTAACTACAATCTCCTCGATCGATGAAGCAATTCTGATTGACGAACCTCGCATCCACGAGTACGGCGACGAGGGGAACATACACAAAAAGGTTTCGTTGGAGTTTGGCAACGTCGACGATGGCTTCGCACTCGCCGATCTGGTTCGCGAGGACACATTCTTTTACGAAGGCAACACACACCTGCCACTGGAACAACACGCCGCTGTCGGCAACCTGGATCCGGACAACAAGCTGACGCTTTGGAGTTCCACGCAGACTCCGCATTACGTTCATCGGGCGCTCGCAAAAGTCCTGGAGTTACCGGCCAGTCACATTCGGGTTATTGCCACTCCGAACGGAGGCGGCTTCGGCGGTAAGAGTGATCCCTTCAATCACGAAGTAGTCGTCTGCAAGTTGTCGATGATTACCGGTCGACCGGTGAAGGTGACGCTCACGCGTGAAGAAGTCTTCTATTGCCATCGCGGTCGCCATCCGGTGTTGATGCACATTAAGACTGGCGTAAAAAACGACGGCTCCATTACCGGAATGCATTTTCAGTCGTTTCTCGACGGCGGTGCCTACGGCAGCTACGGTGTCGCCAGCACCTTCTACACAGGCGCGTTGCAGACCGTCACCTATGATGTGCCGCGCTATAAATTCCAGGGCTTGCGCGCGTTCACTAATAAGCCGCCGTGTGGGCCTAAGCGCGGACACGGAACGCCGCAACCGCGTTTCGGCCTCGAAGTTCAGCTCGACAAAATCGCAGAGCAACTGAAACTGGATCCGGCGGCGATGCGCCGAGGAAATCTGGTCAAGCCGGATACTGTGACGGCCAACTATCTGCGCATCGGCAGTATGGGTCTGGGCCAATGCATCGACAAGATCGTCGACGGCTCCGATTGGCAAAACAAATTCTCCGGCTGGGACCGAGACAATCGGAAGCTACCCTACGGCAAAGGAATCGGCATCGCGTGCAGCTCATACATCTGCGGCGCCGGTTTGCCTATCTACTGGAACAACATGCCGCAGTCTGGCGTTCAGCTACGGCTAGATCGACAGGGCGGCGTCTGTGTGATGTGCGGTTCGACTGACATCGGTCAGGGTTCCGATTCCATTCTCGCGTACATCGTGGCTGAAGTGCTCGGCATTGATCCCTTCGATATTCGCATCGTTACCGCGGATACGGATTTAACCCCGGTTGACCTCGGCAGCTATTCGAGCCGCGTTACCTTGATGACCGGAAACGCGGCGATTCAGGCAGCGGAACGAGCGCGTGAATTGTTAGTGTTGGCCGTTGCGGAAAAGCTCGGCGTGCCAATTGAGAATTTGTCATTGGCAGAGCGGCGCGTTTTCGACGTTGAGAATCCGGAAGTTGGCGTCTCATTCGCCGAGGCCGTGGTGCTCGCAGAATCGAAGTTCGGGACGATCGGCACGGTCGGCTCATATTCTCCCCCTCGTTCGCCGGGCCGTTATAAGGGCGCGGGAGTGGGGCCGTCGCCGGCATACAGCTATTCGGCAGCAATTGCCGAGGTCGACGTCAATCCGGATACCGGCATCGTCGTCGTCGACCGCGTGTGGATTGCACATGACATTGGCCGCTCGATTAATCCAATGCTGGTAATGGGCCAGGTTGAAGGCAGCGTCTACATGGGCCTGGGCGAAGCGTTGATGGAAGAGATGACCTATCGCACGAACCGCAATGTCGTACATAAGTTTCCCTCGATGCTGGAATACAAGAGCCCGACGACGATGGAGATGTGCGATGTCAAGACATATCTGATTGAGGATCCAGATCCCAATGGACCGTACGGCGCAAAGGAAGTTGGACAAGGCCCGCTGCTGCCAGTGCCGCCAGCCGTTGCGAATGCTGTTTACGATGCAGTGGGCGTGAGGATTGATGAAGTGCCGATTACGCCGGAGAAAGTTCTGAAAGCACTGCGTGAAAAAGCACGCGGGCGCGAGGGACGCTTCGGACCCGGCGCGGTGCCTTCAGTTGAATGGCCCGAGCCTCTGCGCGTGTTGACACCGGCCGAAGGCGGCGACGGGAAAGAGATGCCGCGTGTGGCTGTGCACTCGTAGCTGTTTACCAGAGTCTTTGCATGATAAAGAAAACAACACCCATTGAAGACGAATTGCGTTCCCAGCGCGACTTCCACACCATGGCGCCCTTAGCGAGTGGCAGCCGGGAGGAGAAGGCGCTTATGGGAGAGGTCAGAGTAAGAGTCACGCTCACGAATGCGGGTGATGAAGTCCTGGTGAGGCGAGGTTTGCTACCCGTCGATAAAGTTCGGCATTACGAAGCGGACGCACTAGTCGATTCCGGAGCCGTCAGGTCTGTTCTGCCAAGTCACGTTGTCCAACATTTGGGCCTCGCAATAGTTCGCACCACCAGAGTCACCTACGCAAACGATGGCGCCGAAGACGTCGATATTACCGAAGTGGTCGGTATTGATATCAACGGACGACGTACCACTGAGGAGACCCTCGTGATCGGTTCGGAGGTGCTCATCGGACAAACGGTACTTGAAAGCCTCGACCTGATGGTTGATTGCGCCAATCACCGGGTCGTAGGCAACCCCGCGCATCCGGATCAGCCGATGATCAAGATCAAGTTTCTGGTAACAAAAAGGCCACGCGTTGAGCGGCAATTCTTATGATGCGACTGCCCAAATTTGACTACCGCACCCCGCGAGAGATCGCAGAGGCGGTGAAGATCATGGCCGGCTCTGGGCCGGAGGGGCAGTTTGTCGCCGGCGGCACTGATCTCTATCCAAACATGAAGCGCCGGCAGCAGACACCGCGCACTGTGATCTCAGTGATGCGCGTTCCCGAGTTGAATCAGATTACGGGTGACGGTAAGAGAGGAATTCGTATTGGTGCTTCAGTAACACTCACTGACATTGTCGAGCATCCGCTTATCAATCGCGACTATCCGGTGATCGCTCACGCGGCGCGCGTTATCTCCACGCCAATCCTCCGTAACATGGGCACCATCGGCGGCAACCTGCTGCTCGATACACGCTGCAACTACTACGATCAGAATTACGAGTGGCGTAAGGGCGTTAACTTTTGTTTGAAGAAAGACGGTGACGTTTGCTGGGTAGCACCAGGAAGTTCAAAGTGTTGGGCGGTACAGTCATCAGATTTAGTTCCGGTGATGGTGGCGATTGGCGCAAAGTTCCGTCTTGCCTCAACCCTCGGCGAACGAATGATCGATGCGGCTGGTTTCTACAACGACGACGGTATCGACTACTTAAAAAAACGCCCTGATGAGTTGCTGGTTGATATTCATCTACCGCCGCTCAATGGCTGGCGTGCTTCGTATAAAAAACTTCGCCGACGAGGCGCGTTTGATTTTCCGGTGCTGGGAGTAGCTGCGTGGATTCAATTCGATGAAGTAAAAACCAATGCGGGCGAGAAGGCCGCTGTTCCAGTGAAGAACGCGCGCATAATTCTTGGCGGCATTGCTCCCTCGCCCATCGACGTTAAAGAGGCCAGTGACACGCTGATTGGCCAACCATTCGACCTGGAACACATCGAGGCCGCTGCCGAGGCGGCGTACACTAAAGCTCGTCCGCTCGACAACACGGACTTCGTGATGAATTGGCGTAAACAGATGACGCGGCAATACACGTTGCGTGCGCTCGAAGAGCTTAGCGGAAAGTAGTTCCTTTTGGAGTGCGCTGACCTGTCAGCGCTTTAGGTCGGTCGCGACTTGTCGCGACCATGGTTGGCTCGAGTGTTTGGTCGAGAGTGCGGCGCCAGGCCGCCGCGGACCAAAGCGCTGACAGGTCAGCGCACTCCAAAAAAACCGCTATCTCTAATGTGAACCAAGTCTCTGCCATCATCCTCGCCGCCGGCCGTTCAAGCCGTATGGGCGCGTTCAAACCCCTGCTACCCTTCGGTCAGAAAACTGTAATTCAAACCTGCATCGACAACATGCGCAGCGGCGGTGTTCAGAGTGTTATCGTCGTAGCTCCGGAGGGACCACGATCTGCTGAGTTAAAAGACCAGCTCAGACATTCCGACGTTACGCTTGCCATTAACCCCGATCCGGATAGCGAGATGAGCGCTTCTGTCGCCTGCGGCGTGCTGGCAGTTCCCGAAACAACGAAGGCTGTCATCATCATTCCTGTCGACCATGCGGCCGTGCCTGGGGACGTCGTAGGCTCCTTGATTAGCGCGTGGCGGAAAGGCGCGCGGCTCGTCAAACCGATCGTAGCGGGATGTGGCGGGCATCCAGTGCTGGTGGACCTCAAGTTCCGTAAGCATTTACTAAATCTCAACCAGGCCCGTGGATTGAAAGCCTTCTTCACCGAACATGAAAAACAAGTCACGCGCATAGAGGTCAATTCGAGTTACATTGCGCGTGATATGGACACGTGGGATGATTACTGCGCTTTGCATCTTGAGGTCTTTGGAGTTCCACCCGCGGAACCCCGACCTAAAGGCTCCTAGACTGCGGCGAGGGTGTTTGATTTACATTCGCAAAGTCGTCATTGTGACCAACTAAAACGCTACTCCAACCATCTAACGCAGTGTCTGGTTACTGAAGCCTGACAAAGGAGAGCAAATGCTTCTAAAAACCCGAATCCCCCTGGCGGCGCTGTTCCTGATAGTTCTACTGGGCACTTCGCTCGCGCTGGCCCAAAATCGAGCGCCCGTCGATTTTTCGTTGCGCACGGTTGAGGGACAGACAATCTCTTCCGACAGCCTGCGAGGAGAAGTTGTGGTGCTGGCGTTTGGAGCTTCGTGGTTGCCGCTGTCCAAGACGCAGCTGCAAGGCGTGAGAAAGCTTGCCGATGAATACAGCGACCGCGGCGTCGTCGTTTACTGGGTGAGCACCGAGTCGGAAGATCCGAAATCGAAGAATTTTGCCAGCGACGGGCAACTGAAAGGCTTCGCACAAAAGTATGGTTTGAAAGTCACTGTATTGCGTGACCCTGACGGTGCGACCTCGAAAAAGTTTGGCATCGACCAGTTACCGTCCATAGTGATTCTGGATAAGCAGGGCATTCCCAGTGAACCAATCGGAGGCTTGGATCCGCAAGGCAACCTCGCCACCCAACTCGCTTCGCGACTCAAGGACGTTCTCGAGTAAGTGCGAGCTTTCAATTCTTGGGTTCACTCAGGGCCGCCACCCTACGTGGCGGCCTTTTTTGTTTTTTCATACAACCAGGCTGGTAGCAACGCAGCAAATTAACACTTTGCTCTACGCCCTTTTCCTCTTGCTCCACAGGAAGTAATCTAATAACTTGCTTTCGCTCGTCCTGAACTGCTGATGTCATTTGATTTCATTAATCCCGAGTCACTCGGTACACCACGAGGTTACTCCAACGGCGTTTTAGCTGACGCCGGCGGCAAGCTGCTGTTCGTCGCCGGGCAAATTGGCTGGGATGAGAAACAAGCCGTAGTTAGCGAAGACTTCGTAGCACAATTCGATCGAGCACTGCGAAATGTTGTAACCGTGGTCAAGGAGGCAGGTGGTGCTCCGCAGCAAATCGCCCGTTTGGTCATGTATGTTACCAATAAGAGAGAGTATATCGATCGGCGCGAAGAAATCGGTGCGTGTTACCGCACCCATCTGGGCAAACATTTTCCCGCAATGGTGCTGGTTGAAGTGAAGAGCTTGCTCGACGACTCAGCAAAGGTAGAAATCGAAGCGGTCGCGGTTCTCAACTCATAAGTTTCCGATCGATGTGCTGATGGTCACCCCTAAAAGTTTTCTTTACGAAACAAGTGCGACGGGCGTCGCCACGATAACGCTTAACCGTCCAGAACGTCTCAACGCGTTAACCTTCGAAGTCTATCGTGAACTAACGGATATTTTCCTGGCACTGGAAAGTGAAAGCGATGTGCGCGCGGTGGTGATAACGGGCACAGGTAGAGCGTTCTGTTCCGGCGGCGACGTACACGACATTATCGGCGAACTCTTTAAGCGCGACATGGAAGGGCTGCTCGAATTTACTCGCATGACCTGCGATCTGGTGCGAAATATTCGCGCTTTACGTAAACCGGTGATCGCGAGCCTCAATGGCACCACAGCGGGGGCCGGCGCCTGCATCGCGCTCGCGTCCGACATTCGCATCGCGTCGGAAGAAGCGAAGGTTGCTTTTTTGTTTGTGAAGGTTGGACTATCCGGCGCTGATATGGGCGCTGCCTATTTGTTGCCACGTATGGTTGGCCTCGCCAAAGCTACTGAGCTTCTTTATACCGGCGACTTCATCTCGGCGCGGGAGGCTGAACGACTGGGACTCTACAACCGTGTAGTGCCGGGCGAGCAGTTGGCAGCAACTACGCGCGACTTCGCAGAACGTCTGGCCCAGGGTCCCGCGTTCGCCCTTGCCAAGACGAAAGAGCTGCTTGATCGCGAGGCCCATATGAATCTTGAGGCGGCGTTGGAATGCGAGGCGCAGGCCCAGGCCATCTGCATGCAGCATCCGGATTATCGTGAAGCGTATGACGCGTTCGTTGAAAAACGGAAGCCGAGTTTCCAGTGATTGATTTTCTGAACTTTGTACTTTGTGCTTTGAGCTTTGTAGTCTGAGCTTCGGCACAGGGATGGTACTAAGTTTCAGGCTGCGATAATCGCCAAATTCAAAGTTCAAAGTACAAAGATCGTTTTTTATTTTTATGGATAAATTCATCGATCAACTTCCTTTCTTCACGACTGAGCATCGCACCTTGGCTGCGGACATGGAGTCGTTTGTCCAACGTGAAATAGAGACACGCGCGGTCGAGGAGCGCGACCTCGACGCTCAACTGCGCGAGTTCGTCAGTGTGCTGGCGAAGGCAGGCGCTTTGCGCTACGCAGTTGCTTCCCCCGGCACAAACCTGGACGTACGCGCTCTGTGCTTGATCCGCGAAGCACTCGCGTATTCTTCTGCCCTTGCTGACCTGGCCTTCGTCATGCAGGGGCTGGGCACCTATGCCATCAGTCAGGCTGCTCCGGAACATGTGCGGGACTTCTGGATTTCGCGCGCCGTCGAAGGCAAAGCAGTCGCTGCCTTCGCGTTGACCGAGCCCGAGGCGGGTTCCGACGTGGCGGCAATCAAAACCACTGCCACGCGTGACGGCGATGCTTACGTCATCAATGGCCGGAAACGTTTCATCTCGAATGCGGGAGTCGCCGATTTCTACACCGTGTTCGCGCGCACCGGGACTGACGCGAACGGCCGCGCAGCCCTATCGGCGTTCGTTGTTAGCGCCAGGATGCCCGGCTTCAGCGTAGTGGAGCGAACCGTGATGATCGCGGCGCACCCGATTGGGGAGATTGAATTCAATGGTTGTCGCGTGCCGGAGGAAGATATGGTCGGCGGTGAAGGTGATGGTTTCGTTTTGGCCATGCGCACGATGGACACTTTTCGAGCGAGCGTTGGCGCGGCCGCCTGCGGCATGGCCCGGCGTGCACTCGATGAATCGGTGCGGTATGCAACCACGCGCAAACAATTCGGTCGCTTGCTCGCTGAACATCAACTCATTCAGGAAAAACTGGCAGACATGGTGACGGAACTCGACGCCGCCAGACTACTGGTCTATCGTGCGGCGCATTTGAAAGACGGCGGCGCGGCTCGTGTTACTCGTGAAGCGAGCGAGGCAAAGCTTTACGCTACCGAAGCGGCCTGTCGCATCATCGATCAGGCAGTGCAGATTCATGGCGGCGCCGGATTAGTACGTGGCAGCGTGGTAGAAAGACTCTATCGAGACGTTCGCGCGCTGCGAATCTATGAGGGCACTTCTGAGATTCAAAAGTTGATCATCGCGAGTCAGCTAATGAAGGAGTAGGACAGACATACCTGTCTGTCTACTCAATAATAGTCATCAATGATTTGCCAAAAATGAAACCTTTGTCACCCGACACAACTATCGAAGCTCAACGGGTGCAGTTCGAGCTAATGCGTGGGCTGCCCGGCTGGAAGCGCTTGTCACTGGCTTTTGAGCTCACGCAAGCGACGCGCAATTTAGTGCTGGCCGACCTCCGTGGCCGCTATCCCCGCGCCTGCGATGAAGAGCTTCGCAAACGTTTCATTTCGCGTGTTCTTTCCCGCGAGGAGGTCATTCGCGCCTACGGGTTCGACCCAAAGCTGGAAGGCTACTAAAGAAAACGGATGGAAAGCCCGTTCAAAGTCCTGTCCCTCGTTGCGAGTGTCCTCGAGCAACAACAAATCACATATGTTCTGGTCGGCTCTTTAGCCAGCTCAATGCACGGCATGTATCGCTCTACGGCCGACATCGATATCTTGGCCGATCTAAAGTCAGGGCAGGTTATTCCTCTCCTCAATGCTCTTCAAGGTAGCTTCTATGTCGATGAGCATGCGGTGCGTGAGGCGATTGGTCGACAACAGTCGTTCAATGCGATTCACTTCGACTCGGTTTTCAAAGTCGACATCTTTATTCCCAAATCAGATGAGTTTTCGAAAAAGCAGCTCGAACGACGTGAGCTTAAAGAGATTGCTCCTGACCTTGAACAGAAGATTTATGTCGCTACCGCGGAGGACACCGTACTTGCAAAGCTTCGCTGGTATAACGCGGGCGGGCAAGTCTCAAACAATCAGTGGAGAGATGTCGTTGGTATTATTGGAGCATCTGCAACCAGACTCGATCTTGTCTATTTGGCGGAGTGGTCCGAAAGACTCGGCGTGGCGGATCTGCTTGATAAGGCATTTACAGAAGCCAAAGACGAGTCGCGCGACAGCTAAACAAATGAAGATCAGCATCATCGGCGGCGGGCCGGCGGGAATGTATTTCGCCATTCTCATGAAGAAGGCCAACGCCTCGCACGACATTACCGTCTACGAACGCAATGGCCCTGACGACACGTTTGGTTGGGGCGTAGTCTTTTCCGGAAAGACTTTAGCAAACCTGCGGGCTGCTGATGAGGAGTCACACGCGGAAATCACCCGTGCGTTTGAGGCCTGGGACAATGTTGACGTGGTGCATGGAGATGAAAAGATTTCAATCCATGGCAACAGCTTTTCCGGCATCGCTCGTCTTCAGCTCCTCAAGATTCTACAGCGACGCTGCGAAGAGTTAGCCGTGCAGTTACTTTTCAGAACCGAGATTCCTGACGTTGATGCCTTACGCACTAACTGCGATTTACTGCTGGCGGCCGACGGCGTCAACAGCACCGCGAGAAAGCACTACTCCGAACAGTTCCGGCCGACGTTGGATGTGCGTCCAAATCGTTACATTTGGTACGGCACGAACCGTTTGTTCCATGGCCTCACCCTGACTTTTCGCGAGAATGACGCGGGTGTGTTTGCCGCGCACTCTTACAAGTTTAACCAGACCACCAGCACGTTCATTATCGAATGCGATGCGGCAACGTGGAACGCGGCCGGGTTCTCGGCGCTGAGTGAAGAACAAACACGGCTCTACCTCGAGCAAGTATTTGCCCAGGACCTGCAGGGACAACCGCTGCTCTCAAACAATTCGAAATGGATCAACTTCCTGTTAGTGAAAAATGAGGGATGGTTTTTCGAAAACGTGGTAATGATTGGCGACGCTCTGCACACTGCACATTTCTCGATCGGATCAGGAACCAAGCTCGCACTCGAAGATTCCATCGCCCTCTTCGAATGCTTTGAAACAACAGAGACGATTGAGGATGCGTTGAAGCGATTCGAGTCAACCCGCAAGCCTGTAATCGCAGCGTATCAAGCCGCGGCTTATGACAGCATGCGTTGGTTCGAAAACGCGCGCGAGTATATGAATTTGAGTCCGCTTGAGTTGGCGTTTGCATTGATGACGCGCAGCGGCCGAGTGGATTATGAGGATTTGAAACGCCGGGACCCGGGATTCATAGCAAGGTACGAGGCGCAGAAGGCAGGGAGCAGCAGGCAGTAGGGCACAAGGCAGTGAAAAAGAACAGAATTTTTCCATTTGTCATTTGATATTTTTCATTTTCCATTGGAGTAATTCGTCGTCGTTCTAGGAGGCTACTCTCAGGCGATGACAAATGAAAAATTAAAAATGGAAAATGGAAACGATAACGAATCACTTCAATGGCAAATGAAAAACATCAAATGAAAATGGAGAATCGCTTTCGTTTCTGCTTACTGCTTACTGCTTACTGCTTACCCCGCCTTCCAATCAGGCGCCAGCAATCTGCGACGTCCCTCGTCGACGGTAGCGATCCCGGGCTCATCCAAATCCACGCGATCCCAAAGCTTACAAGTAACGGCTCGATGCGCCTGATCGAGGGCCTCGCAATAGTTTGTGTAAGTGCAACGCCTGATTTCTTCACCGCGTCCTAGTTTTACTTTTACAAACCAATCGGGATCGGCCAGCGCCTGGCGAGCAAGGCCCGCGATGTCAGCCTGTCCGTTGTGAAGAATCGACTCGGCCTGTTCAAAAGTCGTAATACCGCCCGTGGCCACAATCGGCGTTTCAAATCCAGCTTCGTTGACCGCCCGTTTGATCGCGCCAACCAAGGGCACGCTGCGGCCAAACGGACCGGTTGCGTCAGAAAGAACTGTGGGCATACATTCATACCCGCTTTGTCCGGTGTAGGGATAGACCGCTTGTCCAACCTTCGGCTGTTGCGCGTCTTCAAATTTTCCGCCTTTGGAAAGCGAAAGAAAATCAAAGCCAGCGCGAGCAAACTCAACGCCAAAATAGATTGCATCATCAATTCGATTGCCGCCGGCGATTACTTCATCAGCGAGGAAACGAACACCAACGGTGTAATCCGATCCAGTTGCTTTGCGCACCTCCTGAAATACCTCGACGGGTAGACGCAAGCGGTTTTCACGCGGGCCGCCGTAGCCGTCATTGCGATCATTCAGTGCGCTTAGAAATCCCGCCATGGTGTAGGCGTGAGCATAATGCAGCTCGACGCCATCAAAACCGGCTTCGCGCGCGCGCCGCGCGGCGTCAGCAAAAATTTTGGGTAACACCTGCGGCAACTCCTTAACGTGCGGCAGATGCATGTCCGTCACGTGTTCGCGATAACCAAAGCGAAGTGATTCCAACTCACGTGCGTCAAGTATTTGATCCAGTTCTGCGTCAGTCGCGCCTTTAAGACGCTCGCGCACCTTCGACTCGATCGCGTCCAGCCAGCCGTCGTCTTCAGTTACCTCGGCGAGCGCGCATCGGTGTTTGTCAGTGACCTGCAGGAAGCGCGCGAAATATTTTTCTTTTTCAGGACGACGCTTGACGGACAGGAAATCTATGATCTGGATGAATAGTTTCGTTTGCCCGTCGCTCGCTTCTCGAACCGTTTCCACCAGCTGCTTAAGTCCGGGAATGAATCGATCATGACCAATGCGCAACAATGGGCCGCTGGGAATATCGCGAACACCAGTCGCTTCAACTACCAGGACACCAGGTCTGCCACTCGCAAACCGGCGATACCAATCAAGGTTGGCCTGCGTGACGAAGCCGTCTTCCGTGGCACGCCAGGGAACCATCGCCGGCACCCAGGTGCGACTGCTCGCTTGTATCGGACCGATTTTGATAGGTTGATAAAGCAGCGAACGCGCCGCCTCCGCCGTCGTGGGCCAGCGCGTGACGGGAATTGTGTGCTTGATCGGGTTCTTAAATTTCCACATGATCCGAGTTCACTTTAGCACGTCAGGCGGGGGATGAAGTCAGTACCACCTCGCGGCAGCGGGTGGGTTTTTACAGAACCGAGCGCGGTAGCGCCGGATGCGAGAGTTTACTTTACTAATGATATAGGCATGCAGACCACTTATCCTTGAAGTTGCTTCCAGGATCCGGCGCTACCGCTCTCGGTTCCGTAATAACCCACCCGCTATCGCGAGGTGGTACTGACTTCACACCCAGGTCGATCGCCAAACCACATCAGTATCCCTCGCTGGCAATAAGAGAAAGATTAGGATTCTTATGGTAAATTGAAAGCAACTAACGAATTCAACGGAGCAACCTTTTGACTGACGAGCTTCTGAAATGGCGAAGTGAGTTTCCCATTCTGGACAAGACTGTCTATCTGATCTCCCACAGTCTTGGGGCCATGCCCAGGGAAACTTACGCGCGGCTACACGATTATGCCGAGTCGTGGGCCACGCGCGGCGTGCGTGCCTGGGCCGAAGGCTGGTGGGACATGCCGGTAACCGTCGGCGATGAAGTTGCGCGAATCATCGGCGCGCGCGCTGGCAGTGTCGTCATGCACCAGAACGTTTCGATCTGTCAATCGCTGATTCTTTCGTGTTTCGAGCCTACGCCCAAACGAAACAAGATTGTTTACTCAGAACTGAACTTCCCTTCCGTGATGTATGTCTACGAAGCCCACGCGCGCGATGGTAAGCTGAGAATTGAAACGGTCGCGTCGGACGACGGTATAACGGTTCCGCTCGAACGCTTTCTCGCGGCCATCGATGAAGAAACATTACTCGTTCCCTTCTCGCACGTACTTTTTAAAAGTGGTTTCCTGCAAAATGCGAAGGCGATTACAGAGCGCGCGCATGAGGTGGGCGCCATGGTTGTGCTCGATACTTATCAATCAGCCGGTACAGTGCCGTTCGACGTCAATGAGTTGAACGTAGACTTCGCTACGGGCGGTTCTGTTAAGTGGTTATGCGGCGGACCCGGTGCGGGCTATCTTTATGTGCGTCCTGATTTGCAGCCGCAACTGCAACCTAAAACGACAGGCTGGATGGCACATGAAGAGCCTTTCGCTTTCGAGACCGAGTTGCGTTACGCCTCGGACATTCGCCGCTTTCTGCACGGCTCGCCAGCAATTCCAGCGCTTTACGCCGCCCAGTCAGGCTACAAAATTATTAATGAAATTGGAGTCGAAAATATTCGTCGCAAGAGCACTCGGCAAACGGAACGCTTGATTGCGTTGGCGGAAGAAGCGGGATTCAATGTGACCAGTCCCAGAGATAAAAGCGCGCGCGGAGGGACCATCACCGTCGCACATGAAGATGCGGCCGCGATCGCGAAAGAACTCATACGACGTGAGTTCATAGTTGACTATCGGCCGGGCGCAGGAGTGCGCATCTCGCCGCATTTCTATACAAGCGATGAGGAACTGGAATTGGTAGTTCGCGAAATGAAGATCATTCGAGACACGCGCGCGTTCGCGGTTCATGAAGTTGCCGGGGCAGCCTTTTGAAAGGATAAAGGATGAAGGTGGAAGGATGAATGTCCTTCTCTCGTACCTTTCATCCTTCATCCTTCATCCTTCATGCTTATGACTAAAGACTACGGCAGCAACGCTCCCCTTTCTTACAACAAATACCTGCGCGTCGCGGACTTGATCGGCTTGCAGGACTGTCTCTCGGATCCGCAACATCACGACGAGCTGCTCTTCATCACTATCCACCAGGCTTACGAGCTTTGGTTCAAACAAATTCTGCACGAAATCGACGCAGCCATACTGATGATGAATGAGGATCGGCTTGCGGCTGCCGGACGCACTCTACGCCGCGTGGTTGAAATCGAAAAATTATTGGTGAACCAGATTCATATTTTGGAAACAATGTCGCCGATCAGCTTCCTGGCATTTCGTGATCAACTGAACCCGGCCAGCGGTTTCCAGTCAATGCAATTTCGGGAGATTGAGTTTGCCTCGGGACTCAAACATCAGAGCATGCTGGACGAGTTTCGCATAGATCAATTCGCGCACGACCGTTTGCAAAAGCGTTTCGCAGCAGGTTCTTTGGGCGATGCGTTCTATCAATCACTACGGCAGCGCGGGTTGGATGCTCCGGGTAACGAAGATACCAACGATGAACAGGAACGCTTGCGGCGTTACGGAAAACGCACCCAGGCGGTGCTGGAGATTCTGACGCACTTCGATGAGCACCACGAAGAGTTTCAACTTGCAGAAGCTTTGTTGGAACACGACGAGTATTTCTCGCTCTGGCGCTCGCATCACATCAAGATGGTAGAGCGAATGGTGGGGACGAAGCGCGGTACGGGCGGCTCCGAAGGCGTGGGCTACCTGCGCACGACGCTCGACAAAAAATTCTTCCCCGAGCTTTGGGAAGCACGCACTTATCTTGACACTCAACACGGCGAGGCCGGTTGTCCCTTTGCCAAAAGTGAGGTTAAACCCGACAACATTCCCATCGCAGAGCCCGGGCCTGAGCCAGAGCCGGAGCCACAGCCAGAGCCGGCTCAACCCAGCAAATCTTCAGCACCGGCAATCAAAACAAACCGGGTCTCAGTGTCAACAGAACGCAGACAAGCGCCGCGAGCAAAAGTGAATCTTCGAGTCCGGTGGGAAGGCGACCTTGGTCGGCGTGAAGCCGAGGTCACGAGCCTGAGCAAGAGCGGCTGCTTTGTGCTGAGTGGCGGAAAGGTGAAGGCGAAAGAACTTATCCGTTTGGATATCCTGCTGCCGCATGATGAGCAAATCCAGGTCTGGGCCCAGGTCGTAGACGAGGCAGATGAGATAGGCTTTGCCGTGAAATTCACCCTGGTTGATGAGACTGACCAGGAGCGGCTTGATCAATTTCTGGAACAGAATCTGAGCGTTGAAAGCTGACAATAAGATCAAAGAACTCCCCGCTGACGCAATGACATCTGATTTCTGGTCCTGATCAAGAAGCCATGATCTTGAAAATAAGTGGGAGCTCAATGAACCCCGATTTTCCTGAACACTTCAACATGGCCGACTACTTCCTCTACCACAATCTTGAGGAAGGTCGCGAACACAAAGTCTGCCTTTACTTCGAAGATCAAACCTACACCTACGGCGACACAGCACGCAGGTCGAATCGTGTAGGCAACGCCCTGCGCGAACTCGGCGCGGAGATGGAAGACCGCGTGCTAATCGTTTTACCGGATTGTCCGGAGTTTGTCTGGACATGGTTTGGTGCCGCACGCATCGGCGCCATTATCTCGATGGTGAATCCGCTCTTGCCGGCCGCGGATTACAAATATTATCTCGAATACACACGAGCGCGAGTCGCAATTGTTCATGAATCACTGCTGAACACTTTCAACCAAGCCGCAGCCGATGCGCGCTATCTTCGGGCCGTTCTGGTAGTGGGCGCGGCGGGGGCAAGCCCCCTTCCCGACTGCCCGGTCCCCACCAGCATCGGCAATGCCAGTCAAATTTCTTTTGCCACAATCACGCAGTCACAATCCGACGAGTGTGCTGCCGCCGATACTCATCGAGACGACATCGCGATTTGGTTGTTCAGTTCCGGTTCGACCGGCAACCCAAAGGGCGCCGTGCACTTGCAACACGATTTGCCTTTCAACACTGAAGTCTTCGCAAAGCGGACGATGGGAGTGAATGAAAACGATTTGACGGTTTCGGTGCCCAAGCTTTTCTTCGGTTACGCTACCGGAACGAATCTCCTGTTTCCCTTCGCGGTGGGCGGCGCGACTGCGCTTTTCGCTGAACGCTCAACTGCAGAAAAACTCTTCGAAGTTATCGAGCGATATCGCCCAACGATACTTACCACGGTGCCGACGATGATTAACGCGATGCTGAATGCGCCTGACGCGGCCCGTCGCGACCTGTCCAGCCTCCGTTTTTGTTATTCGGCGGGTGAAGCCTTGCCCGTAGAGCTTTACGAACGCTGGAACACAAGTCTGGGCGTGGAAATTTGTGATGGCATCGGATCGGCGGAAATGTTTCATATCTACATCAGCAATCGGCCGGGCGATGTGAAACCAGGTAGTCTGGGCCGGATCGTTGAAGGTTACGAAGCGAAGATAGTTAACGCGGAAGGCAATGAAGTTTCGACAAATGAAATGGGAACATTGAAAATCAAAGGTGACTCCGCTGCACTGTGTTATTGGAACTCTCATGAGAAATCGAAACAGACCTTTGCCGGAGACTGGTGCACAACTGGCGACCAATTTCATGTCGACGAAGAGGGCTATTATTGGTATCACGGACGCACCGACGACATGTTGAAAGTGTCGGGTATCTTTGTGGCTCCGGTGGAAATTGAAAACTGTCTGTTACAGCACGAAGCTGTACTTGAATGCGCCGTAATCGGCGCGAAAGCGGACGACGGTCTTGTCAAACCAAAAGCCTTCATCGTGCTTCGTGAAGAATTCGCAGCTGTCCAAAGTCCAACGTCCAATGTCCAACGTCCCAACTCAAGCCGAAGCACCAGCGAGCAGTCTGCTGGGGCGGCAAATACGCTTGCCGATGAACTGAAAAACTTCGTCAAGTCTCACCTGGCGCCTTACAAGTATCCGCGCTGGATTGAATTCGTTCCTTCTCTCCCGAAAAATGATCGCGGCAAAATCGATCGCAAGAAACTGAAAGAAGCCCAGGTTCATTCCCAGCCTGCGGAGCAGGCGACGGCGTAAAGTCTGGGGTGGAGCACAGCGGAACCCCAGGTAATACGGGTAAAAAGCGCGACGGCTCTGCTATTCACTTTTCACTTTTCACTCTTCACTTTTCACTTTTCACTCTTCTGCTCACAGAACCATTCCCGGCTCTCTCGCGTATACTCTTTCCACGTCTAACCATTCAGATTAGGAGTCAAACATTTAATGCATCCATTTTCTCGTAACGATTACAAATACCGCGCCTTTGTCTCTGGTGTTCTCTCAATAGCGCTCGCGATTAGTCTGCTCTCATCTTCTGCGCTGGCGTGGCAACAAAAATCGAGTTCCGTTGCGGTCGCGACCTCGAAGCCGGTTGCAACCCTGAACGCGACCGAGAAAAAAGCAACAGACCGCGTCAAACTCGAAACAATACGGGAGGTAACCACTGCCTTGAGCTCGCCGCAGTTCGAAGGTCGCGGCACTGGACAGCCGGGCGCTGACCGCGCCGCGCAGTACATAGCTGATCGTTTTGCAAAGCTTGGACTCAAGCCGGCCGGTGAAAACGGTACCTATCTTCAGCCGATCAAATTCAAATCGGCACAGGTGTTAGCCGAGACCTCAGTGAAAATCGGTGACGCGGCACTCAAGCATGGCGAAGACTTTGTCATCCTGCCGCCCTATAGTTCCGAAAAAGTTGACGCCTCGGGAAGTATTGTGTTTGCCGGTTTCGGCGTGGTCTCGCCCGAGCTGAAGCGTGACGACTTCGCCGGCCTCGATCTCAAAGGCAAGGTGGTGATGATTACCGGCGGACAACCTGACGGTGTAGATGCAGCTGCGTGGAAACGCGCGACAAATCCGCAGGCGCGTGGAATGAACATCTTCGGGCGTGGCGCTGTGGCGATGATCGTCGGCAATGCCGGCTCGGGCGCTCAACCTTATTCGTTGATCTCAAACTATCTCTCTCGTCGGCGCGTAAGTTTGGCTACTCAGCAAGCGCCCCCTTTTACGATTCCGCCGGTTTTGATCGTCAGTGATGCAACGATGGAAAAAGCCTTTGCCGGTTCAGATATGACCTACGCGCAAACTTTGGCGAAGGCCAAAGCCGGCGAAACAGTTTCGCGCGAACTCGGCAAATCAGCGACGCTTGCGCTGCGTTTCAAACGCGATGAGACAACCAGCAGCAATGTGGTCGCAGTCATGGAAGGCTCTGATGCAAAGTTGAAGGAAGAGGCGGTGGTATATTCCGCGCATTACGATGCCTATGGAATCGAGAGCGACGGCCGTATATTCCCCGGCGCCGCCGATAACGCACTCGGTGTGGCTACCATCACTGCGGTTGCTGAAGCGTTCAACAAAGCCTTTCCGAAACCGGCGGCACGTCCGCGTCGCTCAATCATTTTCCTGGCGGTGACCGGAGAGGAGTATGGATTATTCGGCTCGGAATATTGGGTCCAACACCCAACCTGGCCGCTCGACAAAGTTGCGGCTGATATTAATTTCGATGGCATCGGCACAGAGATTTACGGTCCGGTGAAACGCGTGGTCGGGTTCGGCGCGGAACATTCTGATCTGGGAACGATTTTTGAAGATGTCGCCGCCGCGACTGGCAACATCGTGACGCCCGATCCTATGCCGGAAGAGAATGCCTTTGTTCGTTCCGATCACTATGCGTTTGTGAAGAAAGGTGTGCCGGCGTTAATGCTGCTCGGTGCGCCCGCGGGTGACGAGGCCGTGTGGATAGCACGCGCAAAGAAATGGATGGCGACTGACTATCACTCGCCCAGCGACACGGTAAAGCCGGATTGGGATTGGACTGGCCCACGAACGCTGGCCCAACTGGGAATGGTAATCGGCCTACGAGTCGCAAACGCCGACTCGCAGCCCGCCTGGAAGGCCACGTCGCCCTTCAACAAACCGCGCACCTCACCGAAAGCAGTGATGCCGGGGAATTGAGGTTAGCGAAATCTTTAAGCGTTGCTTGCTGCTGGTGTTAACGAGTGGATGCAGGCGTTTAGTGGCAATTTTTACGCCCCCAATTGGTCAAGGCAGTCATTGCTTTATCAAACGACCACTCATCATGCATTGCCTTGACACTGGCGGTAGCCAAAGAGGCAGTGTCGCAATACCCTTTGATCACATCATCGGTACCGTACGACCAGTTCAGTGGGAAAATGTAAACCTTTGGATCCTTTTCCGCAGCTTGCTTCATCTTGCCCCATAAACTTGTGGCGGTAGCTTTGTATCCCCGCCGGAATGCGCTTACTGCCAGCACATGATAGGCATCCGCCAAGTAAGAGCCTTTAGGGTATTTCCACACATATGCATACAACTCTTCTTCAGCCCTATTCATGAAACCCCAATCCTGAACTTTAGCCCGCTGTTCCAGTATGAAGAATTTTCTTTGATAGTAACTTCCCATAAAGAATTGCGCCGACTCAGCCTGAGGCGATTTCGGATACTTCCTAATCAATTGCCGATATAAGTCGACGGCGCGATCACTAGTATCATCGGCACTCTGATAGGAAGTACCTTCTTTTAACAATTGCGCGGCAGTACCTTGACCCCTCGCCACCAGCATGCATGCACTCAAGCACAGCGCCATCGCAAGTCCAAAGGTCGCGAGATTCCTTATTGATCGATTTGATGAAGACGGTTTACCAGCCATCTGCTGAACCTTTCAAAATAAAACTCATGACATAGTTACGGTTGTTGGTGAGTCTCCGGTGGTTGCGGTTGCTGTCGTTGTTGGGTAGATCCGCCGGCGCCGGCCTGCCGAGGAATTCTCATGTAAGCGTAAAGGATTGGCAGGCCGCTCACGGTCGCGATCAATGCGGTAAAAAACAATATCTTTGGATCCCATGCAGAGTAGGAATTCTGATCGTTGAGCACAACAAGCTTGATGTTTGCGAATAGTGCGATAGCGCACACCAGAATACCGCTGGCAAAAGTGGTTCCCGCAAAAATCAACCTCTCTTTTCGGGAAATCACGCCCGCCCTTTGTAATCTGCCCAGATCGATTCGGACAATCGTGCCGACTGCCGCACCTAACAATAGAAGAATAATAATGACCAGCACATTTGGTTTTATCTGAAACTCCATAGTAGTTTCGGATTGAAGCGGCCTTTTGTGCTCATCCTCATATTCAATCTTCATTGTCAGTTGAGGTTTGCCGAAACCGCTGAACACTCGGGGGAATGTCATTGAGTTTGCGTTTATGTAAAAGGTCACGTCCTTTTCAGAATTTGGCTCAAGCGGTGAATTGTCAGAGGAAACGGAATTGGGATCCAGCAGGTCTTTGGATCTGATAGTGACCTTTGTGATCGTCAGTTTATAAGGAAGCGAATTTGTAAAACGTATTTCCAGGTCCGAACATTTTTTGCCGGCCCAGCATTCAATCTCATTTGCGGGCGGGATCCTCTCGACCACAACAGAACGCTTATCCGCGGCCAGCACCGGTAAACGATACTCGAGGAGACGGTCGGCGGCGTCAGTATCAGACATTAAGGATAGGGAAAGCGGATACTTATCTGATCGCGCATTCTTTATTCCAATCTTGATTACGAATTTCCTAATTGAAGTCAAATCAGTGAGCTTTTGTGTTTCTCCTTCTGGCAGGGCCTTGCCGGTGTCAAGATCCAGGCCTGGATGATCCTCCGGGTGATTGACTGTCAAAGAAATATCGGTAAGGTTTTTATTTGTTGTCTGTGTGTAACTGTCGAGATGGATCGTCGGCCAGAATTCCACGCTTCCCGGCTTCACCTGAAGTTCGCTGGGATCAAATCTGAAACAAAGCTGAAACCGGCGATGGTTGATGTAGAACAATCCTTCGGGGTCTTTACAGGGTACGTCATTAAGCCAGGCATCCTCTTGCTGTACTTCGGGAAGCTCTTCGTTTCCGTTATCAGCCCGAACAATCGGCGCCGCCAGAAGCGAGATGACCAGAAAGCATATGACAACTGAGATGTAGCGAAACGTGAGAGTCATGGCAAAAACCCGCCAAATATCGCAGGTGGACTTTTTCGAATGTGCAAGGAGTAGCAGAGGCCCTGCGAATACAGCCTTTGATGAGAACGCCCGCAGAGTACTCTCCGTGCAATAAAAAAGTCAACAGATTTGCGGACACTGATTTGCGAATAGAGTTTCGCGAACTTCCAATTTATATGTATCGAGATGCGATTACATTTCAGCTAATGCTAGCCGTTGCGGTGTTCGAGGTTGTAGTCGCGCAGGCGACGATAGAGAGTAGATGGAGAGATGCCGAGGATTTCGGCGGTCTTGCCTCGATGCCATCCGGTTTGCTCGAGGGCGGCAAGAATCTGCTGGCGTTCGACATCGCGCAACGAGGTAGGTGAAGCGGCGCTTGAAACAAAAGCGCCTGGGCTGCCGTCGGGCGCCGGACCCTGTGCGCCCGGTGGCGCGACACCGGCGCTGACCGCAGTCGGAACTGAAGGCCGCACTACCTCGGGAGGTAATTCCCTAACCGTAATACGGCCATCGTTCGAGAGAATCACTGCGCGCTCCAGGCAATTTTTTAGTTGGCGCACGTTGCCGGGCCAACTGTAAGCGCGCAACGCTTCCAGCGCTTCCGGCTCGAGTTCCGGTTTGGTAGCGCCGCCAACATGATTGAGTAGATAACGCGCGAGCGGTTCAATATCTTCAGGGCGTTCACGCAGCGGCGCGAGGTCAATCTGGAAACCGTTGATGCGATAAAGCAGATCGGAACGAAACGATTCATTCGCGACCACCGACTCCAGATTGCGGTTGGTCGCAGCCACGATGCGCACATTCACTTCAACCTTGCGCACTCCACCCACACGGAAAAACGTTCTGGTCTCAATTGCGCGCAGTAGTTTCGCCTGAAGCTGAGCGGGTAGTTCAGTGACCTCATCGAGAAACAAAGTCCCACCATCAGCCAGTTCAATCAATCCGAGCTTGCGCCCCTTCGCTCCCGAAAATGCGCCCGCCTCGTAACCAAAAAGTTCCGACTCCAGCAGAGATTCCTGAAACGCTGCGCAGTTGATGTCGATGAACGAACCATCCGCGCGCGTCGACAAACGATGAATGGCGTGCGCAATAAGTTCCTTGCCGGTTCCTGACTCGCCTGTGATGAGGACAGACGCCTCGGACGGAGCGACGCGCTCAACCAGTCGCACCGCTTCTGTCATCGCCGGTGACACAGACACGATCTCGGGCAAGCCCGACTGTCGCGCCAGTTGCTCGCGCAGACGAAGATTGTCCACGCGCAAGCGACGCTTCTCCGCCGCCTGTCTCACACGCACATCCAGTTCCGTGATGCTGTAGGGTTTTGTGAGGTAGTCGTAGGCGCCAAGCTTCATGGCTTCGACAGCCGTTTCCACGGTCGCCTGGCCGGTCAGCATGATCACTTCCGGAGGATTGGGTCGCTCATGGACGCGACGCAAAACCTCCATACCGTCGATGCGCGGCATGTTGATGTCACACAGCAACACATCGACATTGCTCTCTTCGAGCTTGCGCAGGGCTGCGTCGCCGTCCGGCGCGGCCTGAACGCGATAACCCAGCCGCTCCAATTCTTTCTGCAGCACCAAACGAAGGTTGGCTTCGTCTTCCGCGATCAGAATTCGTGCTGCTCTTTGTTCGCTCAATCCTACTGTTCTCCGTCGCTGCTTATTGCGGGAAGCGAAATCGTGAAAGTGGTGCCGACTCCAGGAGTAGACTGCACGTCAAGACTGCCGCCATGTTCCGTTAAGATACCATAACAAACCGCCAGGCCGAGACCGGTGCCTTTTCCGATTTCTTTGGTAGTGAAGAAGGGCTCAAATATTCTGGAAATATTTTCCTCTGGAATACCAACGCCACTATCACTGACTTCTACCAGCACGCTGTTCCCATTTGTGTGGACGCCGATTCTTAGCACGCCGCCCTCCGGCATCGCATCAATCGCGTTGGTAGCGAGCGCGATTACCGCCTGCTGTAATTGTCCTGCGTCGCCGGAAACCTGAGGCAAGTCGGCGGGCGCGTCGATCTGAAATTCCACTTTGTCACCGCGTTGCTGATGCGACAGCAGGCGCGCGGCTGACGCGATTACATCGGCAAGGTTCACCAGCACGTGCTCGGTGGCCCGCGTGCGACTGAAGTCAAGCAGGCCGTTGGTGATCATCTTGCAACGAAAAGCTTCGCTGCGAATCAATCCCAGATACTCGCGCAGATCGTCGAGCGCCTTCGATTCACTAAACTCGCCTTCGCTCACCCGCGATTCGAGCGCTTCTGCGCAGGCTGAAATCGTGGCCAGCGGATTGTTTATTTCATGAACGACTCCGGACGCCAGGCGCCCGATTGCCGCAAGTTTTTCGGCCCGAGCAACGGCGCGATGCGCTTCAACGCGTGCGGTTGTCTCTTCACCGATGGCGATTACATGCGACACTACGCCAGTGCGATCAATCCACATGGGAATCTTGCTGATCAACCAATGCTTCATCTCTCCGTTCGGCGTCAGACTGGTATGTTCGAGCCGCTGAATTTCTCCAGTCTGGAAGACGCGAGCAAACTCGGCCTCGAGTAACTCGCGTTTTTGACGCGTCAATACGCCGAAAATATTTTTACCCAACACCGCGCCACGCGGAATACCGAGTTCCCCGAGTTCGCGGTTGCGGTTCCAGGCGACAATCTCGTAGTTGCGATCGATTGCATAAAGCGACAAAGGCAAGCTGTCGATGATTGCTTCAATGAAGCGCCGCTGCGCCTGCACCTCCGCCGTTTGCCGATCGACTTCAATGGCAAGATTGGCAGAGGCATCGCGTGCCGCCTGATAGAGACTCGAGACGTGGGCAGCGAGGGCAGCTTGTTGTGCCGCCGCGTCAACCAGTCGGCAGACAGTGTCGTCGCAGTCTTCGCGCCTATCAAAGGCAGCGATCAGCGCGCCCCTGGCACGACCGCCGAACCTCAGCGGCGCGGCATACTCGACTTCATGTCCTTCATCATGAAGGAAGAACTCGTTCGTCTTGTCGACGAGCAAAGGCGTGATGGTCGAAGCGGTAGAGGCGTTCAGCCACCTGTCTAACTGAGGAACGCGGAGCAGCGCGGAACCTTCCGCGCTTCCCTCTCGATCGAAAACACAAACTGCCTCGGTCGTGTCGTTGACGCTTAAGTACGCTGCACAGAGCGTGGCGCTGGTTCCTTCATAGGTTGCGCCGGCTACGCGCCGCACTAATTGGTCGGGGTCCAGCGTTCGCAACAACCCGCGACCCAAATCAGCGAGAAACGTAAGCTCACGATTGCTGCCAATCAACGCCCACTCTCGTTGCGCCGCGCGTAAGTGGGCGGTCGAGCGGGAGAGAATTTCGGCATCTGGAGACGACTTGACGATATAGTCGTCCGCGCCGGCTGCAAACGCTTCCAACCTCCCGTTTTCCGTGTCGCTATCGGAAATAATGATTACCGGCAATTTGCTGGTCGCGGGCTGAGCGCGAAGGAGCCGGCAGAGTGCAAGTCCGTCGAGGTCCGGCAGCGCTAAATCGATCACGATCAGATCGCAAGCTGTTTTTTGAAGTGAACGAAGCGCAGCCGTCGTGTCTTCCGCGGTCAGTGTGCGATAGCCGGCTGCAGAAAAAATACTGCTCAGCTTTTCGCGCGCCTTCCTGTCCTCGTCAACAACGAGCACGGCAGCAGTCTGTTGGGGGTTTGTGACAGCGGGCATGCTTCGATTGTAAGAAGCAAATAGCAAACAGTAAACAGCAAACAGCAAACAGCGGTGAGCGGTCAGTAGTCAGTAGTCAGTAGTCAGTAGTCAGTAGATATTGGACAACGAGCGGTGCGCCCGGGTGTTATCTACTGACTACTGACTACTGTCAGCTTTCTGCTGTCTGCTGTTTGCTGTTTGCTGTTTGCTGTTTACTGTTTGCTCTTTGCTTCCTACAGCGCTCTTTTTCGATCAACTCCCAACCGTCGCTGCACGAGCCGTTCGACTTGAAGCGGCACGCCGTCAGCTTTTGCCTGCCGGATAAACTCAGAATCGATCTTGAAGATTTGCAGCTTCACCACATCCTCAATTGAAAGGTCATTCAAACCTTCATTGCGCATCTCCGCAATAAACTCCGGCGTAACCTTGAAAATGCGCAGCTTCACGAGCTCTTCCATGGTCTGCTTGCCAAAACCCATTTGGATTACCTGTTTGACAAACTCGGCGTCGATTTTGAATATGCGCGCTTTGACCAGATCCTCCATTTGCAGGTTGGGGAAGCCGGTGGCGGCCATCTCGCGCATGAAGCTCGAGTCGATTTTGAAGATGGCGGCTTTGAACAGGTCATCGATATCGAGTTTGAAACCCGCGCTAGCCAGGTCATCGGCAAGGGCAGTGGTGACATTCAACGCGGCGGCCGCAAAAATTTTGTTTTCGCCCGCGGAATCGTCGTGGTCGCGCGAGTATTTTTCGAAGTCGAAACCTCGGCTCTTCATTCCTGACACAAAAGCCTGATTCGGAGTAAAGCGAAACGTGCCGGAGCCCTTGCTGTTTTGAAACGTGCCCTCGCAGTCAATGTTGCCGGCTTCGCGCGCGAGACTAAATTTGACCGGACCACCACTCAGGACTTGTGTACGGGTCAAACCCAATTCAGCAAAGTCGTAAGTTTGACCAAACTGATGTTTGTTGGCCTTGCCTGCTTTCTCGTCGCGCAGACCAAAGTTCAAATGGATCTTGTCGCCCTTATCGTCAAGAGAGGCTGTCCATTCGCCGGTCAGGGCAGTCTGGGCGGAGAGATTAAGGCTCGACGCGGAAGCAATAAAAGCCAGGCTCAAAACGAAGAGCAGCAACATTTTCTTCGACATGATGGATTCTCCTTATTTGCGGATCAATTATCAACGGTCATGCAGGCGCACGAAGGCTGTCCGGTTTACCTGTTCCACGCGCGAACCAATGCTCGGTTCCAAAAGATTGACCTCTCGATCTCACGAGGTCAGTAGGCTCGCGGTAGCGGCATTTTTGGAGTGCGCGAAACAGTCAGCGCGTTTGGTCTGCGGCGGCTTGACGCCGCACTCATACCCCACGCTCAGCCGGACCGGGCCGCGACAAGTCGCGGCCGACCAAAGCGCTGACAGGTCAGCGCACTCCAAATACTTTTGCCGCAGTAGCGTAATGCTCATCTGGATTAAGCTTTAGGTTCACTGAGTACTCAACAGCCTTCACAATCCCGCGCCGCTAGTGGTATTTAGTCTCTCGTGCGTCAAGACTTTTTCCACTTATGGAGGTTACGTCGATGAATTTGCGGATCGTCGGTTTTTCCAGTCTCTCATTCGTGTTGGGCGTTGTATTAGTCACCTCGATCACGCCCGGCTTCACGATAGTTGAAAAGGGTGAGGCGATGAACATGCAGGACGACCGCGGCGCTGATCGCGAAGCCATTCGCGCCCACATTGACAGCATCTTCCAGGCCTTCATCAAGAAGGACTCGGCGGCGCTGCGGGCGACGCACGCAACCAATTGGCTTGGCTACCTGGAAGGCTCGCGCACGATGATCAAAGGCATCGAAGGTTACATGGATTGGAACCAGGTCGACCCAAAAAGTCCGTACGGCATGAAGAGCTACAAGATGCGCGAGTTTGACATGATCTTTAAAGGCGACGCGGCCTTTGTGTGCTTTGTGGCTGATGTTGACGCGAACACGCCAAACGGTCCCTACCATCGCGTGCTGCGCATTTCTGATTTCTACACCAAACAAGACGGCAAGTGGATCCAAAACGGTAGTGACACCGCGCTGCATGCGGAATCGCTGGAGGAACAAACACAAACGCTGCGTCCGTTGCCTGATCAAATGAAGAAGCGTCTGCTCGATGCGCGTGAAGCTGTCTGGCGCGCTTACTTCGCAAACGATCGCGCGGCGCTGGAAAAACTGATCCCTGAGGAGACGATAGCTATCGAATCCGGCGGCAATAATGATTGGTCAAACCGGCAAACGATTTTCGAGGGATCGGCCCAGTTTGCAAAGAGCGGCGGCAAGCTTCTCAAGCTCGAGTTTCCCAAAACTGAAATTCAGGTTTATGGCAACACCGCCGTGGTCTATTCCAACTATGTCTACGAGCTGGAAGCCGGCGGCCAACGAATTAACCAGTCCGGCCGCGTCACTGAGGTCTTTGTGCTGCGCAAAGGTCAATGGGTAAACCCGGGCTGGCATATGGACAGCGGGAAATAGAAGGTGCTTCACGGCGTAGCCGTGACAGAGAGTAGCCGAGGGTAAGTCCCGATGTAATCGGGACGCCCCCCCGGATCTGGCAACCAAAGTTATTTTGTTACGGCTGCAGCATTGGCGGTGGAACGAACGTCGGCAGGAAACCAAGCGCCGCCGGGAAGAACGCATTGGTCGGCTTCACTCCAGTTCGCACCCAAACATCTATTGCCCCGACCGCGGTGAGCAGTTGTGTTCCGGTAAAAGCGCAGTGACCGTTTCCGTTTGTATAGGTTTGAAATAGCCGGTCACCTCTGCCGGCTGCGGTAATGAGTTCCGCATACGCCGACTCGTTTGCTACCACGACCAGCGGATCGAGTATGGTGTGCATAGTCAGCACGGGATGCTTGATCTTGCCGTTATAGTTGGTGTTGAGTCTCACATAATTTCGCGCCGCGGGCGCCGCAGTAATGTTTCTGCGCGCATTCATCTGAGCGAGCCAGTCGTCGACGACCGCAGTTGGAATACCTAAGCTTAAGAGGTAAGACTTTTCAGCAGTCGTCAGGCTGTAAAGATGATCGACGTTCTCAACAAACGCACCGCCGGCGCGTCGCTGTAATTCGCCACGCGCTTCGGTTAAGAAAAAGAAATCCGTAAACAGCCAGCCGGGATAAAAATTGGGCGGCGGTGGTGGTGTGATGCCGCGACCGGGTGTTCCAGCAACCAAACGTATGAATTCAAACTTAGGAAAGTTCAGCGGGTTACCGACTTCCGCTAAGAGCTTTGGAAAAACTTCACTCTCAAAGTCGATGTCGTTTCTCACCTCACCGACTGTGCCCCACCCCGCGGGAACGCCGAACAGAATGTCGTATGCGAGATAGGCCGGAACGCCGCTGTCCCAGATGCGGGTGGCGCCGGCACCCGCGCCGCAGGTGCAGAGTGCGCCGTCGTAAATGCCGCCAAACTGCTCCATGCTTTTAAAACTGATAATCGTTCCGAGTGACACTGCCCAAAGGATCGTGCGATCTGGTTTTGCAATTGTCTCGCGGAATAACACCGCGAGATCCTTAGTGTCGATAATTGCATCTTCGATCGCCCAGCCGTTGTCACGATAGGCAGAGCCGGCCAGGGCGAAACCCTGGGCCAACAAGGGCGCCTCCAGTGCGGCGCTCGGCGCGATATCGGCATTGCGGTTGTCTACTTCGCCCGGATGGTCGGCCTTATCCCGGTAGCCGTGCGCGAAAACTAAAAGCGTTCCATTCCAATTTGCCGGCACACGGATTCGATATGGAGCGCCATTGAGACTCCCGGAAAGATCGAGTGGGCCAATCTCTGCGTGCCCTGGAGTCGACAATGGGAACAGCAAACTAGCGGCGAGCAAAATGGCGATGGTTAGTCCTGACGCGACTCGGCTGGCTGTTTTCATATGTCTTGCTCCTGTGGGAAACGCGTGCTGTTAATTGGGAAAAACCGGAGAATGCGCGGAGATTATCACTTCGAGGTTGTTAGCGGCAAGTGATTGGCTGAAAGCGGGTGAGCAGGCGGCAAACAGAACCTTCATTTCTTCCGAACCCATTTTGTAGTGAGAAAGAAGCGGCTGTATTCACCGAAGTCGTTGAACATCTTCTCGGGAATTTCCTGGTTATCGTACCACGGCCCAGCCACTTTCAAAATTGTCATATCTGGTAGTTCGAGCCAGCCGCGCACCACATACTTCGCCGTGCCTTTGTGCCTGATCGAAATAAGCCGACCAACTATTGTGATCGTGCCGGTGGTCACATCGCTAAGCTTCTTGCCGTTTCTGACTTCGAAGAAATCATTGGTGTATCTGCCGTTGCCATCGATCCTCCACTTGCTCGTAAAGTGAAGCGAATCAGTTCCGGCGTATGAACCGTCTGAGCGGTTAACATATGTGGTCGCGATGCGCCCGGGATTATCGCCCCACTCACCTACAAGATCGGCAATGGTGAGCTGGCGCGTCGGTTCCGGGATCACAAGGTTGCCATCACTATCGAGAGCCAGTGGGCTGGCTGCGGTTGTACTCCTGGCGGCAGCGAGAGTCTTGTCCATCTCTATCCCCGTAATAAAAGCCTGCACCTGGCCCAGACAATTCTGATCACTGACAACTCCCAGCACACTGACTGATCTTCCGAAGCCACTGATAACCGTCAGAAAGGCTCCGGCCTTAGTGCCTCCGAATTCCACAGCACCGCCGCCTGCAATTGCCGTCCATCCGTCCTCCGCTGCCGATTCTGTTTGCGGACTTGCTTCCGCATTCATGTTCTGGACCACCAGCGTGTTCCACTCCTTAGTAAAATCATTCTGTGGGTTTCCGGTGCCGGGCGTGGCACCGTAAAGCGTAATAATGCAAAACGCACCAGTGGTCTGATTCATGGTGCTGAACGCGATCACGTTCTCTTGTTTCTGGGTCTTGTTCCAACCCGGCGGCGGTGTGTACTTCACAATGCCCAACTTTTCGGTTTGACTGAAAGCTGTCTGCGGAATGAACAAGAAAACCAACAACAAGCTCCACAAGCCGAGACTTCGGGTGGAATATTTGGCGAGCGTCATGATCAATTCCTTCGTTAAGAGCAGGAGAGCGGATGCGACAAGAAGCGAGAATGCAGTAGCATCTTGTTCCTCTTTTCGGCAATGTGCAAACGCGGCAGGTCAATCGGGATACAACGGCAAAAACGCTTAACCAGGATCAGTGCGCCGGTGTACACTTTGCCGTAGCGAAACAGTAGACAGTAAATAGTAGTCAGCAAGTTGACGCGGAGAAAAGCCAGCATCGTCAACACCCACGCTTGGTATTCTGTCTACTGCTTTCTGCTTACTGCCTACTGTCGCTGTCTACTGTTCTCCCATGCACACCAAAAAAACGTTTGATGTCGCGGTCGTTGGCGCCGGTGTGTTTGGCGCGTGGACGGCTTATCAGCTGCGACGCTCCGGGGCCGAAGTGGTGCTGGTGGACGCATACGGGCCCGGAAATAGTCGATCAAGTTCAGGCGGCGAGTCGCGCATGATTCGCATGGGGTATGGACCGGATGAGATTTACACGCGCATGGCTAAGCGCTCGCTGGCACTCTGGCAGGAACTATTCGATCACATTGGTTGCACCGAAATAGCCCCTCGCCTCTTCCAACCGACGGGTATCCTTTGGCTCGCAAGAGATAATGACCCTTACTGTAAGGCGACTAGTGCGACGCTTCAGCGATGCCAAATCCGTTGTGAACAGCTTGACCGTGCTGAGCTCATCCGTCGCTATCCACAACTTGAGCCGGGTGAGATTTCCTGGGCAATACTGGAGCCGGATAGCGGCGTCTTGTTGGCACGGCAGGCTGTGCAAGCAGTTGTCGCTGAAGCCGCGACGGCCGGAGTTATCTATTCGAACGAGGCGGTCTTGCCTCCTGAACCTGATAACATGGAGCAAGACTCAAATCGCCACTCGGCATTTCGCAATTGCCAATCCGTTAAGACCACTTCTGGCGGAGAGATCTTCGCGAAGCAATTCGTTTTCGCTTGTGGACCGTGGCTGCCAAAGATCTTTCCGGCGCTGCTGGGCCAGTTAATTCACGTCACCAGGCAGGAAGTTTTCTTCTTTGGAGTTCCTGAAGGCGATGCCTCGAGTCGGTTCGGGCCGGAGCGGTTGCCGGCTTGGATCGACTTTAACGATCTCGTTTATGGCATTCCGAATCTCGACAACCGCGGTTTTAAGCTGGCGATCGATGCACACGGTCCGCCCTTCGATCCGGATGTCGGAGACCGGCTGGTATCAATTGATAGCCTTGTTGCTGCGCGGGCCCGTCTGGCCGCGCGCCTACCGGAGTTAGCGAAGGCACCGGTGATCGAGATGCGCGTCTGCCAATATGAGAACACTTCGAACGGCGATTTTTTGATTGACCGGCATCCTGCAGTCGAAAATGTGTGGCTGGTGGGTGGAGGTTCAGGTCACGGATTCAAACACGGGCCCGCCGTCGGCGAACATGTGGCTGCCTTGATTTCCGGAAACGGTAGAGTCGAACCTAGATTTGCGTTGGCAACTAAGGACAACGTGCAACAACGAAGAGTGTATTAGTTAATCACTTGAGCCCGTACCCTTCGCCGGGCACATTAAAAGCTTCGATTCTTATTGCAAAATCTCCGTTCATCAGTGCAACGAATCTTTCAATGACGATGGTGTGTTTTATCTTTGGTCGTTTTCTTGACGCCGGTTTTTCATCGATTTAGACTCCGCGTCATAGACTTGACTGTTGCGCGTGGGTACCAACGTGAGACATCGGGTTAAAACGACGGCGCAATGTTTTTAGGGCGATCCCCTAATCGCATTGCGCCGTTTGCATGTCTGCGTCAGCGGCCGGCGGGCTGCTTTTGCGCGCCTGGCTGCCGAATTGTTTGAATTCCTACCTTGACGACAATCCCGGAGCGACGTAAGCTCCGCCCGTAATCCGAACCGAAACCTCGCCGGCGTCTTCAACCCTGTAGACGTAAGTACGTCATACAACAACAAAGAAGGGAGATTCCAGCCATGGGTCGAATCTTTGCTTTCCTGTATGGAGTGATTTGCTACCTGATCTTCCTCGCAACATTTCTCTACGCGATTGGCTTCGTCGGAAATGTTTTCGTTCCCAAGTCGATTGATACCGGCACCTTAAACGGCCCGCTGAGCTCGGCCCTAATCATTGATGCGCTGTTGCTCAGTCTGTTTGCCGTTCAGCACAGCGTTATGGCCAGGCAATGGTTCAAACGCGCCTGGACGAAGATCGTGCCCCCGGTGGTCGAACGCAGCACCTACGTCTTGATCGCGAGTCTCGTGCTGGCGCTGTTGTTTTGGCAGTGGCAGGCGATGGGACCAATCGTATGGGAAGTCCGCAACCCGACCGGCCGCATGTTGCTGCAAGCACTGTTTTGGATTGGCTGGGGAGGGGTTTTGGTTTCTACTTACCTGGTCGATCACTTTGCGCTTTTCGGACTCAAGCAAGTCTATAACCACCTCCAGGGACGAGACGCAGAACCGATACCTTTTCAGTCGCCTGCGCTTTACAAGGTGGTGCGCCATCCGCTTTATCTGGGATTTATAGTCGCGTTCTGGAGCACACCGCGCATGACCTTTGGCCATTTGTTCTTCGCGGTCATGACTACTGGGTACATTCTCGTGGCGATCCAGTTTGAGGAACGAGACCTGATTCATTCTTACGGCGACGTCTATCGCGACTATCGTCAGCGGGTGTCAATGCTGATACCCCTCCCCAAAAGACGATAGGGGTTTTCACGGCGTAGCCGTGACAGATAGTAGCCGGGGGTAAGTGCGTTTCGCGCGCCACCCCCGGATCGTCCGCATTTATATTTTCTGTTAGCCTGCGAAGCAGGCGACAGAAGTTACAGCAACCAGATCTACGATTGACGGGCCCTTTATCTATTTTAGGATTACGGTTTCAGGATTTTTTTTGTTAGCTCGGTGATGGAAGATACCGCACACTCCCTACTCGCCGCCTGGGAAACCTTTTACGTCATTATCGGTTCCTCGGGCGCTGCGCTTACAGGTTTGCAATTTGTTGTAATCGCGCTAGTCGCTGAGTCGCCACGGAGAGCGACTACCAGGGAGATCGAGGCATTCGGCACGCCGACAACAATCCATTTCTGCGCGGTGCTGCTGCTATCAGCAATTCTTAGTGCGCCCTGGCAGGGACTATCGCGGGTGGCGTTTGCGCTCGGCGCGTGTGGACTTACGGGGGTGATTTACGGCCTCATCGTCATCCGGCGCGCGCGCCGCCAGACCACTTATCGTCCGGTGCTGGAAGACTGGATCTGGCACTCAGTGTTACCGCTAATCTCATATGCGTTGCTGCTGGTTGCGGCAATCGTCCTTTCGAAATATCCGCGACGAGTTCTATTCATCATCGCCGCCACCGCTTTATTACTTCTCTTCATCGGCATCCACAACGCCTGGGACACCGTAACCTACATCGCCATTGATCAGGCCGAAGCTGACAAACACCATCGCAAACGAAAGCGCTGACTAGATTTTCACCGCGTAGCGATGACAGGTAGCAGCCGGCGGTAAGCGCGTTTCGCGCGCCACCCCGGATCGCGTGCATTTATGTTTTTGTAGCCCGCGAAGCGGGCAGAAATTGCCGACAGCTAGCGCATCTCACGCTAACCAGGGGGCTGCGTAGAAAGGTAGAATTGAGGTGACTTGGCGAACTCATCAGAAAATATCGGATCATAATTGAAAGTCATCTCTGTAAACGTGAGTCTGCCGCGGATCGTCGAATACAACGGCGAGCCGGTGGCTACGGGTATCTTTAAAGAAACGGTGCCGGGGCCGGTGATGGTCCGCAGGCTCAATCTTGATGGTGACGCACAGGCCGACTTGTCAGTGCATGGTGGCGTGAGCAAGGCCGTCTATGCCTACCCTTCCGAGCACTACGAGTATTGGAAAAAAGAACTGCCGGCCGCTTATCTGAAGCATGGCGAGTTACCTTACGGGATGTTTGGTGAAAACCTTACCACGGCAGGGCTGCTCGAAGATGAGGTGAATGTAGGCGATCGCTTTCGCCTGGGAGGAGCAGAGCTAAGGGCAACTGAGCCACGCCTACCTTGCTACAAGTTGGGGATCAAGTTTGGCCGCCCGGATATCGTTAAGAGATTTTTGCAAAGTCGTCGCACCGGATTCTATTTGGCGGTGGAGAAGGAAGGAGAGATCGCAAAGGGCGACGAAATTAAACTGCTGGAGCGCGATAAAAATAATATTACCATCAGCGACATCACTCGCTTGTATGCATTTGAGAAGGAAGACCTGGTGACGTTGCGACGGGTGGTCGAATTGGAAAGTTTGTCGGAAAGCTGGCGCGAGCACTTTCTGGACCGGTTGCGAAAACTTGGCATTTGACGACGAAACCCTAGCTCACAGTCGGGTTACTGCCCCGTTCGCTCTCATCTTTTCTTGAATCGCAAAGCGTCGGCCATCACATAAAAGATCCAGTTCTGCTCCATCGATCCACGGACCAGGTACGCATTCACTCCGGTCGCAAATATGGCGACATCTTCACCGCCGTGTGTTTCGCCCTTAAGAGGAATGGCCACCTCCTGCAGGTAGTCGGGATTCGTGGTGTCGACTTCCGACAGATCCGGACGTCCGCTGGTAATGCCCGCGAAAGTCTGCGGCTCTTCACAGCACTTCTTGGGACCCGCAGGTTGGTCGTTCGAGGCCCCCGTGTAGCCACGGCCGCTGGCGTAGCCCAGGGTTGTCATTGGCAAACCCAGACTGTCTCTTTTGTAGTCCGGCTCCGGGCGACCGTTTTCATCAAGTTGCCTGACAAGTCCCAGGATGTTATTTCCGCGTAGCGGGTAACCCTGCATCGTTAGGGTATGACTGTGGTCCGCGGTGACGATGATCAGCGTTTCATCAAGATTTACTTTTGCCAGGGCTGTGCGCACTGCATGTGAAAATTCGATGGTTTCCGTCAAAGCTCGAAACGCGTTTCCGTTGTGGTGCCCGTGATCAATGCGTCCCCCTTCCACCATCAAAAAATAGCCCTTCTTGTTTTGCGCGAGAATATCAATGGCCTTTGAGGTCATTTCGGAAAGCGAAGGCTCGCCGGCTTTGTCCTTCAGCCGGTCGTTGTTGAACTGCATATGCGAAGGCTCGAACAAACCCAAAAGATGCCTTGTTTTGCTGGTATCAATCGCATCAAACTGCTGCTTGTTCCAGACGTATGCCGAACCATCACTCCGCTGGCGCCACTCCTGAGTGAGGTCTCGCTTATCCAAGCGCTCGCCGGCGTGGTCGTCGTATTCCGGATCGCGCGTTTCTCGAGGTAGAAATTTATTACGGCCGCCGCCCAGAGCGACCTCCAAACCGTCGCCATAAGAAAACTCGATCAACTGCCGGGCGATATCTGGAAACTTTGCTTCATAAGCGTCTTTATTGTCGGCGAAAATATCTTTGTCGGATTCCCAATTGCGTTCAGAAGTGTGGGAGTAGCATGCCGCTGGCGTTGCATGGGTCAAGCGTGTCGTAGTGACGAGTCCGGTCGAGAGACCAATCTCTTCAGACATCTCGAGCAGCGACTCTACCTCATTACCTTTTACGGTCCGGTAGTCTTTTCTTCGGGCGTTTTGATTGACCGACAAAACTCCTTCGTTAGTTTTGACGCCCGTGACGATCGCAGAGATCGTCGGAGCCGAATCGGAAACTTGCTGGTCAACGCTGTACGTTTTTGCCAGAGCGGTAAACGGAAACTCTTCAAAGCTGAGCCGATTCTCTTCCCCACTCTCACCTCGCAGTTGGCCCTCGAGAATGCGGGCAGCCGTAGACGTGGTCACCCCCAGCCCGTCGCCAATAAAAAGAATGACATTTTTCGCTTTGCCCTTGCGGAGTTTTTCATTTTTCGCGCGCTCGATCGCCCGCCAACCGTCGCGGCGCCAGGTTTCCTCAGTTTCGTTTCTCTTGACCGGAAATGGCGGACTCACCTTTTGCGCGTTGCTCTGGCTTAGCGCGCCGGCGCCGGAGTCACGAAAACATGACGTGACAACCAAACTAAACAAGACTAGTAAGCTCAACTTTTTCATTCTTCTATTTTAGGTCCGCTTCTGAAAATTGGTATTAAATCCGAGAAAAGTGCTACTCACCTGGTTTGAAGTCTCTGTACGTCCTTTGTGCTCTCTGTGCCTCCGGGGTGAGTGTTGGTCGAATAATTTCACCACCGAGACACAGAGTACACAAAGATGGCACAGAGAAAATCTGAAATTAGGCCACCTCTTCCAACAACTCCAGGCTGGCGATTCTGTCGTCCCTGGCAAGTTTCACTGTGCACGACAAAGTTTGCCCAAGGTCGGTCAGGAGGTAGCGATACACCCGCAGATTTCCTTCGTCGCGGCGTTCGATTAATTCGCTTGTATGGATTATCGCGACCGGGTGACTGAAGGCCTGCAAGACCTCGCCAATTTGTTCGGCGCGATGTGGAAATAGCTCCTGCTGAAGTTCAGGCGTAAACGCTTCTGGCTTAGCTGACCCGCCGGCCAGCTGCAGCAAAACTCGCCGGACCAACAACGTTACCGGGCCGTCCCGATCTTCAATCGACTCAATTCGAGGAAGCGCAAACTCGGGATAGAAGATCGCAGCTAATCCGCGAGCAAGTTTGAATTCTCTCGTGTCCCATAAGTTGGCAAAGAAAATGATCGTTAGTTTGTCTTCGGGAAAGCGAACAATAAACGACTTGAATCCCTGCCACGCGCCTCCATGAAAAACAGTGCGCCGCTTGTGGATGACGTCGGTATGCCAGCCAAAGCCATAACCTTTTCGCTTGCCGTCATTCAGGGTTGCAGCCGTCCAAATCTGGGCGAGGCTCGATTGTTTCAGCGGCTTATCGGTGTAAAGCGCAGCGTCCCACTTCGCTAAGTCCTGAATTGTAAAATAGAGAGAGCCGTCGGCGGTTGTGTTCGTTGAGGGCGAAACCCATTCCTGATTCTTAAGTGCACCATCGACAAGCCGGTAGCCGGCAGCGCGGTTGGGAACGATGTCAGCTTCGGAGATCACGCGCGCTGTGACCATTCCCAGGGGCTGGAAAATTCTTTCCTGCAAAAAATCGCCGTAAAACTTTCCGGTGATTTTTCGGATCAGGATGCCAAGGGTGACGTAGCCGACGTTGCTATAATCCCAGCGTGCACCAGGTGCGAAAGCTAACGGAGCCTGCTTGAAGAATTCGAAATACTCGTCTTCGGTATAGTCGCGACGCACACTAATTTCAGTTGGATAGTCGCCCATCCCTGACGTGTGCGTCAGAAGATGCCGCACCGTGATGTCTTTCCACGTCGCCGGCGCATCCGGGAAAAATTTGATGATCTTATCGTCGAGCGAGAGCTTGCCTTCCTCTACCAAAATCATTATTGCCGCCGCGGTAAACTGCTTCGCGATCGAGCCCGACTGAAACACTGTGTCGGGCTTGACCGACACGCGATGCTCGAGGTTGGCGAGGCCATAGCTTCTGAGGAGTACGACACGACCGTTACGAACAACGGCCAGCGAGATTCCGGGAATCTTCTGCTTGTGCATTTCGGCGTTAACATACTGGTCGATCTTTTTTGGGATGCCAGGTTGTGCAGCGCAAGGCAAAGCACATAGCAGAAGAGCGAAAAGACTTGTAAAGCAGTTCGGGAAAGGTCTAGTCATGCAGGATAGGTTTGCAGTCGACGACGCGTCTGGAAAACGCAGTTCTTACAGTTTCGGTAGCCGCCATTAGTTTACAACAACCCAGGCGGCATTAATGCTGCCAGTGAAGGATGATTTCCAGTTGGGCTACCAACAGTCGACCCAGACGAAACGCGTGGAACGTAGCAGTGCCGTGGCATATGCCGGCAACTTTGGCACTGACGCTCTCGCAGGGATATTATTTGACTCATCACAGTCTGATCGAGGAGGAGATTCATGACGCCCACACTCAAACACGCTCTCCAGACATACCGCCTGCAGTATTTTCAGCGGCTGATTTTCTTCGCAGTGGTTCTTTTGTTGGCCCTGGCAATGGCGCCTTCGCAGCGCCTTGAAGTTAGTGCGGCGAGGGATGACAAGAGCGCAACCGCCGAGTCGCGGTTCACGACGCTCGATGGCACACGTATCCACTACGTGAACTACGGCAAGGGCAGCGACGCGCTGGTCTTAATTCACGGATGGACGATGAACGCGGATAACTGGCGCGATCAAGTCCTGGATTTTGCTAAACGGAGTCGCGTGATCGCCATTGATCTTCCCGGCCATGGTCTAAGTGATAAACCGCAGACAACCTACAGCATGGATCTCTTTGCGCGGGCGGTCGATGCCGTAATGCGTGATGCCAAGGTGAAGCGCGCGGTGCTGGTGGGCCACAGCATGGGAACGCCGGTAGCCAGGCAGTTCTATCGCAAGTATCCAGAGAAGACGCTCGCGATTGTCATTGTTGACGGCGTGCTGCGGCCACTAGGTGATAAAGCAATGATGGAATCCATAATGGCCAATTTCCGCGGCCCAAAATACCGGGAGTTTGGGAGTCAGATGTTGAGTTCAATGTTTGGTCCGGGTCTTTCGGCCGAAGCGAAGGAGCGCATTACTAAGTCGAACCAGAATACGCCGCAACACGTCTTAGTGAGCGCGATGGAGGGAATGGCTGATCCATCAATTTGGGGTGAGGACAAAATTACTGTGCCGGTGCTGGCAGTTATGGCAAAGAATCCGCTTTTCCCCCCGAACATTGAAGAGTCTGCTCGGGCCATCGTGCCAAACCTCGAGTTTTATATGTGGGATGGTGTGGGCCACTTCGTAATGATGGAGAAGCCGAAAGAGTTTAACGAAGCAGTGTTGGCGTTTTTGGATAAGAACAAGTTGCTGAAATAAGGCAGCGGCTTCGGCTTTGCCGCCCGATGTGCGGCGGCAAAGCCGAAGCCGACATTGATCATGACTCTTGAGGCAAAACTCACCCCGGGACGGAAGCCTTCCAGAACTTTCGATCAGAACTATTCGGGCATCCTCCCCGTTGAGAGGAAACGCCAACGCTTAGTTTTCCGACAGCTCGCCTCATAATTTTCCATTCGCAGCCTGGGCATCTTGCCAGGCACAACATTGGAAAAGGAGAGAACTGAAGCCTTTGAGGAACTGCCTCGCGCTAACGAAGCACAAGAGTCTTCTATGACGATGCCAAAGTCTTCAATGATCCGCAGGCGTCCGTTTTGAAACTCAAGCAGCGCCGCCATCTCGATGAGGGTGCCCTGATTCATGTCCCCGCTCGACATTAACAACTCGTTCACGCCGTCGTTGTTAAGGTCCGTCAGGCGCAGAATACTACTCTTGAAATCCACATCGACATCGGCAATGAGTCGTTGGCCAGAGAAGATTCCAACTCGTTTGGTTCCGAAGTTCTCCGCATGCGAAGCGTTACATTCGTTAACGAAAATAACATAGGCTGTCTCCGACTTGCCCGGCCCCGTAAAACTTCCTGACGCCAGATCTACGACAGCCGGAACTATTTGGCCGGCATTACGCGCTACCTGCAATGATGCGGTACTGCTGCACTTATTATCGTCAGTAAGATATTTCCGAAACATCTTAGACAGCACGGCCCGCTGAGTTGCTAAGGGAATTCTATGAGGGACACTCCTTCGCTCGGCTTTAAAATCGAACAGTACCTGGCGCGCTTCCCCCGGCGCTCGCTCAGGTTCTTTTTGCGCCGTGAGCGCGGTGCAGGCAAGAGCAAGCAGCAGGGAAATGAAAGGCATTGTTCTCATTGGTGCTCTAGTTAAGCATCGCCTGAAATGCCGGGATTGTGAACCTCTCGGCCATCAAAGACAAGCAGTAGGATCCAACAGAGCTTTGCTCTCAAAAGTCATAATCAATGTCGGGTTCGGCTTTACCGCCCGATGTGCGGTACGGCACTTTTAGAGGGCAGCCGTCGTCGTTATAATTTTTCGTTTCCCCTTGTCCCCGCGATCCGATAGCGTCGTTTCATTTGTGGCTTGGTTGAATTAGAATCGCGCAGCCTTGTAAGCGCTCATCAGGAGTGTCGTTGTGCTGAATAAAACTTTTCATATATTGATGGCTTTACTTGTATTCGCGGTTGCAATCGCCCTGGGACTGTCGACAACGGCGTCCGCGGAAGACTGGCCGCAGTTTCGTGGTCCAAACGGGAGCGGCGTTTCGACATCCACCGGTCTTCCAGTGGAGTTTGGACCAGAGAAGAACGTAGTTTGGAAGACAGCGCTGCCACCAGGTCATTCATCTCCCGTGCTCACGCGCGATCGCATTTTCATCACCGCCCACACAAAAGGCAAAGAGGATAAAGCGGAAGGCGCAAAGGCGGATTATAAACTTCTCGTTATCTGCCTCGACCGCCAAACGGGAAAACTGCTGTGGCAACGCGAGGTGCCGCGGGCGCATAGCGGCCGGCTGCAATTGGTCAACGGGCCCGCATCGCCCAGTCCAGTGACCGACGGCGCGAATGTCTACGTCTTTTTCCAGGAGTTTGGGTTGATCTCTTTCGACCCCGCCGGAAAAGAGCGATGGAAACTTCCACTCGGACCGTTCAATATGTTCTATGGCTTCGGCGCGTCGCCGATACTTGTAGACGACAAAGTAATCCTGCCCGTAGATCAAGACAGTCCGAGCTCATACCTCATCGCGGTCGACAAGAACAGCGGCCGGGTACGCTGGAAGGTCGACCGGCCGGTGGTAATTTCGGGCTATTCGACGCCAATTGTTTATCAGCCGAAGAAGGGTGCAAAGCAGATCGTTATTCCCGAATCGTTCCAGCTCTCGGCCTACTCGGTCGCAGACGGCAAACGAGTCTGGTGGGTTCGCGGTCTGGCATGTGAGATGAAATCGATTGCCAGCACCGATGGTGAATATCTCTACATCAACGGTTGGGGCTTCCCGACTAATCAACCCGGGGCGCAGGTGCCGACAATTTCCTTTGAAGAAGCCTGGACCAGGTATGACAAGAACGCCGATAAGTTGATCGCGAAGTCGGAAGTCACGGGCACGGATAAAATGGACAAGATGCTGAATTCCGCCTTCGAGGCGTTTGATATGGACCGCGATGAGAAGTTGGACGCTAAAGATTGGGACGTCTTTCGCGCGATGATGGCTTCAGAGAATGGACTGCTCGCGATCAAGTTGGGAGGCGAGGGCGATCAAACTTCGTCCGCAATCCGTTGGCGCTATTCAAAACCAGTCCCTCAGGTTCCTTCCACGCTTCTCTACCAGGGCGTCCTCTACATGATCAACGATAGCGGGATTCTAATCTCGTTTGATCCCGCGACCGGCAAAGTGATCAAGCAGGGACGCCTGCATGGCGCTATCGACAAATATTTTTCTTCGCCGGTGGCCGCCGACGATAAGGTGTTTCTAATCGGCGAGGCAGGTCAGGTTTCGGTATTGAAAGCCGCCGGCGATTGGGACGTGCTCAAGGTCAACGAGTTGGACGACGAGGTGTTCGCCACACCGGCAATCGCTGATGGAAAAATCTACATCAGGACCAGGAGCGCGTTGTATGCGTTTGGCAGTTCGGCTGCCCGAAAAACTGACTAGCCGCGGATTCAGCAGCTGTGTAGGCACCAGTGGGGGTCAGCTCACGGTCAGCAAGGCGGGCTTGCTTTCGCTCTGGATCTACTTCACTGGCTGGTGCGCCAAATTCTTGTAGACCACACCACCCTTCATCACAAACACAACCCGCCGAACTGCCGTAATGTCTTTCAGCGGATCGCCTTCGAGTGCAATTAGATCCGCCTCGAAACCGGGAGCGATTGATCCGATCTGATTGGCCATGCCGAGTGCTTCCGCCGCCAGCGAGTTTGCGGAGACCATCGCCGCCAACGGAGCGACGCCGCAGTCGCGTACGCGATCGATGAACTCCTCGGCGTTGCGGCCATGCGCTCCCGCTAGCGCGTCGGAACCGAAAACAATTTTCAATCCCGGAATCCGCAGCGCCCGCTTCATGAATTCGTGATACATCGAAATGACTTCTGCGATCGCGGGAAACGCCTCCTGCGGAAATCCCGGAGTTCCCAGAAACTTTTCCTTGTTTTGCAGATAGTTCTCCATTACCAGACCTGCTTGTGGATCAAGCCACGTGCCCTTGGCCGCCAACATTTTGAGATCGTCGTCAGTAGCCAGCGTCCCGTGCTCTACCTGGCTGCAGCCGGCCAGCGTCGCCGCGCGTACCGCATCCTTGTAAGCGTGCACAAGCGTGCGCAACCCTTGCTTTTTCGCTTCGTCACAGGCGGCGTTTAGTTGCTCCTGCGAAAGCGTCATCGCGTTTCGGCGAATGCTGTTGGCGGCGAATATTTTAATGAGGTCCGCACCCGCTTGTTTCTGCTTGCGTACAAACGCGCGGATTTCGTCTGGCGTTCCCGTCTGCTCGCCTCTCCCAAATAGCGGTTCAACGGCCGTCAGTATTCTGGGACCGGAAAGATCGCCTTTTGCTATTGCATCCCGCAACGGAAGATCGGCTGGAGACCCCACGCTTTGCACGGTGGTGAACCCCGCCATCAAAGTAAGCCACGCGTTGGCAGCCGCTTGATACGCCGCCTGCGGTGTCGTTACTTCGGCGCCGGCATTCTTGCCGTCGGGGCCGAAGCTCCAGGTAATGTGCACGTGCGAATCGATCCAGCCGGGCAACATAGTGAGACCACGCAGGTCGTAGGCCACCGGTCGGGCTTTCGGATCAATTGCGACAATCTTCGAACCCTCGATCACAATGCGAGTGTTGTGAACCACGTGACCCTTGCCATCGAGCAAAGTGCTTGCGGCGATCACGATGCGTTTCTGGGCAGGCACAAGGCGTTCGAAGTTTGCGGCCGGTGGCCCCGCCGTTTGTGAGCGGCTTGGTTGTGAAAAGAGAGAACCGGCAAGAGTACCGAGGACGCATAGAAAAACTTTCGCGCGCATGATCGTTCCTCCTTCGAGATCTCATGTTACTCCTTCTCTGTGCATCCTCAGTGTGGTCTGTGACTCTGTGGTGAGTCTTCCCCTTGCAGTAAACCACACACAGAGCTCAGAGAGTTCGCACAGAGAGTTGAGATTATTCTGCCAGTCGCCGGAAACAGGCTAGGCGTTCGCCGTCCCACGACTAACTCCCGTACAATCGCGTTCCGACCGCTATCCTAAATCAGTTTGGTTCATAGCTCTGAAGCACAGCCCAATGATTGTTCATCTCGTTGACGGTACCTACGAACTCTTTCGCCACTTCTATGGCATCCGGCGCTTCAAGAAAACCGATCCGCCTTTAGGTGCGGTTGCAGGCGTCTTAAACTCAGTCGCAAAAATGATCGATGAGGGCGCGACACACATCGGCGTTGCCACTGATCACATAATCGAGTCATTCCGAAATGGACTTTGGG
>DASZDU010000103.1:0-4954 GCA_035941655.1 Pyrinomonadaceae bacterium | reverse complement strand
CGGCGGCTTGACGCCGCGTCGTTTCGTTGAATTCAAGTGATCGGGGGCCGCGACAGGTCGCGGCCGATCCAAAGCGCTGACTGGTCAGCGCACTCCAAAATCGGAATCGCGGGCGATGATGACAGCTTCGGCAGCCGATTTCAATTCATAGGTAATGCCGCGCCACTTGATCCGACGCGAGATGGCGGCCGTCACTGCGTTACAGAGATATAGTAAGGAGGCAATGGGCCACAGCAGCAAATGCGCCGGCAGCGTCTTCCATAATTGCTTTCGATAACTGGAAAGGGGAATAGCTACGGCTTTCAGGCGAATGTAGGCCTTTGCACTGCCGAGTAGATAAATCAAAAGCCAGACGGTCAGAAGGAGAGTATTCGGGAGATGTAACACTGCTCGCCCCACAGCGAGCGCAGCGCCGCCGAAGAACACAGCGCAGAACAAAAGGCTGCCGATCAGTAGCGGCCGCCAAAGGTGCGGGGCATAGATACGGGTAATTCTTAACTGTCGATTGGTGAATTCAAGAAGCTCCCGCACGCTGCAATCGCCGATTGAGGGAACCAAACATGCCGGCACGAAATGTATCGGCAGTTTTGCCTCCTGTAAGGTGCGGGTCAGAGTGAAATCATCTGACACCGTTCCTCGCCACCTTTCGGAAACCCGCAGATCAGCAAACGTCGACCTGCGAATCGCCGTCGATCCACCCCAGCAAAAGTTCTTGTCTTCGCGTTCGCCCAGTGCTGAAGCAATCGACGCATTCCAAACTGAAAGCAGCTGCGAAGCCAGACCGCCACGTTCAGGAATAAACCAGCGATAGCCGCTCGCTGCACCGACACGCGGCTCTGACAGCGGCGCAACCAGTGAACGCAGCCAATTCCCTTGCGGACGCGCATCGGTATCGACAAATACAAGCACCTCGCTGCGCGCATCGATGTTTGCAGCGGCGACGGTCAAGTTGTGCACCTTCTGTCCGCAGTCAACGGCGTCGCCGGCAACAACAATGCGAGCGCTCACTCGCCTTTCACTGACCGCGCTCGCGATTATTTCTTCAATCAACGGGAGCGATGAATCGTCTGATCGGCCAGTCACGAAAATAATTTCATACTCGGGAAAGTCTTGCCGGAACAGTGCGGCGATATTTTCGCGCAGGCCTGTTTCAGGGCCGCGACAAGGCGCAATCACGGAGGCAAAGGGAGTGAAATCAGGAAGAGGCCGCGCCGTTTCCTGTCGCACATAACGAGCAAAGCCAAGACCGCTGCGAAGAGAGAGGATGCCGAGCCAGATAACGACTGCGGCAAAAAAATAAAAGATGAGCATCAGGCGCTATACAACGTCATCATTCAGTTCAGCTGCGATTAAGATTTGCTGACTTTGCCCTGGAGAGCGTGACTGACAAAAAGTTCGACCGCGCGACGAAACGAACCAGCATCGAGCGCCGGATATTTAGCAATGTCATTCTCAATTTCGGAAAAAAGTTCGAGTAGACGCTTAGCATCAATCAATTCGCTATCGATCATCTGCTGAACGTCACGCAAATCAGCTCCGTGACCTCGCTCGATTTTAGCGAGCGCCTGGGCGTAATAATCGTAGTGGAGAAAGGTGAGTTTTCCTTCTTGTCGAATAAACTGGCTTCGATCTTCCCACCCCGGCAATTCGGGGATGAAGTTATCCGGCGAGGCTAATTCAATGTTGACTTCAAGACGCTCTTTGAGAGCCGATAACTGTCTCAGAATATCGTCTCCCTCGGGCACAACCTTGAGATCAATATCGATCGTCGAATCCCGCCAACCTAGCAGGACTGCCGAGGCGCCACCTACCAGAAAGACTCGCGCAGGATTTTTCACTCCGCTACCCAGAGCCTTAATGAACTCCTCGACGCGAGCAGCGGTTACCGGTTGACGCATTCGGCGGCCTGTTCGTAGCTGACTAGTCTGCGGATATATGCGTTGTAGCGTGAGTGTGCTGAATCCTGGTCGTCCTGGGCGAGCAAGTTGTAAAGGCGATGTTCCGGGTCCGGGGGCAACTGCTCAGGAAGTGCGTGTCCCAAACGCTTCAATCTTGGCGATCCTATGGCGACCAGCAAAGCAGGGATCGTTTCGCGGCCGGCATGGAGATCTTCCAAACCTGCTTCGATAAGATCTTCGCCTGGCAACGCATGCATGTTTTCCATTTTAGGTGAGAAACAACAGACCTGCTAACGCCCCAACAGTCTTTGCACTATCTCGATCAGCGGTTGAGGATAAATGCCGATAAATATTATGCCTGCCAGCGAAACTACCAGCGCCGTTTGCAAGGCTGGTGACAGTGACAGCGGTTTGTCGTCAGCGATGCGATCGCCCAGGTACATCACTTTGATGAAGCGCACATAGTAATAAAAGGAGACGACAGTATTAATGATGGCCCAGCCGGCCAGCCAATAGTACCACGTTTTGCCATCCGCTTTGCCGCGCTGCAGCAGACCACCAAAGAGAAAGTACTTACCGATAAAACCACCGGTCATCGGCAGGCCGCCCAACGACAACATGAACACCGCCATCATCGCCGCCATTGCCGGAGCCTTATGCGCGAGGCCAGTCAGGTCGTCAACGTTGTCGCCAATGATTCCGCGGCGGCGCAAACTAATGATGATGCCAAACGCGCCCATGTTCATGAAGGTGTAGACCAACAGGTAGATCATCAGTCCGATGTAGCCGTAACTATTTCCCGCTACCAGGCCCAACAAAACATAACCTGCGTTTGAAATTGATGAGTAAGCCAGCAGACGTTTGGAGTTTTCCTGGGTCACTGCTGCCCAGTTGCCCACCATGATTGTGATTGCCGCGACTAGCCCAAGCAGCGGGGCCCAGTCAGCTCTTATGCTGTTGAGCGCTTCCATGAAAATTCGGACGTAAAGCGCGAAGCTGGCAGCTTTGGATGCGGTTGAAAGAAATGCCGTGACGGACGTCGGCGCGCCTTCGTATGCGTCGGGCGCCCACATGTGGAATGGCACTGCGGCGATTTTGAAAAACAAACCCGCAGCCAGGGCAATCATTCCCAGTAATAACATCGGCCGAAGCGAAGCCGCACCAGCTTCTCCTGTGCCCGCCGCGATCTGGGCGAGACTGCTTCCAATTTCGCCGAGGTTCGTTGAACCCGCTACGCCATAAAGCAGCGACATGCCGTAGAGCAATACACCGGAGGAGAACGCGCCCAGCAGAAAGTACTTCATCGCCGCTTCGTTTGAGCGCTTCTCGCGTTTCGTGAAAGCCACGAGCACATAAAAGGTCAGCGCCATTAGCTCGAGGCTGATGTAGAGCGTAATCAAGTCGAAGCCACAAGCGAGAAACATCATGCCGACAGTGGCAAACAGAACCAGCGCGTAGTATTCGCCATGCTGTTCACCTTCAATGTCGAGATAGCGCGTGGAGATGGCGATGGCGAGAGCGGCCCCGATCAGAAAGATACTTTGGAAGATTAACGCGAACCCATCGATGCGAATCATGCCGTAGAAGCCATCGATGGGAAACGAAGCTCGAGACCAATACTGAACGACGAGCGATATGGCAGCGAGCGCTATACCAACGAGCGAAAAATAGGCGATGACTTTGCTCTTGCGATACGGCAGTACAACTTCCATCACCAGCGCAACGCAGGCGCAGACCGTCAGAATCAGCTCCGGTACTATGAGCTGCAAGTCTGCAAGACTAAATAGGGCGGTCGCGTTTGCCTGTAGGAGGAACATGGAAAATCAGAAGACCGAATTCAGTAGTCAGTAGTCAGCGGTTAATAGCTTGTCACTGATCGTTCGTTGCCGCTCAAGAAGTTCAGAGTTCAACCTTTAGGTTGTCTTTTGTGTCCGAACGCAAGCTAAAGCTTGAACTCTGAACTACTCGCGTGTCACTCCTCACTTGTCACTTGTCACTTGTCACTTGCACCGCTGCCCGCTGTGGAACTGCGGTCGTCTCCGGCAGGCCGGGTATCGGGTAGGTTGGCCGCACGTGACGCACCACCGCATTTACCGGCCGTTCGATGAAATACAAAAATGGTTTCGGGTACACACCGATCCAAAGCGAAAGGACTACGAGTGGCGTCATGTAAGCCCACTCGCGCCCGCTGAGGTCAGTTAGCTTTTCGTTCTTCGGATTATCAATCGTGCCAAAGAACATTCGTTGATAAAGCCAGAGCATGTAGGCGGCGTTCAGAATGATCCCGAGCGCGCCCCACGCAGCCCACGACGGATTAGCTTCGAACGCGCCTCGCAACGACAAAAACTCGGAGATGAAAACACACAACAGCGGTAAGCCTATCGCCGTCATCGCCATCGCCAGAAACACCGCCGCGTATCCCGGCATCACGTGCGACAGGCCGCCAAACTCCGCCACATTCCGCGTGTGCCGTCGTTCATAAATTATTCCAACCAAAAGAAAGAGAGCGCCGGAGTAGATTCCATGATTGATCATGTGAAGCACCGCGCCGTTTACTCCGTTTGGATTGAGCGCGAACAGTCCCAGCATCACGATGCCCATCGATGATACTGAGGAATACGCAACCAACTTCTTCACGTCGCCATCGCGTTTGACGACGAAATACATCGCGGCCAGCGCGCCATAGATGATGCCGACGATCGCCAGAAAAACCATTACGCTGCGCACGCCAAAAGATCCGAAAAACGCCTCGTCAGCGGAGGCGGCGGGAAACATGGGAATGTTGAACCGATAAAACCCGTATGTTCCCAGTTTCAGCAGGATGCCGGCGAGAATAACTGAACCGGCTGTGGGCGCCTCAACGTGCGCATCAGGCAGCCAGGTGTGAAACGGAAACATCGGCACCTTGATCGCAAAGCCAATGGCAAACGCAAAAAACAGCAGCACTTGCATCGCGCCCATCGGCATCACTGACCCCAGTGCCTGCATGTAGAGGAGGTTGAAAGTGCCGGTGCCGTTTTGGGCAGCCGCCTGTAGACTGGTGGAGACCATGTCCG
>DASZDU010000102.1:0-2397 GCA_035941655.1 Pyrinomonadaceae bacterium | reverse complement strand
TTGTTTCCGCGCAGGGATCGGGCCAAGCCGTAGCTGACTTTGAAACCATTGGCCAGTCGGCGTGCCGGTTCGATCAACTGAGACCAGCTGAGTTTGCCGGATCCGTATTTTTTGAGAGCTAACTCCATTCCGCGTACTGTTCCCGGTACGCCCGCGGCTCGATAACCGACGAGGGAACCGCCCTCGCCTTCGATAAGATTTCCGTCCTTGTTCAGGTAGATGTTGCGCGTTGCGGCGGCCGGCGCCATTTCGCGGTAATCGATGGCGGTAGTCTTTCCGTTTTTCAGGCGTACCATCATGAAACCACCGCCGCCGAGATTACCCGCTGCCGGATGGGTAACTGCTAGCGCAAACGCAACCGCTATCGCTGCGTCAACGGCGTTACCGCCGCGCTTCATGATGTCGACGCCAACCTGTGATGCAACTTCGTTAGTCGATGCCACCATACCGTGTGCGGCGCGCACCGGCTCACGTGAAGCAGCGTACACGGTTGGCTGAGCTTCACGAAAAAGTTGGGGAGTCGGAAACGCGAATAGTCCTGCCGCTAAGCAAGTGATCAGGATCAGTCGTAGCGCTATTTGCATTGTCTTGTTTTTCATTTTCGTTTATTCATTCCAGGATTAGTTTGCGTCAACCGGGAATTCCTCGAAACCAAATCTGCCGGGGGACAATATCGCGTGTGGATCGAGTTGCCCTTTGATTCGTTGCATTATTGCTGCAGCCGAACCGAGACTTCCCCAGGTACCAATCTGACGTTTTATTTCGTGCGGTGCGGACTCAATAGTTAACCTGCCGCCGAGACGCTCGGCTGCGTCTCGAAATTGCTCGAGGCGTTTGCCATCGTCGAAAGGTGTCTTCTCCGCCTCCCCCTTTCGTTGAAGTTGTTCAATAACCCGTACGCGGCCGTCACCCAGGCTCGCCTGCCACCTCAGCGTAGATGATTTGTTGCCGAAGTTAGCTTCATCAAAGGAACTCAGAAAGGAGCTAACGTCTGCCGGCGGCAAGCTGACCCGCCAAACGAGATCCTCTTCAAACTGCAACGGCAACGCGGCCAGTCGACGCCAACAGTCATCATCGTTAGTCATCACCCTGGGTTGATCGCAATTGCTCATCAATTCAGACGCACCAGAGACTTGCTGCAACACCGCAGTCGACGATCCGTCAAATTTCAGCATTAGCAAGTGCTGCGCTTCATTTACCAAACCTGCAGAGCGTGCCATTGCGGGAGACAGAAGTTCCACGGCAACCGGAAAAAGACGCGAGTGAATTATCTGCCGAGCCCTGTGAAGCAGTTCTTCGCGCTCACCCGAGACAAACATACTGCGAGTTTCAAAGGGAAGCGGACGAAGTTTGAAGTTTACTTCGACGATGATTCCCAGAGACCCATAGCTGCCGGTAAACAGTTTGCACAGGTCATAACCCGCCACATTCTTTACCACTCTGCCACCTACTTTGATAAGCCTTCCATCGGCGAGCACCACCTTCATTCCAATTACGTGCCTGCGCGGAGCACCGTAACCAAACTGACGCGCGCCGCTGAGTCCGGTGGCAACGATGCCACCGATGGTTGTGCGACCGTCGTCTGGTGGATCAAGCGGCAGCCATTGTCCCTTTTGCGCGAGCGCGAGATTGAAGCTCTCGAGAGTCACTCCCGCTTCTGTTACGGCGATCAGATCAGCCGGCTGATGCTCGATAATACGATTTAGTCTTCGCAGGCTGATCACGAGTCGGACGTCATTCAGAGGCTGTCCGGCATCAAGCCAGGTCATACCGCCCGCAGGCACAACTCTCCAGCCTTCGCTCGATGCCAGTTTCATAACTTCGCAAACTTCAGCGATCGAGCCCGGCGACACTGTAAGAGTGGAAGGAGAGAGGGGGAGACGCGGAGACGCGCAGATGTTTGCTTCGCCGACTAACTGTGCCAGCAGGTGCCGTGCAGTCTCTAGATCGAATTTTGAGGAAGCGTTTGAAACCCTTCCCGCTGCCGACAGGAAGTTGGTCATTGGACGTTGGACATTGGACGCAGTATTAAGCCCGTTAGCTGCTGCCTCGTGTTCTATCGGGACGTTGGACATTGGACGTTGAACATTGGACGTGGCCCGACCTTGGACATTGGACGTCGCCCGGGCCTCGCCACAGCCACGCAGCATGGGAATTATCTTGCCGGGATTACAGAGCCCGGTTGGATCGAATGCCGCACGCACGCGCAGCATTGCCTCCATGTCCGCGTCAGAGAAAATTAGCGACAGCAGTTCACGCTTATCAAAGCCGACCCCATGCTCTCCGGTGATGCTGCCCCCGGCGCGCACGCAAGTTTCCATCAACTCGCGTCCAGCTTCCTTGACGTTATGCACCTCAACCGCTGACCTGGAGTCGAAACAAATCAGGGGATGGAGG
>DASZDU010000101.1:0-8901 GCA_035941655.1 Pyrinomonadaceae bacterium | reverse complement strand
GTTACCCATCGCGTACCGCTGATGACCAGCCTTTCCGCTCTCGCACTGGAAAACATCTTCTACAGTCTATCGGTGGCGCTGCTAATCTTTTCCGGTACGACAGCGCTGCTTTTTAGTTTCTCGCTGCCTAAGCCGCTGCGTTACGCGAGCGTAATCGCAATGGTGGTTACTCTCATCATCGCCCCCGTCGGCTACTTCGTCTTGCGCCGGCAGTGGAAATTCCTGAGTCGTCCGATGTCGTTGTTCAGTGATTGGGGGATTGCTCGAGCGTGGATAACTGAAAGAGGAATACCGCGCGCACAAACTCTTGAAAACCGCATCTACGGTTTCTATGCGCGAAACAGCAATCGTCTTATCTCGATTTTTCTCCTCGAGGTTTGCTTCCACCTCGCCGGCATCGCCGAAATCTACGTCACGCTCTATTTCATCAGCAGTGTTCCGCCCACTCTGCTTACCGCGTTCATTCTCGAATCGGTGAACAGAGTTATCAATGTAGTTTTCAAATTTATCCCCTTGCGAACGGGAATAGATGAAGCGGGCACAGGAATGCTTTCTAAAGTTTTGGGATTCACAACGGCCGTAGGAGTGACGCTGGCGATCGTGCGTAAAGCACGCGACATTTTTTGGTCCTCGATTGGAGTTGCACTGATGGTGCGACGAGGGTTGACGCTCCGGGGCCTGGAAAAGATCAATGACGAGCAGGTGAAACTGGTTGAACCTGCGTAGCAGCGGCGATTTGTGTGGGTCAATGAATTCGGAACCGGGAGCGGTAGCGACCGGGTTGTGACGTAACCCAAATTGGTTAACCTACGCCAGCATCTGATTATTTATTCGTAAGCCAGCGCGCTTACAGCGTCGAGGTTGGAAGCACGCCACGCGGGATAGAGCGCACCCAACGCGCCTCCAAGAATTCCAATCGCGGCCGCGGTCAATCCCCAGCTCCAGCTGAACTCAAAAAATAACCCATAGAACTGGTGAATTGCGTAACCCAACGCAAACGAGCAGATGAAGCCGGCCACCAAACCCACCAAGCTAATCAACAGCGCTTCCGACTCAATAATGAAGACGATATATCGACGCGACGCGCCCAGCGCTTTTAGTATTCCAATCTCGCGGGTGCGTTCGGTGATGGTGGTGTACATCGCAAGCATCACGACCAGCGCGCTCACTACTGCCGACAACCCAACCAGTGTGCGCAGAAACACTCCCAGGAACGGAATCGTCTTCTCAAGACTCGTAAACAGATCGCGCGTGAATTGAATCTTGTTGCCGGGCAGGGCGGCATCGATCCGCTTTGCGACTTCAACGTCTTCCGCCGGATTGCGAAGTTTGATCAGAATGTAGGTCGCCTTTCCGGGCGACTCCAAAGCTTCCTGCATCGCCTGCAAAGTCATCTTCACGCGCGCGCCTGATTCCGGCGAGTAGATACCAACAACGCGGTATGGCTTGTCTCCAAAAAGCTTGAATATGTCGCCGATTTTCAGCTTGTTATTGCGCGCCTTGGTTTCATCGATAACAATTTCGTCGGAGGCTTGCGGTGGTCTGCCGCTGACAATTTGAAGCTCGTTGACGCGCGCGAACGGCTCCCACTCGACGCCTTCAATTTGTTCAAACCCAAATCCTCGACCACCTTGAAAGATGTATCTGATTACCGGCAGCGCTTCGGCGACACCGTCGATTTGTTTCAAGCTTTCGACATACTTGGTGCTAAGGTTGGCTGTCGAAGCCGTCAGTTGCATTGCACCAGGCCGAGTAAAAATAATCTCGGCGCGCACATTTGCCGCGCGCCGCTGTAGGTCGTTAGCCATGCCGCGCGCAAGCCCGGTGAAGAGCATTACCAGGCAAACCCCAAGGGCGACGCCGGCCACACTGACAAGCGTGCGGATCGGTCGTTGGCGAATGTTGGAAACGACAAGATTATCCATGCGGTTGATAACGATAAGGCATTTTGAGAAAAGCACCAATCCGAAGAGCCCTGAATTCAAAGTCTCCAGGTCGGAACGGCGGGCTTGCCCCCCGCTCTTGATCATTAAAGACAGAAACTACAAATGAAGATTCACTGGACCACGATCCAAATTTCTGCGATGGCCATACTTATTATTATTGGTCTCGGATTTCGTGTCAGCCATCTTGGTGCAATCGGTTTCGCCGAAGACGAAGTAAATAAAGTTGAAGCCGTGCAGGCGTATCAGCGCGGAGATATTACGGCCAATGCCGAACACCCGATGCTGATGAAAGCGCTAATGTTCGGTTCGCTTAGAGCCGGGCACGCGCTCCAAGCGAGCATCAGCAACGAAGCTCTGCTGCGTCTTCCTAATGCGATCTTCGGCGCCTTGACAGTAATTCCCCTGTTTCTACTCACAGCAGCATTTTTTGATCGTTGGACCGGACTAACGGCTGCTGCGTTATGGGCTGTCGGCGTGAACGCGATCAGCTTCAATCGCATCGGCAAAGAAGATACGCTGCTTGTTTTCTTCATGCTCTTTGCGTTCTATTTTTATTTACGAGCAAAGCAGACCGACACGCGGAACGTAGCGGTACGAAAAAGAGATTACCTGCTCAGCGGAGTTTCATTTGGACTGATGCTTGCGTCGAAATATTTCCCACATTATTTTGGCCTGAACGCTCTCTATCATCATAATTTTCATGTGCGACAACGTCAGCCCGGCGAAACCGCCGGCAAAACGCCACGCCTCTTTTATGTAGCACTCCTGGTGGCCTTCCTGATTGCGAATCCGCCGGTCTTGCTGCCGCACGTCTGGCAATACCTGAACGTATACATGGGTGAAAAACTATTGGTTCACTCGGGATATCTTTTTGCAGGTCACCTTTACAAAAATACCGTTTCGCGATCCCCGTTTTGGGGCACGCCGATATATTTTTACCTCGTATTCATGGCAATCAAAATTCCGCTGCTGGTCCTGCTGTCGTTCATCATCGGCTTCGTTGTCTCGATCAAGCGACGAGTACATCCTGGCCACGCGTTCGTCTTGTTCATGTTTCTCTTTTGGATGGTTCCATATTCATTGATTGGCGCAAAATGGTTGCGCTACACGCTCTCGCTGATGCCTTTTGTCTACATGCTGGCGGCGATTGGTGTAGTGGAGTTGATTAGGTTCCTGAACGGTCGGCTGAAAGCCTCCGCACAAATGCGAGCAGTCGTGGCCGCAGTGGTAATTGCGATCTTTATCGGCGGCCCGGCGTGGATAGACTATTCGGCCGGCCCGCATTATGCGCTCTACACAAATGCGCTGGCTGCTGACAAGGTGGGATATTTCTTTCCTCACGACGAGTTTTATGACGACGGCTTGCGCGAAGCGATCAAGTTTGTTTGTGACAACGCGCCGCCAGGCGCGATCATTGCGCATGAGACACCCGCCGCGACACGTTACTATCTCGAACAGTTTCGGCGCACAGACTTGAATTCAAGAGTAATATCAGCGCCCGACTTTGAGATGGCAAGAATTTCAGGACCGGTGTACTTCATCGTGCAGCGCGGACGGACGTATTTCGAAAACCGGGATAAACTTGCGTTTATCCGCAGCAACTTTGAAAAGATTCATGAAGTCTCGGTTAACGGGATGTCGGCGGCGGAAGTGTTTGTGAATCAACCAAGGTAGTCCAAAGTCCAATGTCCAAAGTCCAAAGTCAAATTTCCATGGGCCGAAGTCAAGTGTTCAATGTTCAAAACTCAAGGCCAGCTTGCATAAACAGACATTGGACATTGGACATTGGACATTGGACTTTCCTGCGAACGTTTCTCATTGCGGTGCTGCTCTTCCTGGCCGTCCTCCCGCCTGGCGTTGGCAGCGCGGCAAAGCGTCTTCACGTCGTTATCCTCGGTACCACTGATCTTCATGGGAATATCTTTCCCCTCGATTACTACACCGACAAACCAGACAATAGGGGCCTGGCGAAAATCGCTACGATCATCAAGCAAGCCCGCCAGGAGAACAAGAACGTCCTGCTGATCGATTCCGGCGACACCATTCAGGGCACACCGCTCGAGTACTACCACAACAAGAAAAACAACCAGCCAACCGATCCAATGATGCTCGCGATGAACGCGCTGCAATACGATGCGATGGCGGTCGGCAATCACGAATACAACTTCGGTTTGCAGGTGTTGGAAAAAGCTCGCAGCGAAGCAAAGTTTCCCTGGCTTTCGGCAAATACCTACAACAAAGGCACAAATGAAACTCACTACGCGCCATACCTTGTGAAAGAAATTGGCGGCGTTCGCATCGGCGTTCTTGGGCTAACTACGCCTGGAGTTCCAACCTGGGAAAATCTGCCGAATTACGCGGGATTGGAATTTCATGATCCATTGCTCGAAGCAAAGAAGTGGGTACCGGTGCTGCGCAACAAAGAACACGCCGACGTGGTGGTAATCGCCATGCATATGGGCCTGGAGCAAGATCTGCGGACTGGTGAGGAGAATCCCGGGCAGGTGCAAAATGAAAATCGCGCCATCGCGATTGCTCGGGAGGTGCCCGGTGTCGATCTCATTTTCATGGGACACACTCACCGAGACAACCCTTCCGTTGTCATCAATGGAGTGCAACTAATCCAGGCAAACTACTGGGGACGACATCTGGCGCGGGTCGACCTGTATTTGGAAGACGACGCGAAGGGGTGGCGCATCTATGCACGCGGCGCTCGAACCATTGCCATGAACGATGCCATCGCTCCCGATCAGGAGATCTTGACACTCGCTGAACCTTACAACCGTGAGACACAGGCATGGTTATCGCGCGCAATCGGTGAATCGGCAAAGCAGTTAACGGCTTCTGAGGCACGCTTCAGCGACACCGCTATCCTGGATTTGATTCAGCGAGTGCAACTCGAAGCCGGCAAAGCCGACGTGTCAATGGCGGCAGTTTTCAATCCTGAGGCACGCATCGCGAACGGCGCGGTGACAGTTCGCGACATCGCCGGCCTTTACGTTTATGAGAACACCCTCGTCGTTCTTGAGGTTACCGGGCAACAGTTGAAGGACGCGCTTGAACACTCCGCAAAATATTTTCGCGCACACGAGGCCGGCAAGACTCCGGCTGACCTCGTTGACGAAAAAATTCCTGCCTACAATTTCGACATCGCCGAAGGCGTTAGTTACGTCCTCAATCTAACCAAACCAATCGGTCAACGAATCGAGCAGTTGGAATTTCAAGGCAAGCCTTTAGCGCCAACTCAAAAACTTCGACTCGCTACCAACAATTACCGGGTCAATGGCGGCGGCGGATACACGATGTACAAGGGCGCGCCAGTTGTTTATCGGTCGAGTGTGGAGATACGCGAGTTGATCATTGACTGGGTCGAGCGTCACAAAAAGATTCCCACCGAGCCGACCAACAACTGGAAAATTATTTTTTAAGCACAAACCTTGAGGGTAGAAATCAGATCGAGCAGCTCATGGTCGGGAAGGTGGGCTTGCCCCCGCTCCTTGAATGCTCTCAATCTCAGCGGGGGCAAGCCGCCCTTCCCGACCATGAGTTTTTCGATCTTGAGTTTTTATTTCGTGACATCCTCATTCCCCAATTATCAAACAGGCCAACCAAATACCGTCCATACGTGTCTATTGAAGCGTAACAACGGAACGCACTCCTCGAGGTAACTTCGGATTGAGCAGCGGCTTGTGACGCGCTTTGAAGCCGGCGATACACTGATTCACTATGGCCAGCGGCAGACTAATTTCTTTTCGTTCGATCCAACCGGTGGAACAACGTTCCTTGTGCCGTTCACCACGCGCTCTGAAACGCGGCACAATTTCCAGTTTGCGGCTGGTGTGGGTTGGCGGTTCTAAACAAAGTCCAACGTCCAATGTCCAACGTCCAATGTCTGTATAGTCAAACTTGCGCCGTGATGTTGGAGGTTGAGTCTGGGGTTGGGACGTTGGACATTGGACATTGGACATAAACCAAAACGGCAACCCGGGGCGTTGGGTTGCCGTCTTGGTTTCGACCGGCAGGAGAGCGGGGCGCTCGCCAACCGTTGCGCGGGGAGGACATTGTTTAGCGAAGTACTGCTGCTATCTCGATACGCTGGTAGGTCGCATGGGCCGCTTCCCGATCTGCTGAAGCGATTGCGAATTCACGTTCGACTGCACGCTCATCCTCCGACTTCAATAACTGACGCCCGATATCATCGACGCCGTTCCAAACTTCCGCCAGAAAGTAGCGGTCGCCATAACGGTGAAACACCAAACGGGCGTGCGACTTGTCTTTGTTCCGGCCGGTTGCTTCGCTCAGGCGGAGCGCAGCCAGGTTTGCATTGGCGTTTTTGATGAGCAAAGCATCGCCGGCGGTGGCAACGGTCTGCACCGAGTACTCACCTGCGGGCATCGTTTTGTAGCCCACGTTAAATTCGAATGGAATGTTTGCGATCACCTTGTTCGCGTTAGTCGACTGCCCAGATGCAACGGCGGTTGAAAACGCAAGTACAGCTACCAGCACCAACATCGTGAAGCCTTTGAGTAATTCCTTTTTCATGTTTCCTCCTCCTCCTGCCTTTCGGCACTGGTCGGAAAATCCGCCGACCGCGACACTTTTAGTAAGCAAGTAGTCCCATCGGATTCTTTCTTACCGTCAGCGCTATCGTTTCAAAGATTTGTTTTTCAAGCGCTGCGCAGCCTCTATGGCGATTGTCGTGCCGCAGTGCGTTAGGTGATTAATCAGACAGCCGGAAGGCCGCAAACCGTAGCAATCCGCTGGTTGTGAATCCGCTTGAAGCTTTTTGAAGATGAAAAGGAGTTGACGAAAAACTATCTATTAAGATAGTCCGGTATCTCTTCAGATAGCGGAGGACTATTGCTAAACAATCGCCGACTGCGGCGGCGCACCCGCGGCGGCTCATTGAGTAGCGTATTCAAAACTGGATTGATGGCAGACAGACATAAGCTTTCCCACCCCGGCGAGCACGCTTTCTAAACGATATGTGGCGGCTGGTTGCCGCAAGGCTGGCGGTACGCGTACACTTCCGACGCATTCGACTCCGATGAACCCGCGACTCACAGCCATTTCCGGAAGACTGAAAGGCAGCGTCTTCACCATAGAAGATCCGCCTGTCGTGATTGGGCGCGAAACCACTGCCACGCTTTGCATCGCGGACGCTTCCGTTTCGCGCCGGCATTCCAAAATCGAAAAAGAAGTGGAAAACTTTGTTATCGAGGATCTCGACAGTCTCAACGGCACCTTCATCAACGAGGTGCCGGTAAAACGCCGCGAACTTCAACACGGCGATCGAATTCGCATTGGCGATTCGCAGTTCATCTTTCTGACGCACGACGGCGACTTCAAAGCGTCCGGAGAAATTCGTTTTGACGAGGGTCCGGTTATTAGCGGATCGACTCTGCAGTTCAAGTTTAATGACGCGCTTTACGTGATGGCTCGCGACTTGAGCGCGCTCATGAAAATCAGCACCACGATCAACGCCATCCGAGGCGTCGAACAACTGCAGAAGACGTTGCTGGATTTGGTTTTCGAGGTAGTGCCTGCGGCTCGAGGCGTAATCCTACTAACGGACGGGGGTGGCGACACACAGGAAACTGAGTTTAGCTCAGTCTTTGGGTTAGACCGGCTGCGCGGCCCCGATGTAACCATCAAAGTGAGCAGCAAAGTCACGAAGTGGGCTTTGACTCATCGAGAATCAATTCTGATTACAAATGAATCTGAGGCCAGCAAGTTTGAATCGTCCGCAAGCTTGATAGCTGATCAGCCGGTTTCGGTCTTATGCGTGCCGCTTATCATGTTGGACCGAACGCTCGGGGTCATCTATCTCGACACTGGGGAACCAAATACGGTTTTTGACCAGGATCATTTGCAATTGGTGTCGGCAATTTCGGCGATCACAGCTGTCGCCATTGAAAACGCGCGGCATATCGAATGGCTGGTAAGTGAAAACCAAAGACTGATCGACGACTTCAATATAGAACACAACCTGGTGGGCGAAAGCGCGCCGATCCGTGAGGTGCTGCAGTTCATTTCAAAGGTTGCGCCAACAGATTCCACTGTGCTGATTTCCGGCGAGAGCGGCACGGGCAAGGAGCTGGCGGCGCGTGCGATTCATCTAAATAGTAAACGGGCAAACAAACCATTCATGGCCGTTAACTGCGCGGCACTTGCCGAGTCGTTGCTAGAGAGCGAGCTCTTCGGTCATGAAAAGGGCTCGTTTACCGGCGCCCTGACGCAAAAGAAAGGACGACTTGAAATTGCCGACGGCGGCACGGTTTTCCTGGACGAAATCGGTGAGCTGTCGCCCGCGCTGCAGGTGAAGCTCCTGCGCGTTCTGCAGGAACGCGAGTTTGAACGGGTCGGCGGCACGCGACCTATCAAGGTCGATATCAGAGTCGTGACTGCGACCAACAAGAATCTGGAAGAGGCTGTGACGCAGGGCACGTTTCGACAGGACCTGTATTACCGGCTGAACGTTGTTGGCCTGGAAATGCCGCCGTTGAGAGACCGGCCGCAAGATATTCCCTTGTTGGCAAACTATTTTGCGGCGAAGTTTGGTCAGCAATGTAACCGCCGAATAACCGGCATCACGTCAGAAGCGCAGGCTCGTTTGGTTGGTTATGATTGGCCGGGAAATGTACGCGAACTGGAAAACGCGATCGAGCGTGCCGTAGTGTTAGGCGTTACCGAACGCATCCTGCTGGAAGACTTGCCGGAATCTATCCTCGAGGCGCAGGCGGCAGTGAGTATAGCGGGCACGAAGTATCACGAAGCCGTGGCCCAAACCAAGAAGCAGATAATTCTCAGCGCCATGCAGCAAGCGAAAGGTAGTTACACCGAAGCCGCAAAGATTCTCGGCGTGCATCCTAACTACCTGCACCGCTTGATTCGCAACCTGAACTTGAAAGATCAGTTGAGAAAATAACCGCCCCATTGCTTATCGGCCCGCTCC
>DASZDU010000100.1:0-27667 GCA_035941655.1 Pyrinomonadaceae bacterium | reverse complement strand
ATCAAACGATAGGCCTCAGCACGGGGCAGTCCCTTCGTCAGTTCTTCAAGTTCAGAAATCTCAAGATAACGTCCGATGCGCGCGCCCACTTTCCGGTTCTTGATTATGTTAGAACCCTTAGGCATCGCATCGTATGTGCCTTGCAGGTAGACAGGAAGAATGCCAACCCCGGTATGCAAAGAGAGGTAGCCAATGATCGGTTTGAACTCGGCCATTTCACCTGTTACTGATCGCGTGCCCTCGGGGAAGATGAGCGCATTGTAGCCGCGGTCGAGGAATGAACTGGCGTGGCGCAGCGATTGTCGTAAGGATCCGGTGCGCTCCATCGGCACCAGGTTAGTAAAGTTTTCCATTACCGCGCGTTTGTATTTGGTGTCGAAAAAATAATCCGCGGCGGCAAGCACTACCATATCCTTGCCGGCTTCGCCGAGCGCCATCTTCGTTAGCCCCATGTCCAGGTGAGACGAGTGATTTGCTGCGACAATAAAGTTGGTGTGGGCCGGAATGTTTGAGCGGCCCTCGTAATGCGTGTCCAAAAAGCGATCGTAGAAGAGCCGCTGCAAAACGTCACCAGCTTTTGTGCCAGCGCGACTGACGACCGAAGGGACATGTATTTCATCGTCGTCAATCCCGCGGCGTTCAGAACGAGCGGCCGATGTTTCTCGTCCGGTGGCCGCCCCGGGCCGGCGACTTACCACCCCCGCAAGCTCTCTCAAATCCTGCGCCTCATTCAAACGCTCGGGCGCAGTGATTGAACCACCCGTGTTCTCGATCGCTGAGGCCAGCTCTACAAACATCAAGCTATCGAAACCGAGATCCGCGAGACGTGAGTTCAACGAGATTTCACTTTGCGGCCGGTTGGTGACGCTGGAGACAATGCCTATCAGCCAGCGCGACTCCGAGTCGGCTGTAGTCTGGCTTTGACTCGCGGCATCGGTCTTATTGTTATCTTCGAGTGCTCGCAGCATAGCCACAACTTCCGCACGCTTAACTTTTCGCGTTGCCGTTCTGGGGAGCTCGTCGTCAGTAAATTGCAACACCTTCACGCGCTTATAGTAGGGAAGGGAAGCCGATACTTCGCGGAAATGTTCTTCCACACGACGGCGCAACTCGGTGCGCGAAAGCGTAATGTCGTATTCGTCATCTGCCACAACCAGGCATGCCACCTTTTCGCCAATGCCGTCAGGCAGACCCACGATGCTCAGTTCTTTTATATGCGGTGAATTTGAATAGACTTCTTCAAGCTCGTCGGGATAGACGTTCTTGCCGTTTGTGTCGACAATAATTTCCTTGGAACGTCCCACCAGAAACAGGTTGCCGTCGTCATCAACTCTTCCGAGATCGCCGGTGTAGAGCCAGCGCTCCACGAGCGCCTGACGCGTCGCGCTTTCATCGGAATAATATCCGAGCATCACATTTGGCCCGCGCGCGATGACTTCGCCAACGCCACTCGCATCAGCATTCGCGATCTTCACTTCCACGCCGGGCAGCGGACGGCCGACGCTGCCGGTTAACATGCGGTTCTCAGGGCGCGTCACAGTCAGCACTGGCGAGGCCTCCGTCAGTCCATAACCTTCGAGAATCGTAAAGCCGAGTCCCTGGAAGTCTTTCTGAATTGTTTCGCTCAGCGCAGAGCCGCCGCTAATGAAATAGCGAATGCGGCCGCCCAACCCTTCGTGGATAGGATAAAAAACAATCGGGCCCAGATTGAAGGGAGTGTTATCTCTGATCCAGGCGTTTGCCTTGATCATTGAGTCGGCGGTCTTACCAATCCAGTCGCTGCGCTCGTAAAACTTATTTTTTATGCGGCGGTGGAGGAGCTCCCATAAAGCAGGCACACCCACCATTCCGGTAACGTGTCCGTTCTTAATCGCGCGCGCCAACGCATCGCCAGTCAGTTCCGGTAAATATGTTATCTGGGCGCCACGGCTTAGTGGCGTGAGAAAGCCGGTTGAAAACTCGAAGGTGTGATGTAACGGCAACACCGAGAGGACGCCGTCCTTCGTGGTCATGTCAAACACAGACGAGAGCATTGAGACCATGCTCGTCAGGTTGCGATGCGAAAGCATTACTCCCTTGGGACGGCCGGTAGTGCCTGAGGTGAAAATCAATGAAGCCAAAGACTGTGCAGTTACACGCGATGGCAACAGCGCGATGCGGTCATCTTCGGTCTGTTCATCCGGCAGGGCGAAGACTTGATCGAAAGTCCAAATCGCCGGTGAGAGTCCGGCGGCTGTCAGTCTTTGCCTCAGGTCTGAATGTTCGTGGTGCAGCTTCTCACTGATAACAATTCCAGCCGCTTCGCCCGCGCGCGCGAAATTCACAATCTCTTCCAGAGAACTTTCCGGATCGACTGGAATACAACTGGCGCCGGTTTTCAGCACGCCAAAATAAGTCATGCCCCATTCCGGCGCGTTATGGCTGACGAGCATCACGCGATCGCCAGGCTTGATGCCCTCACTCGCAAGAAATCCGGCGGCGCGTGTCGCCAGCTCACGCATGTCAGCATAGGTGTATTGTTCGTTGCGGCCATCGCGCTCGATGCGCATGGCGACGCGGGTCGCATGGCGTTTAGTAGAAGTTTCAAAAAGTTCAAGCAGATCGCGATAGGTGTAAATGCGCTTTGGTTGCGCGCGCATGTCTTCTTCGAGAGTGGGAAATACCCACTTCTTCAAACCGGGCAGATGAATGTTTAGCCAGTAGTCGTACCAATCAAACTCTTCAGGATGCCAGCGCAACAGTCCCTGTTCGTCACTACGAATGCGATCGAAAAGTGCTCGGACGTTATCGGAACGAAAGATGTAGGCATTATCGGTGGTGAAAGGTTTGAATATCTCGAACGCTTCGGTAGTTTCTTGAGTGATTTCCTCGACTCGATCGACCGTTGTTTTCATGCGGTCGATCACGTCGACTACTCGTCCGCCGCCCCAACGCGGCCGTGCTTTGTCGAGCAGCGAGGAAGCCTTTCGAGCCGCGGAGTTGAACATCGGCACCGAGAACTTTTCAAATGTCGCGGTCGACACCTGGCGCGGCTCCATGCGCGCCACGATCTCGTTCAGGAGTTTGAAGCCCGATTCCTTTTCCTGAAAATGTTTACGTTTGTAGAGACCGACAAGGCCGATAATCCGATCCATGTTATTAGGGTTCGAATCTCCCGTAGCAGCCTGATGAACCAGCTTCGGTTCTTCTACGCAGGCCTGTCCGGCGACTGCCAACATCACCGAGGCAACTTGATCTACCGGCGTAATATCGAGAATTAACTTCTCGTTGGCGGGTATTTGCGTCTGCCCTTTCAGGACCAGAAAAATGATTGGCGCGGTGGTAGTGAAACCCTCGTTCCAGCCGGGAAACGGATAGGCGAGCGCTGATTCCACAATACTGGGCCGCACGATACTGCGAACTATTCCTGTCTCTGCGGCAACGAGTTGTTCACCAAGGGACTTGGTATAGGTGTAAATGTTGGGCCAGCCCCAGAAGGCAGCACGCTCAACACCGAGGTCGGTAAGTCGCGTGCGAGTCCAAACCTTTCGCTCGCGCGCTACGGCGAGGCCGAGCGCATCAGGGTCATCAGCGTCGCGGTTTTCCTCGTTTAGTCTCTTACGCGCCAGGTCTCTGAAGCGCGCCACCATCATAGCGTCGCGAGCTTCTTCACGAACGCGGTCCGCCAGTTTGGCGCAATCCTTGATCTCCTGTTCAGCGTCGAATTCGACGCCGGGTAGTTCGTGCTTCCGCGGGAAATAACCCACGACCGGATCGTTCTCCCAGACTGGACCCGAGCGATTACCGGCAACGAAACAAGTAGACACATGAATTAGCGCCGGCCGCTTCATTCGCCTGGCGAAGGCGATGACGTTTTGTGTGCCGACAACGTTTGTCCTGAGCGCACTCTCGAGGGTGGGATTAAAAGTGACGTTGCCGGCGCTGTTAAGAACTACGTCGATATCATCGGCGACCGACTGCGCTTGCTCTTCGGTGTATCCAAGATTCGTTTCTCCGATGTCACCGCCGAGCACGCGCACCTTATCGCGAATGAATCCGTCGAGAGCGCTGCCATAACGTTCACGCAGAGGATCGAAAGGTGGCGCAGTGATGACGCTATTCCAAAATCTCGATTCCGACTCCTCCTGTGAGCGCGCGCGCACGGTGACGTAGACGCGCCCGATGTTCGGGAAGCTGTGCAAAAGCATGCTGAGCGTGACTTTGCCCAGGAAGCCGGTGCTGCCTATCAACAGCATCTTGCGATCGTTGAAGAGTTCAGTTGGCGATAGCGTCATCATAGCTCTTCTCTGTGCACCCTTTGTGTTCTTTGTGCCTCTGTGGTGGATTACTTAAGACCTCATCTCAGAGACACGGAGAACACAGAGGTTGCACAGAGTTCCTTACTCCATATCCGCGATTCCAATAATCGGCTGATGCAGCATCGTGATCTCGGCGGAGCTGCCCATGAAGCTGCGCGCCATTGCAATCGCTTCCGTCAGATTGTCCGCGCGGTCCCAACCCAGCATGGCCGGCACGTGCGCATTCTCAGCTCCAGCCGCAATCACTTTACCTACATGCTGGCGGCCGTTCTCTCCCCAATACCACATGAAGAACGGATGCGCGCCGTGATACGCATTTCCTCTTCGATACATCTCTACGTAACTCGGATTGTTTGCAAACTCCCGTTCGTATTTGTCGCGCAGCACAAACGCATCGCGCGTCTCCGGCAACAGACGATTAAAGAACTCGATGTAGCTCGGGTGAAATTTGTGATCAAATTCGTCGTAGCACGGATGGTGAATTATCAGCACGCCGCCTTTCTTGAGCAGTGGTTTATTGCGATAGAAGTTGAAGTGATAGCCAAGACCCATCACCTGAACCAGCAGCGGATTAAGAACGGAATAGACGTTGTAAGGTGAAATATCAGGGATGCCGGTAATCAGAATGTCACACTGGCCGCGAACCGGAATCGCATACTGATCAAAAGCCTTTTCAATTATCTTGTCGTGCACGGGTTCAGTCTTACCGGCATGGCAGGCGATCATTTCATACTGAGCCGGCCGCGAGTGCAGCAACTTGCGCCGCGCCGGGCGCGGCAGCTTGCTCATGGTGTAGCGCATCGCTTCAAATTTCATGCGATCGAAAGCGGTGAAATCGTCTTCATTGCGCAGCAGAAAATCCATATCGCCTTTGTACATGCGATTGTTGATGGCCGTTTCGATATGAAAGACGTTCAACTGTTCGTCGACGATTTTGCCAAGGCGTTGGACCTTGTGATTTAGCTCGGATCTGGCTGGATCCATGTAACTATCCGAATCGCGGATCGTTTGCGGCTCATGGTGCGCGCGCAACGATTCGTAATCACATAAGCCGACTGCGACAGACTTGTGACCGCCGTCCATTGGAACCAGATTGATGTTCACGTAGATCAGCAGATCACTTTCTGCCGCGCGGCGATTTAGCGTCAATGGTTCCTTGTGCTTCGTTTCGCCGATTTTAATCAGTCCATCAGTCCATTCGGCGTCATGGTTGTAGTAGCGGTCGGGATAGTACTCATCAAAGATTGCCTTGCCGACCATGCGCTTCATTTCCCACTCCGTCATTTTCCGGTGCAGGGAATTGGCGATGATGATGTGCACGTCGTCTACGCCATGGCCGGCGAGCATGTCGAGAACAATTTCAAGAACCGTTTGGCGGATATCAGGCGTAGCCATCGGCGGTAATGGCAGACTGATATCGTCAACAGCGACTGTCACACGCATGCCGGGTTCGAGCTGGGCAAACAATGGATCGCAGCCGTGTGGGTGATTCAGCGCATAGCGTATGGCCGCTTCGCGATTCGGCAATCCCTTGATAGGCGGATTGGGATAGAGCACGCGGGTGCCGATGGGAAGATCTTCAAGAATGAAGTCTTCGCCGGACGGCATAATTCGTGGCGCGCTGTCGCGGTCGATGTAGACAACTGATTCGTGCGTCTTGCGTCGTAGTTGAAGTGCCATAAGTTTCAAGTTCCAAGTTTCAAGTTTCAAGTTCAGAGCTCCTTAACTTGGAACTTGAAACTTGAAACTATTTTAAGTTCAAGATCGGCCAGTCATGATGCAACGCCGTCTGACGCAAACGCATGTCGGGATTAATAGCTGCCGGGTGCCCGACGATCGAAAGCATTGGCAGGTCACTCATGCTGTCGGTGTAGGCGTAGGAGTCGCTAAGGCTCAGGCCCTCACGCTCTGCGAATACGCGTATCCAGGAAGCTTTGGTTGCGGCGGCCATGACGGGCGGCAATAGACGTCCGGTGGCGACGCCGTTCACAAACTCGAGGCGGTTGGCGACGTACTCCTCAATTCCCAGATGCTCCATCAACGGTTTTACCGAAACATCCAGGGCGCCAGTAACAACTACCTGACGCAGTCCCAGGCTGCGGGATTTTTCAAGCAGCTCGTAGGCGCCAGGGAATACCGCCGGCTTAAGCACTGACAGGAATAGGTCGTCGGCGAGAAACCGAAGCCGGTCCTCCTTAACGCCTTTGTAGCGCTTGAAGTAGAGATCGTTAAAGACCTTGCGGCTGTATTGGTCGGTTACAGCAAACACCGGCAGGCTGAGCAGCGTTGACGCGCTCTTTTTAAGACTGCGAAGCAGGCCCGGCTCGTTCCTGGCATAGAAGACGAGAGTGTGAACCAGGTTGGTGCTGACCAAAGTGCCTTCGAGGTCGTAGAATGCCGCCGCTGCCAAACCGTCCCCCAAATCATCCAAGCCGAACTTGCGTTCCCGTTCGCCAGGATTCAGCTGTTCGAAGAAATTTGATTGGCCAATATAACCCAAACCTCTGCCTTCCGGCCAACTATAAAACAATTGTACGGTGAGACCATACAATATGCTCCAGAATGTGGAAAATGTTTAGGAATTTGGCGAACGTGGGCTATGCAAGGGAGATGGCAATGCGTGGGCTGTGAGCGCAGACATCTTGTCTGCATCCTGGTTTTTCGCGCTCCGCGCTCACTTCAGACAGGATGTCTGCGCTTTTAGCCCTCGAGGTTCGGCGAGCTACGGTTTGGGTTGAAGGGCGCGTTTCAGGTCGTCCAGCGTGCGTTTGTGTTGCTCGAGTTTCTGTCCAGCTTCGCCGAGTTTTCCCTGGGAGGTGAGACGTTGGTATTCTTCAAACTCTCGAACGGCTTTGTCGAGGAGTTGCTGGACGCTGGGGGCGACGGGGCCCGGGCCCGCCTGACCGGGTGCGGTGCCTGGCTTTGGCGCTGCTTCCGTCCCGGCAGTCTCTTTTGACGGCTCGGGTTGCTGCTTGGGAAGCCCGACATCACCAAAAATACTTGTCATCGCCTCGTCAAAGGTTTGTCCGTAGCCCAGACGATCTTGTGTCGCCAGTACGACCAGCCGCAGTTCCGGCATTGGACTGCTTTCGGCTTTTAAGTACACAGGTTCAACGTAGAGCAACGAGCGGCCAATGGGTATGACCAGCAGGTGCCCACGCAGCACATTGGAGCCCTGCTGGTCCCATAACGTAAATTGAGACGATAGCTGTGAGTTCTGATCGATGCGCGCTTCAATCTGTAAGGGCCCATCGATCAGCCGCGACTTTGGGAAGTTGTAGACGAGGAGTTTGCCGTAATTCTCTCCATCGCATCGAGCCGCCATCCAACCAATCAGATTATTCCGCCCGGCGGGCGTGAAGGGGAGAATCAAAACAAACTCCTCAGACGCTTGTTCTCCCGGCAACTGCATCAGCACATAATATGGATCAATCGGCTGGACCTCTTTTTTGTTCTGGGCATCCTGGCTGACTTGCTGAGCAATGTTCCAGACATCTTCACGCTGGAAGAAAGCCTTCGCGCTTTGTGTGTGATACAGACTATAGACTTCACCCTGCACACGAACCAGCGTCTCGGGATAACGTACATGGGCCCGCAAGTCTGCAGGCATTTGGCTTCCGTCTTCAAACAATGTGGGAAAGATTGCGCGATAACTCGCGATCAGCGGATCGTTGTTGTCAAATACGTAAAAATGCACGTTGCCGTTATAGGCGTCGATCACGACTTTCACGCTGTTGCGTATGTAATTGACTGTATGCCCACCGACAGCATGATGTCGTGAATACGGATAACTGGATGACTCGGTAAACGCATCAATCATCCAGAACAATCTGCCCTCATTGCTGACGATAATGTAAGGATCCTTATCATAGACCAGAAAGGGCGCAACGCCGTTTACGAGTTCTCGGATGTTGCGATGGATTAGAACGCGACTCTCGGAGTTCACATCATCCGAAAAAGGAAGTTTGGACAAGTCGCCCAGCGCCCAGGCCAGGAGCATACGGCGCGCGCGGCCGCCAATCCTGATTCCGCCCGTGCCTTCATAGCTCGTGAAGGTGTTTGTTTCTCCCTGTGGGAAGTCGAATTCCTTTTGCCGGGTCTTTACATACACATCTGTGTTGGTTTCCTGTCCGAAATAGATTTCGGGACGGGTGACTTTGATCTCAGCGGAATTGGACTTAACCGGCATGTCGGAAACGACAAAGCGTGGCATGCCTTCGGGCGTGAAACCGTTCGCCGTGTTCATGGTGATGCCGTAGCCGTGCGTGTAGATGAGCTTCTCATTGATCCAATTGCGTGATGATTCCGGAAGCTTCGTTACATCCATCTCGCGCGCGGCGACCATCATCTGGTGAATTCCATCGGCACGATAGCGGTCGACATCGACGTCGGGAAAATCGTAGTAAGTTCTAATCGCCTGGATCTGTTTCAAGGTATCCTGAAGCGCCCGCCAATCCCAGAGCCGAATGTTATCGAGAGTGGATTTGTTAGCGCTCAGGTCCAACGCTTCGACCGACTTCTCGGCCTCAAAATCCCGCAACTCAACTTGACCTAGTCCAAAGGCGTTGCGCGTCCAGGCAATATTGCGTTCTATGTAAGGGGTCTCACGTCCCAATTCATTGGGCTTCACTATGAAGCTGGTTACATAAGCAGGCACCAGGTAAACACCGACGACGAAAACGGCGAGAGGAATCCCGAGGGCGAGCAAGAGCAAGCGAAGGCTGCGTTTCAGAAAAGCGTTTATTAAACAGATTACGGCCGCAAACAGCAACGCGATACAGACCAGTTTCAGCGCCGGCAGCAGGTAGTTGTCCTCCACATAAGTCACGCCGGCAAAAGTTTGATGATCCTCCCACAAGTAGGGAAACCGGGAGAGGTAAGTCCGCCAGGCGAGAAAGCTGAGGAACGTGGCAAGCGCGACGGAGACTGCCGTCCAGGGAGTCTTTGCAGCACGGTTCGCAGCCGTTTTTAGAAGTTTCTGTGGAACCGACAGCAGTGAATAAGCGATTGCGGCACAGAGACTTATAAACGCAAGTGTCAGCAACCAACCACTAATCAAGTCGTAAACTGGAAGCGAAAACAGATAGAAGCCGAGTGGTTTGTTGAAAACAGGGTCGGAGGTTGCGGTGGGTGCCTGATGGAAATAGAGCGCAAAGGTTTGCCACTGCGCTTTCATGGCGAACCCATAGAACAGGCTAAACACCGCCGCAATGATCCAACCGACCGGTCGCACAAAACGCTCAGGCGAAAATTGGATCGGTTGATTATTTACGATGATTGTCCGCTTCTCCATGCCCTGCGCGGCGAAGGTGCGCCCGAGCAGCCAAAACACAGCACGAAACAGCAACAAGGTCAGGAGGGCAAAGGCTAAAAACAAGCCAACCTTCAACTTAAATATGTACCAGTAGACAGCTGAGAAGCCGAGCGAGCTAAACCAGGCAGCGGAAAGATAGATCGAGAGGCTGCGAGACAGGATTATGAACAAAACTACTATGGCAGCGATCAGCCAGCGTCGCCAACGACGCTTCGGTGCTGGCCCGACATCGATGACTTCATCGTCTCGCACAGGGAAGGATTCACTCACGGGCAGTTAGCATACGCCGGATTAGCATGTCCCACAAACAGCGCGATTTCTTGGCAACGATAGCGGGTGTATAATACATAAAGACCTAAAGAGCGGGGGCAAGCCCACCTTCCTGACCATGAGCTGATTGTCATGGAGTCTTTAAACTCAATGAGAGGCTTTCAAGCAGGCGTCTCAGAGATCTGATCGAAGTCTCCAGGTGAGGAAGGTGGGCTTGCCCCCGCTCTGAAATGTTTAGTTTTCGGATGCGGAACGAAATCAATGTTAGCGACAGAAACAGTTTTACAGAATCGGTATCGCATTATTCGCCTGCTTGGACAGGGCGGAATGGGGGCCGTCTACGAAGCCATGGACGAGCGGCTCGACACGACGGTGGCGCTGAAGGAGACGTTTTTCGCCGATGAAAGACTGCGGAAGCAGTTTGAGCGCGAGGCGAGGCTGCTCGCGCGTATGCATCATCCCGCATTACCTCGCGTGAGCGACCACTTCGCTGAAGGCGATGGCCAATTTCTCGTGATGCAGTTCATCCCCGGCGATGATCTTTCACAGATGATGGCGCGCAAGCAGGGACCGTTTCCGCCCGACCAGGTTTTGACCTGGGGCGACCAACTGCTCGATGCGCTTGATTATTTGCACACCCAGGATCCGCAGATCATCCATCGCGATATCAAACCGCAGAACCTGAAACTGACGGGTCGAGGCCAGATCATCCTGCTTGATTTCGGTTTAGCCAAGGGACAGACGGGCGGAATTTCCGTGGTCACCACGTCGGCCAGCATTTTCGGATACACACCGAATTATGCGCCGCTGGAACAAATCCAGGGCCTGGGAACTGATGCACGCAGCGACATTTATGCGTTGAGTGCCACGCTCTACCACCTGATGACTGGCGTAAAACCGCCGGACGCTTTGACACGGGCGGCGGCCCTGGTGAATTCACAACCTGATCCGCTCGCGCCGGCTAATGAGATTTCGCGCGCCATCGGCCCTGAAGTGGCCCAGGTGTTGGCGCGAGCTATGAGTCAGAATCGCGATCAGCGTTACGCAACCGCTGCGGCAATGCGCAATGCTTTGACTGGAACTGAAGAAGCGGCGACGTTAGTGGGTCGAAGTGAGGCTGCGACCATTCTGCACGCACCTTCAGCCGCCACGCTGGCTGATGTGCGGCCTCCTGAAACGAGTCCCACAACAGTAAAACCAGGTGAGACTACGGTCGTACATACACCCACGCCGCAAGCAAAGCGTCGAATTAAACCGTGGGCCGTCGGCATCGCCGCAATGCTGTTGATTGGTGTCCTGTTCGGCGCGTTCTACGCGTATCAACATCGAAACAATGCGGCAGTCGATGCGAATAATCCCGTTACGCCGCCTGATAGCAATCCTGCTCAGGTCGCTGCTTCGCCAGCGACAGGGCCTGCCGCGACGGAGCCCACTTCCGGCGCAGTGCCCGAAGAAAAGAAGGTCACAAGTGGCGAGAACCCAAGCGTCGTTGCTGACGCAGCGAAGAAGAGCGATAAGGCTCTCAGGAAGAACCCGAAGGCTGAGAAGATTTCGCCGGGCACTGATGAAGACATACCCAACGTGGTCGTGCAGGATCCTAATGTGAAAGCCGCGCCGGGAACGCCGGAGACGCCTCCGATATTCATGTCGCCACGTGACGCGGAGCGTCTGCGGCGGCTGGGAACCCCAACAACCAGAACTCTTCGCAATGGCACGCAGGTTACAATTCTTCAGGATGGCACGCGAATCGTTACCATGCCCGACGGGACAAAACAGGTGATTCCACCGGGCGTCAGAGTATTACGCCGCCGAGCTCGTAAGCAGTAGAACCGCCAGATGTCTTAGACAGTCAAACCTAACCCGCTCCAGGAGAATTTATGAGATTGCTATTTCTTAAATCGGCTTTCGTATGCGCCATGACCACCTTATTCCTGGTCAACAATGTATCGCCTGTGGGCGCAGAGCACTTCCGCACAAAGGAAGCCGACAGCAAGCCGGCGCTCGCCGGGGTGATCAGAATGGCGCCACCCGCGCCTGTATTTGACGACTCGACTCGACTGGCTGAGCTTGCCAGCCGTCGCGCGCGCGTGGCCCAGTCGATTGGCGAGAAGGGAATTCTGATCCTTTTCAGCACCGAGCCGCGCGTATACACGAACGATGTGGATTACGAATATCGGCAGGAGAATAATCTCTACTACCTTACGAACCTGAAGCAAAAAGGCGCGACCCTGGTGCTAACGCCGAGCAATCAAATCGCTCCCGCAATACTGTTCCTGCCGCGGCGCAATGCTGCAGCCGAAACCTGGACCGGCCACATGTATAGTCCGGAAGAAGCAAGTCAGATTTCAGGTATCAAAGAAATCTGGGAGCCGAGTGAGTTTGAACCTTTCATGCGCGCTCTCAGAAACCGTCAACCGTACCGGCCCAAGCCTGAGAAGATCTTGATGACATTAAACCAGACGCCGGCTGATGGTAGTGCGACCTCAACTGCCGTGGTCCCGACCGGTTTTGAGAGGTTGTTTGCCGCTGCGGGAGAGAATGATGGCGAGGTTTACTTGTTAGTGCCGAGGGCGTTGGACAGTTTGGAGTACAGGCAAGAGCAACGCTTTGCATCCGATTGGGCCAAGTCGGCGTCGGGTTACAGTATCAAGAACGCGACGCCGATTTTTGCCGCGTTGCGATTGCGCAAATCACCGCTCGAGCTCGCAATCATGCAGCATGCCATTGACATTACTACTGAAGCACACGAGCGTTCCTGGGTGGCGGCAGCCAACGCGAAGTGGGAATATGAGGTTGACGCGCAAGTCGCCTACACATTCAAACTTCGCAACGCCGATCATTGGGGTTACCCTTCAATCGTCGGTTGCGGACCAAACGCCACCACGCTGCATTACATCGAATCGCAGAGCAGGATAGAGCCGGGCGAATTGCTTTTGATGGATGTCGGCGCCGAATACGAACACTACACGGCGGACGTGACGCGCACATTTCCGGTTAACGGAAAGTTTTCGCCTGCTCAAGCGGAGATCTATCAAATTGTCTACGATGCGCAGGAAGCCGCGGCGAAAGCCTCCCGGCCGGGCGCCACGATATCGGACGTCCACCGGGCATCGGCAGAAGTGATTAAGGATGGCCTGTTGAGATTGGGTCTGATTACGGACCGAAATTCAGAACAGTATCGGATCTGGTTTATGCACGGCACCTCCCATTGGCTGGGCATGAACGTGCATGACGTGGGCGAGTACGGCACAAAGCTGGAACCGGGAATGGTCTTCACGAATGAACCTGGAATTTATATTCGACCAGACGCCCTCGATAATCTTCCGAAGACCGCTGACAACGAAAAATTTATCGCAGCAGTCAAACCAGCGTTTGAGAAATACAAGACGATCGGGGTGCGAATCGAAGATGACATGCTGGTGACCGCAGGCGAAGTCAAGTGGATGACTGAAGCTTTGCCGCGCAAGCTATCGGAGATTGAAGACTTCATCGCCCGCGCACGACGCGAATCGCGGTAAGAGATGTAGTTTAAAGTTCAAGTTTGAACTGAGTGTCTGGGTTTGGACAAAACAGCCTAAAGGCTAAACTCTGAACTTCGAGCACTTCTAAACCTCGCTTTTCTGATTAAACGGTCGCCTTGTGTATTCGTCGCTTCAAGCGATGAATAGTCCTGCGCGCGACTTTCAATTGCGCGTGATCGTGGGCCGTTATCGCTTCATCTCTTTTCTTTTTCATCTCCCGAATACGCGCTTTGATCGAAGCCTTATCAACGCCGACTACCTCGTGGTGTTCATGCTTGATGCCGAGCGCCTTCGACAGCGCTACGAGCAGGTGTTCTTTGTTGAGTTGAGTGTAGCCCTGCAGCGCTTCGTGCTCGCTGCCCTTGGCGATTTCACGCAACTCGCCCACGGTCTTGTGTCTCAACTGTTCGTACGTGTAGTCCATCGCTCAAGGTCTCCTTCATGCTTAGCTCGGCTTGGATATGCGTCGCAGATTATACCGCTTTGAATGCGCCAGGCTAAGTCAGCTGCGCAGGCAAAAATGCCTTCAAACTCTCCACGCAAGGCGTATTGTCCCCGTACTGATCGGCCCGAAATGAATACATCCGCTGGGCCCCATGATAGATGAGGGTGCGCCGTTAGCTCCTTCAAATTGCAACAACCTTTCGTTTTTGCGTGAAACTTCTTCTATTCGCGCCGACCAAAACAGCCGAACCTATGGAGGTACGTGTGTCCTCACTGGCATTCTGTTTGCAATTTTTGTTGCCATGAAACAACTATTGAAAGTCTACGCAGTCGCCGGCACCGTGCTAGCAGTTGCTTGCATAACAACAACGCTGGTAATCACATGCAGCGCTCAAAAAAAGGTAGTCGAACAGATCGCCAAAACGGAGCAACCAGAGATCTCTCCCGCCGAAAAGCAGATCATAAAAGCCTTTGACGAGCGCGTGAAGCAGTACATAAAACTTCGCCAGGACATAAAAGCAAAAGCTCCAAAACTGGCCAAGGACAGCACGCCCGAACAAATACAGGCAGCTGAAACTGGATTCATAGAGGCGTTGAGAGCGGCCCGAGCCGGCGCTCGAGCTGGAGATCTTTTTACTCCGGATATCGCGCAATACATTCGCACGACGCTGAAGAGTGAATTCACGAGCACCGACAAGAAGGAAGTAAAAAAGGTCGTGCTCGATAAGGAAACTAATATTCCCGTTCCGTTGAAGGTCAATTATCCCTATCCCGACCCGAAGGAGTTTGTGGAAATGCCCGCGACTCTATTGCTCAAATTGCCGCCGCTGCCGAAGGAGCTGAAATATCGCTACGTCGGTCACACGTTGATGCTTTTGGACAACGACAGCAGTTTGATAATCGACTACATGGTGAACGCGCTTCCGTAGGTCTGGAGACTGGAGAGGAGAAAAAATGAGACGCACCGCTACAACGCTTCTGGTTTTCTTTGTCCTGATTCTTGTTAGTTTCCCGAATTCAATCCATAGCCAAACGACTACCGCTGCTCGTGGCGCTAAGGTTAGCCAACCCGCCAGCCCGACGGTATCTTTGAGCTTGCCGCTCAAGGAAGGCTCGGTTCGTTTCGGCATTATTGGAGACACGGGCACTGCCAGCAAGCAACAGCAGCAACTCGCCGATGTCATGCTGACATACCAGAAAGCATTTCCGTTTGAGTTTGTTTTAATGATGGGCGACAACCTTTATGGCGGTGAGACGCCGGCAGACTACAAGAAAAAATTCCAGGATGTTTATCAGCCCTTGCTGGACAACAAGGTGAAGTTTTATGCCAGTCTCGGAAATCACGACCAACCCAACGAGCGGTTTTATGAATTCTTCAATATGAATGGCAAGGAATACTACCGCTTTACGAAAGGTAATGCTGCCTTTTACGCGTTGAACAGCAATTACATGGACAAGAAACAATTGAAGTGGCTCGAGGATGAGTTGGCAAAGGACACGTCAGACTGGAAGATAGCGTTTTTCCATCATCCGCCCTATTCATCTGGCGGCAAGCATGGCTCGGACAAGCAGCTGCGCGAGGTGGTCGAACCGATATTCGTTAAATACGGCGTGAACGTGGTGCTCGCCGGGCATGAACATTTTTACGAACGCCTAAAACCACAGCAGGGAATCTATTACTTTATCTCCGGCGCGGGCGGCAAATTAAGGGAAGGCGACGTTAAGGAAAACTCGCCTTTGACCGAGAAATTTTTCGACCGCGACATGTCGTTTATGATTGCTGAGATCGTGAAAGACGAAATGTACTTTCAGGTAATCTCGCGGACCGGTGAGACAGTGGATTCGGGAATGATTAAGAACCAGAAGAAGAAGTCCTGATTTTTGGACTGCGCTGACCTGTCAGCGCTGTGGTCGGTCGCGACCTGTCGCGGCCAATGGTTGGTAGCTAAAGCCTGTTCAAAGACTTGGGTGACAGGTCACCCAAGGCGAAAGCGCTGACAGGTCAGCGCACTCCAAAACAAGTCCATCCTTATCCGAGTATTTGCCCCAGATGTTTCTTCATGTGTTCGACGTAATCGCGCATGAACCAGTCTAGAGTTACGGGTTCATTCGGGCTTAGGCTGTCGGAGGCTGTCTCATGGAGGTTATGCTTGTAACGCAACTTCATGCGAGTCTCTTCAGGGATTTGCGACATCAGATGAAGCATGTGCTGATTGTATAGTTTCCAAAGTTGTACCAGGTGCGCCCAGTCTTCGCCCTGATAATTTTGAACTCGAACCCAACCTTCCTGTTCGTAGCGCGCGAAAATAAGATCGTCCGTAAATTGAGCCCGGACGAAACGTTGGTGATTGTTCGACGCTGAGTCGATCAAATGGCCAACGATTTCCTTCGGCGACCACTTCTCAGCTGCTCGCGGAAGCTTGCTCTGCTCGGGTGAAATCAACAATAACCTAGCGGAGGCGTCCTCAATCGTTTGACGAAAATCGCTTAAGAAGTCCTGCATGCGGTTGTCCTTGTATTAGCTCGAGCCCGATGCCAGTTTGGTCATCGTAGGTCGACGGAATTGAACAGATACAGACGGACATGATAATAACGCATGCGATGCAGCAAACTGCAACCCGGAGTCTGGTACTGACAGTTTGAAGCGGGCAGTTCAGAGTCCAGCCTTTAGGCTGCGGCTCTGGCTCTCAACCGAAAACTCAAGCTAAAGCTTGAACTCTGAACTGCATCAGCAGCTGGAGCCTGGATCATGAAACAGCAGCGCGGTTCGCGCAAAAAGAATCTACTGATTGTGATTGTAGTTTGCCTGACTGCGCTGCTGAGTTGGGTTGTTTATGATCTCTATGCGCCACGCACCGCTCAACTGAGGGAATTCGATCCCGATGCTGTGGCGCGTCTCGAGACGGCCATGTGGCGTTCATATTATGAGAAACAGCGGCTGCGGCTTTTCAATGAGTTAGCTGAATTGCTCCGCACGCAATACAACATGCCGCTCGTCAGGTCCAACCGCGTGGCCTATTACGCCGCAAATGCCGCGTTTGTCTTCAAGAAAGGGAAGCAACGCTCCGACTACGAACAAGCGCTGCCCGACCTCATAAAGTTTTACCAGTCCGTAAGGAACATGAGCGACATTCCCTTCGATGTTGAGCGTGCTGCGCGTTTGGAACTGGAGTGGTGGATCGTTCATCGCGAGCGCGCGAGGCATGCGCCCGGCGATCTTGATCGCGCCCTGGCAGCATTGCAGGCGGAGATATACGGTGTGCCGATCGACCGCTTGATGGAACATGGCCGGTTGCGCGCAGAGGCGATGACGATTCGCGATAATAAAGCTGAGGCGGGAGGTGTGACTGAAGCCGATTGGGAGCAGATCGATCAGCTGCTGCACAAATCGTGGCGCTCACTCGCTGTGACAGTGAAATCATGAGCGAGTTAGGCTCGGACAGTTTCACGCCGGCTTTCACAAACACTTTGTCATACGAAAGGCTGCCAATGACTCGCCGCTCGGCGTTTCGAGTTGCATGGCGTCAACGCGCGTGTAACCTTTCGCCGCGTACAGCCGTTCACCCGGCAGCGTCGCCACCAGCTCTATTCGGTTGAAGCCAGCCAACCGTGCTGCGTTTTCGCATTCCGTTAACACTCTGCTACCCACACCGCGGCGCGACCAGCGCGGATCAACATAAAAAGCACGCAGGCGAGCGGCTTCATGGGCCGGGTCAAGCAGACGATCGGGCTCGCCCGCTTTGAATTGATCACCGCCAAACAGTGTCTCCCTTTTGCTCCAGCCACCGCTCCCGGCAATCATCTGATCAATCTCGGCGATGAAATAAGTTTCATCGAGTATCAATTGCGTGTCCACACCGAAGATGTGCGATAGCCCGCTTTCGATTTGCGCGCCGGTGTAAAAACCGACACTCAGGGTAGCCACAGAGTCCCGAATCAATTTCTCCAGCGCTGGTATGTCAGCTATGGTGGCCAACCGGACATATATGTTCATGCGACACGGTTCCTGATGCTGCTTGAGGCCAGCAGTTGTTTCAACCGTCGCTACGCGACGCGGCCTATCTTTGTGCCTGTTCCCAGCCTAGAAAGGCCGGGCTAAACTCATACCGACGCTACGCGTCGAGAGGAACCAGAGCTTCCTGAACGGGAACCCTGAATAGTTCAGAAAAATCTCTGCATGCTCGACTGCGAACTCGAAGGCGTTATAAATTAGAGCTGAAATTTATTCGATGCAACAGTTTGGGTTCGCCGGCGATTCATCATCGCTCGTCATTCACTGCTTTGGTCGTCGTTTGACTGAATGATGTTTGTTAGGCGGCGCCCCGGGGAGCATAGACGATGACACATCCCGAAGCTAAAGATCCTGGCGCTGCACAAACGGAGGAACGGATCGTGCGGCTTGCATTTGACGGTGACGTTCTGCGCTATCGCGAGTTTTTGGCGAAGTTGAAGGCGGGCCTTCCGGAAGGCACGGGCGTGGCGCTCAGAGGCAGCGTAGTTACCAATAAGCGCTGGAAAGATGGCGAGAAGTTTGATGCTGAAGGCCGCGGCACGAGCGATCTCGACGTCACGCTGGTGGGTGACAAAGTAATGGAGTTTTGGCATGAAGGATCATTTTATATTCCCAGTCTTCATACCAAACCTTTATGTGACGAAGATCCTACGATCGCGCCCGGGCTGAATCCTTTGCGGGAAGAATTACAAAAGCTGGCGCAGAGGCCGGTAGCGTTCCAAGCCACTTCAAACCTGGTTCTATATGCGCGCGACGTATTATTTGATGAGCCTTACTGCATGGTGGTCGAGGCGCAAAAAGTTTCGTGATTGTTAAGCTGCTTAGCTACAACATTCGCTTTGGCGGTCGACGGCGCGAGAATGAAATCGCCGAAGTAATTCGTGCAGTCGCGCCCGACGTGGTTGTTTTCCAGGAGGCGATTGATCCTGATGTAATTCACCGGCTCGCGACGGCCACAGACTTGCCATTCTGGGCTGCGCGCCGGGAACATTCGATAGGCTACATCAGCCGCACCGAGACGACACATCACGAGTGGCATTATCCCGCCGGCGCAAAACATTCCTTCCTCGAAATCATTCTTAAAGGTACTGAAGCCCCAATCTTCGGTCTTCACCTGAGTTCAATGTTTTCAAAGTGGGGCGAACGAAGAAGAGTACGAGAGATTCGCGCGCTCCTTAAAAGCATTGAAAGACATCAGCATGGCTTTCACGCCCTGGTCGGAGATTTCAACACACTTGCCGCCGGCGAGATCCTCGATGTTCGTCGCATGCCCGCGTGGATTCGAGGGCTGGTGTGGTTGAGTGGTCGTGATATTCAACGCGAAACCATCAAGATCATGACCGACTCGAATTATGCGGATGGTTACCGCTCATTACATCCAGATCAGAAAGGCTACACGTTCCCTGTCTGGGACCCGCACCTGCGGCTCGATTATGTATTCGTTCCCCAGGGCTTCGTAAGTCGGTTGCAAGAGTGCCGGGTAATTGTTCAGCCGGAGGTAACAAAGAAAGCGTCGGACCATTTCCCGGTGCTGGCGACTATCGACTTTAGTTGACAGGTGGGGCTTTCCATCGCTGCACAGATACAGAACCGGGAGCTGTAGCGACTGACTGGGTCGGGTCTCATCATCGTCCAACCTTGTCATGGCGGGAGTTGGTCGCTACGGCTCCTCGTTCTGAATTCGTCTGCCTGGGATCGAATTGTCATACTTGGGAAGTCCTTCGACCAAATAATCAAAGCCCAGCCAGAGGCTCCAGCTATGATGATAGAAGAGGACCGGGAATAGTAAGGCGATAACGAACAGTCCCGCCAAAACCGCTTCATAACTTGAGCCGATCCACGTCAACCAAACCACGCACGCAATCAGGATCACAAACTCACTTGTCATAACATTCGCCAGAATTGCTCCCACGAAAAATCCCTCTTCGCGCTTGAAGAGGGAGCGACAATTTGGGCAGTGATGTCTGACGCGAAAGGGACCGCGAGCGATAGACGCTTCGCCGCAAGCTGGACAAAGCAAACGCAGTGAGCGCCATAAGACCGTCACGATGGCTCTGGTGTTTACGCTCACGTTGATTACTGATGCGGCCGCGGAAAGCCAGGTTGTTTTCCAGCTGGATTGTTTTACTATTCGTAACTCAGAGCATCGACTGCATCCTGACGTGCGGCACGCAGGGCGGGGTAAAGCGCGCCGACACTGCCACCCACAATTCCCACTAAGAAAGCGATAAGAATCCAACGCGGCTCTACATCAACCACCAGCGTTGTCATACGCATTACGCCAAGACGCGCAATAAAAGTCAAAGCAATACCCGCGGTTACGCCGAGCAAGCTGACGACAATCGCCTCCTGTTCGATAACCCAGGCGATGCCAGTCTTCGACATTCCCAGCGCTTTAAGAATCCCAATCTGACGCGTGCGTTCGGTAACGGTCGTATACATCGCCAACAGAATTACCAGCATACTAATCGCGCTTGCCACGCCCACTACAACTTTTATGAACACATTAAGTGCAGGCACGCTCGAGGCGTATATCTCCGGCAGGTCGCGAGTAAAAATTATCTGATCATCGGGGAAGCGCTCTCTGATACGCGCCGCCACGTCGTCCTGTGTGGCCGGATCATTTGTGGCGACCAAAATCGCGGAGGCACGGCCCTCAGCGCCTTCCTGGTCTTGTAAAGTGGAGAGCGGAATTTTTATGCGGCCACCTCCAGGCGGCTCATAAACCCCGACGATTTTGAACGGTCGCTCAAACAGTTGCACAGTAGAACCCACTCTCGCCTGCCGGTCATGTTGCCAGACGGTATCGATGATGGCTTCATCGCCACCGGTAAGTTTCGATCCTTCCCGAATAGATAGCCCATTGAGTTTTGCGTATTCTTCAAACTCAATCCCATCGATCAAACGCGAACCAAAACCTGCGTCACTGCGATCCAGCACTTGTCCTATCGCCGTGGCGGCTCGCACACCTTCAATTTGGGAAATTTCAGCAGCGCGCGAAACAGGCAACATGAATGGCGAGGTGCCGCCGAACCCCAGCGATCCTGAGGCGCGCACCATAATCTCAGCGCCAATATTTGATTCGCGACGCCCGCGCTCCCGTAACACGCCATGGGCCAAACCAACGGTGAAGACGATAAGCAAAACGCCGACTGCGGTCCCCATGACACTGACGAGCGTGCGCGCGGGCCGGTGAGCGATGTTTGAAAATACGAGACTATCCATAAGTCTTTGCAGGCGCGGACTGCGATCCAGTAGCCGGTTCCAGGCATTCGGCAGCGTCCGCCAGGTCAGGATTAATAATCCGATCGACGTCCAAACAATTGTTCCGGCCTTACGCACCAGACCCAGCGTAACGCCGATGGCCGTGGTAAAGCCGAGCGATTTAAGTATGACACCCGTGCCGCCTTCATATACTCCAATTGTGCCGGGCACAAACGCAAAAACAAAATTGATAACCTTCGTCAGCGATTCGATTATGTATGCCTGAGCGACACTCGGCTGATAACCAAGCATTCGCAACGTCACGTAAACCTCGAGCACACTGGCGACGTGTCCCAACAGATTACAGGCGATCATGCCGAAGAAGACTCCGGGATGATGCTTGTAGAAATCGTAAACCTTGGATTCGATATGATAAATGTGCTGTCGTCGTTTAAGAATCACCTTTGGGCTCAGACGCAGACGCGCCATCTGATCGAGAGCCCAGGTGAGCAGCATGATGCGCCGCTTTGCAGCCAGCGCTGCGGCGAGTATTCCCAGCGCGGCAATGCCGGCTATTGCGATGAGAGAGTAATGAACCACCGGCGGCAGGCTGTAGGTAAACAACATTACGCAAGCGCCGCTCAGGATAAAGAACACGACCGAAAGGTTGTAAAGAAGATTATCGACTACCAGCGCGGGCACTCCGTAGGTGAGCGGAACCCGCTTCCGCAGTAGCGCAACTTTGGTTGCCTCTCCAAGTAATGGGCCGGTGAAGGTGAGAAAACTGATGGCCTCGCCGCCCAGCCGCGCGGCGAACGCCTGCGAAAAATTAAACCGGCGATGTTCCTTCGGTACGGCCGAAGACATCGCGATGGTGCGGAACACATGCCTCGATCCGCTTACGGCCAGCAGCAGCAAAAAACCCAGAAAACCGATCCTGAGCAGCGCGTCAAAAATCGGCTGCAAACCAACTCGATTGATTACATAGATTAGTAGTGCGAGTCCGAGCAGGAAGGCAATCGCCTGAAGCCAGATGAAGGAGCGGCGGGAATTATCAGTCGCAGGAGGCTCGCCTTCGTCAACGAGTTCGTCCAACTCGCGAACATCCTCTTGCCAGGGCTCAGGAAATTGCTGTTCGGAAGTCGTCAATGAGATGGAGTTGCTCCCGTTACCGCGATTTTTCGGTTCGCCGGCGCAGCTAATAATTCCTTAACCGGACGTCCCGGAAAGCGTCGAAAACCTTTAGCCCACAGCGCTGCAGATGGGTTGTTATCATCGCGTAAATTACCTGTTAACGCCAGCACGGTTGGAACAAAGCTGAGACTGTCATACGGTTCTTCCACAACCAGCGCGTGCGGAATCGCAGTCTTGTCACCTCCCGCTGCCATGAAAGTCGAGTGGGTAGAAATACGAAAGAAGGAGCCATGATTTCCACCAGGATTAAATCCTCGCACATCAAAGTTCCAATGATCACTGGCGACCACCAGCAGGTCGGCCTCGATGTTATCGCGTTGTCGCCGCAACAGGCGGCGCAATAATCTTTCGTCTGCAGTAATCCCAGCTTCCTCAAGCGATAGCCGCGCAATTCGATGCCGAGCAAGTTCTTCGTGGAGACCAATCAGGCCGTTGGAATATCTGGTCTGGTGCAACGCATGCAGCCATTCAAGATCGGTATGCCAACCGCTGAGCCATGTCTCACGATCCTGTCCACTCACTTGCAATCCGGGGTCTTCAAACATTTGCAGGGGCAGGCCGGCCTGCCATGGCACGGATTCAAAATGCAATTGGCCCATCACATCCTGGGTCAAATGTTTTATCGGAAGGTAACGAAAGCTTAGCTGCCCACGCGCGTCTTCGCGCGCAATGATTAGCGCCTGGTGTTCCGGCCCGGCGCTGACCCACACAACGTCAGGCGCCATGTCGGTTTCACCAATTATTGGTTTCACTAATTCAGCCGGGATACGAAGGGCGAGTAAGTCTACCGGATGATTGGAGACGCCAGTTTGAACGTTGTTTCGAACCGTAATGTTGTGGAGTAGCGAAAAGTAGTCGACGTGAATGAAGCTTTTATCCGCGTCGAGAGAGCCGTCTGGCCGCATTACTAATCCGGCAGGCCCAATCCCCACCACGTAGTTCTGAAGTTGATGGACGGTATTACGTTCGCCCATTGCTCGCCGCGCAATTAGATCGTCTATTTTGAGCTTCGCGGGATTAAAGCCCTCCTTGCGCAGCGCCAGCAGGTTCCGAACGGTACGTCCGTATTCCGAATAATTCTGGTCCTGACCGGTCCAAATATCCAGCCAGACGCAAACCCGCTTTGACTGATCGTTACGACCGGCTTCCGATTCTTCCCGAGTAAATTTTTTAGGCTGGGCAGCGCACAATTCCTGTTGCTGCGGAATTTTCCGTCGCAGAGCCGCCAGTTCTTCATCGAGCGCATCGAGATTCTTTTGCCACTCGACCCGTCGCCCGTCTATGGTTTGAAAGAATTGATCGGTCAAAGCCTTGCGCACGCCTGGGGAAAGATCTGCGCGCTGTAGTTGCTGCAGAACGATGTGAAGTAGATTGAGGTCCGAGTCCCTAAGCTGAACCGAAGAGCGTTCGTTTCCGTCGAAATCGAGCAGAGCGGTTGGATATTCATTACTCTGGTTCTTGAGGTAGTAAGAGTCGCGCGTCGTTGTGGTGATGGTCGGAACAAACGGATTCATGCCTTTGAGGGCGTAATCCGCAAGCAACCGGCGCTTGGTGATCACATGATGCCCGCCGCCTTCAGGACTGCCGAGCCACTTCACGAGGTTATAACCCTGGCTGTAGACGCGCTCATCAGTGTTATGTCCGTGATCCGAAACGAGGATCAGCGCAGTTTCAGCTGCGAGCGGTGTCTTCTGAATCGCAGTCCAGGTCAGGCCGAGCAGCGTGTCCAACTCTTTCAGCACTGACAAATGCGACTCCCGATCGTTGTTATGGTGGGCCACATGGTCAAAATCCGTGTTGACAATTTCCAGGTAATGGAGCTGCGGATTGTCTATGCTCTGGATCAACTCGCGCGCAAATTGATCAGTAACAGTGCCTTTCAGTCCCAGCCCCTGCATTGTCCATTCATCAAATAACTCTCGGGGCGCCTTGCGGAATCTATTTTCAAGCGCCTTTTGGAAAGTCATGTATCTCGGGCCACGCTGAAAGAGCGAAAACGTAGTCTTCCGTTCGCTTGGGGAATAGGCATCAGGCAGCAGCGGAATACCGATCGAGTCAAGCACTTCCACTCCCTGCATATCAATGCGTCGTCCGATCGTCGCCTGAACATAAAACGGAATGAAGTTCAGGTAGTCGTAAGTTTGCATGGTGTAGCGATCAAACTCGACATTACCTTTGATCTGCAGATGCTGGCCCGTATCGATCAGCGACCAGGATGGCGCGGAAAGGCTCATTCCGCGCACATAAAAATTGGCGAGCCGAGCGCCTCGCTGATAGAAAATGTAATCAATCCATGGAAGCTGACTCTTGCCCGTGCGTGGATCGCGCTCGCGCACAAAATGGTCGACCAGGTCGTAAGGTAAGCCGTCGGATTGCACAACCACCAGCCGTTTTGTCTGACTCAAACAGATCGCGGGAAATAATACGAGCACCAGCGCCGCGAAAAGAAAATTGCGCCCGGTGCGAGATCGCGCATGGAAGTTTGGTAACGGCGAAGGGCAGGGAAGGCCCATGATCGGACCGAGTCGCAACATAATTACTGGTCGACTCGAGTGCTGCCGGATTTCTCGCTTGAGACACTCATGGGTTCGGATTGACGCGGCGTCGTTAGAAACAAAACGACGAGATCTCGTCCGGCCTGATCGAGATCTTTTATCTGGGAAAGCCTCAGTAACTCACTTTTTGCCTTCGGAGTATTCATATGCGACAAAGTCTCAAGGCAGGACCGGCGCGTGTCGTTGTCTTGTGTGCGCACGAAGATTTTCGCCGCGACAATCGCAGATGGTGAAGCGGCGTTTGAGCCGTGATCCGCGATGTATCTCAGGGATCGCTTAATCTCTTCCAAATCCCAGACTACATCCACCTGAGGGCTCGTTCGCACCACTTCCTGCAGAAAGCGCGTGTGATAAGCCAGCCGGCGGGCAACGTCGAGCCTTGCCTCCAACTCGGGTTCAGCCTTCTCGCGGTGCGTGTATTTCCCGAAGGTCAAAATGTTTGCGATGTTGAAGAGCACTTGCTCTTTTCGTCCATGTTCGAGCGCTACCATTTCGAGCCGGCGGTCTCTGCTGAGCTTCAAAGGTAAGCCATCGGGTCGCTTCGCGTAAGCCAACAACGCCGCGTACTGCTCGGCAGCAACTTTCGCCTCGACTTGCAGATCGTTTTCCAGGGGATTTAGCGAAACCTTTTCGAGACGCTCGCCAATCCGATCTCGTAGTTCGGGATCCAACGATTGATTCAGGGAAAGGAGCAACTTCAACTGGGAGTAGGTGCGCAGGCGCGAAGGCTGATTAACATCCATCCCGCGTCTGCCCGTAACGAAATCGAAAACTGTTCTGCCTACAAAATACGGCAGGTCGCCGAACTGTGAGGCCGATAGAACGTTACGCGTGAGGTCGTGCAACACGCGCCGCGACATCTCACGTTTCTTAGGGTTAGAGCCATCGCGAAAATCCACGAGCAGCATCGGGATTTTTGGGTTATCTAACCCGTAGAGCGCCAGTGGGATCAGCTCCATCGCACGAGCGCCCGCTGCATCCTGAGAAACAGGACGGTTCTCTGAATCGAAGAACCGCGTTTCGCTATAACCTTGCCAGTCGATCAGTCGCTTGTCAGACCAGGGATTAGATATGTTCAGAAAGCGGCTGTCGTAATGCCTGCTCTGATTCGTCGCCAAATCTGATTTTGCAATCCACAAAAGGGCGTGTGTCATAGTGCCGTCAGGCATTTGCAGCGGTTCGAAAAACAGCGACTCCGCTTCCGCGCGTTGCCGTAACAACTCCCAGTTATGTCCGCGCGCATCGCGCAACTCTGCGATCTGTTGCTCGTTGTAGCGCTCCAGATTCAGGTCGCCTACCAAACCGCCAAAAGTCTTGTCAGTGAGTTTGAGGCGCGCGTGGATCTCGGATAGCTCAATGTCTGAAAATGCGGGCGGGCCGCTGACAGCTTGATACAACGAAAGCACGGAGAGCGCCCGGATGATATGCGATTTGCGATAGTCACTTAAATTCTGACGGTATGAACGAGTTGAAGCTTTTATCGGAACGCCGTAAGGATCAAGCAACAGACTTTGCAGCGCACTCCAAAAAACCTTATTCCAAACGTCGCGCTCAGTGTCTGCCAGATCAAGGATCGGAGGCGGCGCCTTTTCCGAAGATGATTGTTTGTTGCCAGCTCTGGAATAGAGAAAAGGTATGGCGCCGGATAGACGCTGGCGCAGTGAGGGCCGCGTGTAGGTTAAAGGCCAAACATAACGCAGACGATCATTCTCATTGCTGAGATCACCAAGAGTATCACGCAGTACGGTCACAGTCGGCACCCAATTACCTGCCTCTGTGGGGGAGATGCCATCCAGCCTTGCATGAATCGTGATCAGTTCCGCCCCGCCCTCGACTGGGACGCGCTCGATGCGAAACATGTCGTCGGGTTTTGCCGCGGCTGGTTGATTGTTGAGGCGCGCGTCCTGACCGAAAAGCACAGTCGGTGTCAGGAGGGTGGTTAATAAAATGGAGACCAGGACAGTAGCTTTAGATCGCGCCGATCCCTTTGGACGGTTGCGGATATTCCAGCAGGCCTTGATAATTTTCAACCTTATGAATCCTTTTGATGCTGCGGCCTGCACTGCACCGCTCTTCATAATTCCGTCAGCAACACTCACTAATCAAAGGCGACCTACCTTGGAAACCACTTGGAATACTGTACTCAACTCCAACAGCGAGAGTTAAGTTTCCGCGGTTGCGACTGAAAGCATAGCAACCATCGTGCCGACAGAAATGAAAGAACCTGTGCACTATACCATCACTACATACCGAGGCGTAAATTCCAGTTGGTCCATTTGATGACCTACGATGATCGAAGAAGGGCGCGGAGTTGCCGTAGATCATTGGAGAATGGCTGAAGGTAAAACGTTTAAGGCCCTGGGTATGAAATTAGGTCCGAAGTCTGCAAACCGGACCGGTGAGTGAATGACTAACCTTCCATTCAAAAGGTATAGAGAATTCCAGGGGAACCCGTAGTAGGTCGGTATTGACGTTAGATTCTATTCTGTATAAAGTGCGCCTGCGTATTTTCTCGACGCTTGTCGTTTTCGTGCGACTCACCCCTCCCGGCCGGTGATCGCCTCCCATCGCCTCTTTTCGCAAGGAGAAACTCTTTATGGAATTGAAGAGGCAAGGGACTACGTTAAGTCTCTTGAGTAGCCCATCGAAAACGTGCAGGTCGGGTTGTTGTCTTCATACAAAGTACCAGCCACGCCGACAGTACTGTTTGTGGACACCAGGGAATTGTGAGAAGTGTTTGGGTTGGCGCGGCGGCGCCGGCTAAAGAGAAGCAGATGCGAGACGAGCTGGTGGCATTATTTTGAGGCGTACGCGAGGCTCCTCGCGCTGGCAGTTTTAAAACTATTTTGGCGGAG
>DASZDU010000099.1:0-4291 GCA_035941655.1 Pyrinomonadaceae bacterium | reverse complement strand
GAGTCCGGGCGCGATGATGGTCTTCATCAGGGTCTGGCCAGTCTTGAAATCTTTACCGCAAATTGCCAGGTTGTTTTCTTCAGCGAGCGTTCTCAACGCCGGAATATCAACCGTGAGATTGGGCGCGCCATTGGCGAATGGAATCCCCGACTTTAGGGCTGCGTACGCGTAGATCATTGACGGCGCTATCGAGCGGTGGTTCTCGCGCATCGCCTTCTCAAAGGATTCGAGCGTTTTGTGAACTGGATGTTGCTTGAGAAATATCTCGGTCGACGCTGCCCAAATCATCACCAGCCGCGAGCAGCGGTTCTTCTTTTTCCATTCTGCTATTTCTTCGATCAGCTGTTGCGCCAGCTTGAATTTGTTTGCGCCGGTCTTGACGTTAGTGCCGTTAAGCCGTTTCACGTAGTTCTGATCGAAGACCGCCTTCATCGGTTTAATCTTCTGTAGCGGCGCACGCAACTGCTTCAGCAGATCTTTCTCGAGAACGCCCGCGTGCATCGCAGCTTCGTAGGCCGAGTCTTCAAAAATGTCCCAGGCGCCAAAGACCAGGTCTTCAAGTTTTGCCAACGGCAGAAAATCTTTTATTAGCGGCACGCGATTATCGGTGCGTTTACCGAGTCGAATCGTTCCCATCTGCGTCAAACTACCGATGGGTTGGCCAATACCTTTCTTAACCGCTTCCACTCCCGCAATGAAAGTCGTGCTAACGGCGCCGAGGCCAACCAGCAGCACTCCCAGTCTGCCTTTAGGCTCAATAATCTCGGCGTCTTTTCTAACTGGCATTCTCTAGTCTCCTGTTCAACGAGTTGTGCTGCGAATCATACAGATGCGCGTCGCTGCTGTCATCTGGAGCGATTTTTGATTCGAATGATCAAACGCGGGCCAAAGTCTCATTACCTTTGACATGACGCCAATACCCGCACGCGGTAGCGGGCCGGTTCCTCGTGTTCATGCGAGTGTTGGATGCGTACCGTGAAAAACTCCGCCTCAATCGTCCAGCCGATACCGGGCCTTGGTACTGACTTCGCAATGTCGAATCAACGAGGCCGGATCATTCGCGATCAAAGCCTTGATATCCAGCGAACGAGCAAAGCCAATCCAAGCCGGATCCGCAACTGTCCATACCACAATTTCCAATCCTGCTTGCCTGGCCTTTTCGATCACTCGAGCGCCCGCCAAGCTGTGATGAAGCGCGATCTCGTCAGCGCCAACCTCGAGAGCGGCATTTACCATCTTTAGTCTGCGAACACTCGAAATTGGCCGCGAAAGCCTGGGTTCAAAGAGCGCCGCGGTACGAATTGCCGGATCGATTTTCTTCATCGCAGCGATAGCAGATAGATCAAAACTTTCAACGACTACTCGTTCCTGCAATCCAGAGAGGCGTGTAAGTCGCACGACTGCTTCAGCCAAAACAGCGCCTTCGTCCCTATCGCATTTCATCTCGACGTAAAGCAAACCGTTGTTTACCCGAAACAATTCATACACTTGCTCCAGCAGCGGCAGCTTCTCGCGCGCGAATTGGGGGTTTCGCGTGGAGTTTGCGAACCAACTACCCACGTCGATCTGTTGCAACTCATTCGCGGTAAGTTCAGAAACGGCCCGCTCAAGCAGGCCGGTTCTCTTCAAGGTGGCGTCGTGAATGACTACTGGCACGCTGTCGCGAGACAGTCTTACGTCGAACTCGATCCCGTCGGCGCCGTCGTCCATTGCGCGCGAGAATGCCGCCAGAGTGTTTTCCGGGCTGACTGCCGAGGCTCCTCGATGGCCGAGAATGAGAGGTCGCAATAACATGCTGGATTTAGTTGCGGTTGGAATAACGCTGTGTGGAACACGAAGTCAGCATCACGCACCGCTACCGGAAGGTGGTACGGACCTCATCGGCCGACACTGGCCAGGGACTCCTGGGCGGCGGGCTGTTGCGTAACCTTGCGCAGGGTGATATCGAAAGTGCCGTACCTCATCTTGATGCGAGCGCTCACGGGAATGCGCCTGCTGTCATTTGTAATCCAAATCGAAAACTGTCCGTCACCGTCGAGCAGCCGGTCAGGCCCAAAAACCTGCGGGTCTACGCGAATCGCCTCGACCCGTCCGAGCACAGTCTTCTTCCGTCTCTTCTCGATCACCTGCACCGGCACTTGATATACGGCGCCGGAATCACTGACGGTGATATCAAAGCTTCTGCCCACCTCGAGAGGTTGGGTTCTCAGGTAGTAGATCGCAGACAACACGTCCTGGACTCGACCGGCGAATGCCGCCTCGGCCTTCCGCTGCGGACGGGAAGGATTATTTGGATCGCGTTCCGTCCATATCACCTTTCCGTCGGTGTAGGTGGTTTCACTAATACGCGCGCGCTTGCCCTGTTCGTCTATTCTTTTAGTCTTTTGCACAGTGAAGGAAGTGGGGTCGACAATTGACTCAATCTGTTCCCGAAAACGCAAATTGAAAAGTTTGCTGAAGAAACCTTTGCTCGAGACGTCCCCGGTGAATTTCAGGAGATACGGACCGTTGTTTCGCTGCTGTTGGAGTGTGCTTAGCGAGACTTTCTCCAGTGCCGGCTGTTTGCTGGCGGTGAAGCGAAAGTCGGCAACATCCACTTTCTTTAGCAGAGCCCGAGAAAATTCGGCGACGTACACAAGCTCTTCCGTGGGTTCGAAGGGATGTTTGCGAGCAGGATTAGAGCTAGAGGGTGAACTTGACACGCGCGACGGCTCGCCGGCTCTTTGTGCGTTTACCAGGCTGCCATCCCATACGCAGAGTGCGGTCAGACATGCGACGCTCAGCATAAGGATTCGCGCGAAAAGATTTTGATGCTTCAATCTCATTTTAAGTAGTAGGCCTTGAATACCAGTAAACCCCACGCGATTAGCAGACCTAGAGCCGCCCTGTATTCGCGATATCTCAAATAAAGATTCTGGTCAAACCTTCGTCCTGCCTGGCCGCTGCGATAAGGGGTAACACGCGGCAAAAAGAGCGGCACGGCTGCAGCGTATGCTTGAAAACTCTCCCCAAACAATTCCGCCAGCGTCGCCGATTCGACGCGCATCACGGGCAAATAGATGCCAAGGAACAGCGCGACAAACAGCACAGCCAACCACCATTTGCCCGAAGCGATTGTAAATCCCAGTCCCATGATGAAACTGCCAAGATAAAGAGGATTGCGGGTGTAGGCATACGGACCTGTGGTAGCCAGTGCATCGTTCTTCCTGAGATGTCCCGATGCCCAGCCGCGAAGTAACAGACCAAGAATCGAAATAGGCGCGCCAAGCGCAAGCGTCGCGGGTCGCGGTCGCGCAAACAAAATAAATAGCGCGGCACACAAGAAACCGAGTGGCACGCGCCAACGTTGAATCCAGGTTCCGCCTCTACGCAATATTCGTTTGGCTCCTCAGTGCAGACAATTGCGGCTGTCCAACGGCGCGGTTTAGAAAGGGCACTTGTGCCCCTGACGCGCGAGGCGGACAAGTCCGCTTTCTAAACGATGGCTATGGTGGACTGGGAAGTAGCCAATCGATTTCCCACGGCTTGAAGCACGCTTGCCACCTCGATATCCATGCAGATCCATTTGGAACACGCGCGACGATGACAATCTGTGCGGCAATCGATGTCAACACGTTCCACGCAGATGTCCGCTGGTCTCGGGCTGCCATTGCGCCACCATTCCGTCGGGCCAAATAAGCCGACAATGGGGGCGCCAGCCGCAATCGCCAGATGAGTCGGGCCCGTATCTCCGCCTACGTAAACCTGTGCCCTTTTTGCCAATTCGTAAAAACCCTTCAGCGACAGACTAACCGCGCGAGCTTTGCCGGAGTTACTGGCGTCGATGACAGTCTGAGCCAACTGTGCCTCGCCCGGCCCGTAGGTTACTAACGAGTACAAACCATGATGCGACCAAAGTTCGTCAGCAAGACGGCCGAATCGACCTGCGCTCCAAAGCTTTGTCGGCCAACCGCCGCCCGGGTTCAATATGGCGAACCCGCCGCCTGCCAGCAATTCGGCGCTGCGAGCCTCAGCCTGATGTGACGAGTTGGTTGCGATTGGAAATTCGAAATCGTCTGCGTCATGGGAAACTGAAATTCCCAACGCCCCCGACACGAGATCTAAGTTTTTTCGGATAACATGCAAATTTTTGGATATCGTAATCGATTGTGATAACAGGAAGCGGCTGGCAGGTTCGCGAAGGGCAGTCTTTTCGAAGCCAAAAACACGACGCGCGCCGGAAAGGCGCGCAATTGAGGCAGACTTGAGTAATCCCTGAAAATCTAAAGCTAAATCGAAGGCTGAGGCGCGA
>DASZDU010000098.1:0-3817 GCA_035941655.1 Pyrinomonadaceae bacterium | reverse complement strand
GTTCGTTGCGTCGTACGTTCATTCTTCTACCAACGGAGATCTTAACGACTTCAATTCCTATTACTCTAATTTCGAGAACCCTATCATCCAGTCAAATGAAAGGGCGCGCTTGCCCTGGGATGCGCCAAACCGTTTTCTTTTCTATGGCCAGTTTCACGCCAAGTACGGAGTTGCCTTCGCTCCCGTAGTCGATATGCGAACCGGATTTCCGTATTCCATCATTGATGAACAACGCAATTTCGTCGGGCCACGTAATCTCGCTGGCCGTTACCCAACGTTCGCTTCCGTGGATTTGCAGATTTTGAAGACCGTCACTCTTCCAGGAAGATTTAAGAAGTACAAAGCGGAACTTGGCTTAAAGGTTTTCAATCTGACTAATCATTTCAATCCAAGAGACTTTCAAAACAATCTGGCGAGTGACAACTTCGGAGCTTTCTCCAACGGCGTCGGAAGAAAATACGGCACGCGTATTACGTTCGTGAAAAGTGATCGGTAACGAGTACCCGGCATGAAGCCTGAGGGTCGACCTTCTTTAAAGGACGACTGACATTATCTCAATTATGCCGCGCCTCAAAGCGATCGTTACAGCATGGGTACGATCGTTCGCGCCAAGTTTCAAAAGTATGTTCCTCATGTGAGCCTTAATCGTCTCTTCCGAGACCTTCAAGTGTTGGGCCACAATCTTGTTTGCATTACCGCCCGCCACTTCACGCAATACGTCGATTTCGCGTTCTGTCAGTTCATCATCTGTGTGATGCTCGGCGATTTCCATGGCGACCTCAGGAGGAATCTTTTTCTTGCCGGCATGCACGGTACGAATCGTTTCCACTAGTTCCTTTCGTACCATGTTTTTTAGCAGATAACCGGATGCCCCGGCGTTTAGGGCGCGCACTGCTTGCGCGTCGCCGCTGTAGGTCGTGAGAACAATAATTTTCGCGTCGGGAAACTCCTGCCGGATACGTACGAGAGCATCCATGCCATTCATCACGGGCATCTGCAAATCCATTAGAGTGATGTCGGGGCGATGCATGCGAAACTGCTCGATTGCGTCTCGGCCGTTAGTCGCTTCCGCGACCAGGACCATGTCACTTTCGGCGCTTAGAACGACGGCGATACCCTCGAGCAATAAGGGATGATCGTCAACGCATAGGATTCGAATTGAGTTGCTCTGGTTCATGATGACTTCCCTGCTGGGGGATCGACTTGTATTTTCTTCTTCAGCCCATCAGCGCTGGTCGAACCTTCTTAAGCAAAACTTCATCATCGAAAGGCTTGGTCAGAAACTCTACCGCCCCGGCTTTCATCGCTCGCATCTTCATGTTGGCGTCACCGTGCGCCGTGATGAAGATGACTGGAATGCTGGACCCTTCAGCGATTAGCTTAGCTTGTAGTTCGAGTCCTGACATGCCCGGCATACGAATGTCCAGGAGCAGACACCCTGTTAGGTTCCGCTGGTCCCACTCAAGAAATTCTTCTGCTGATTTAAAACATCGCGCCAAAAGTCCCGCGGATTCCATTAGGTCCTTGAGCGCAGATTGGACTGATCGATCGTCATCGACGATCACAACAAATTGCGACCTGCTTGTCATGGTGTGAAGTTTGCGCGGCGAGGCGAAGTGAAACAATTACACGTTGGTTGCGCGGTATTGAACTTTAGTTACATAGGGTGATTGTAAGACACTACGAAGCCTAATAGTTGCGGCGTCTGTAATACGCTGGTAAAAGCACTAGCTGGATTTCAATGCATCCGCCATTCTGATTAGACCGAGCAACGAGTCAGCCTTCATTTTTTCCATCACGTGGCCGCGATGAATCTTCACTGTGTGTTCACCGGTCCCGAGCTTCAAGGCTATCTGTTTGTTGAGCAGGCCCGAAACCACCAGTTCCATCACTTCGCGCTCGCGCGTCGTTAGAGTCTCGTAGCGATTTCGCACGTCCGCAGTCGCCCGGCGTTTCTCGCGCGATTCTTTGTCGCGTTCGAGTGCCTGTTGAACTGCGTCGAGTAGTTCCTGAGGTCGAAAAGGCTTCGTCAGGAATTCAACGGCACCAGATTTCATTGCTCGAACCGTTACTGGGACATCACCGTGTCCGGTGATGAAGATGATCGGAATGGTCACTCCGGCTTCAGCAAGCCTGCGTTGACAATCCAAACCGCTCATACCCGGAAGTCTGACGTCAAGAATCAGGCAACTTGGGCAATCCGCACGCTTGCTATCGAAAAACTCCTTAGGCGTCGCGAAGGATTGAGACCGCAACGTCACCGACGACAGCAGATCTTGGATAGATCGGCGCATACTCGCATCGTCGTCGACGATGAACACAACTGGTGCGTCTTCAGTATTCAATTTGCGCCTCAGATTGAATTGGTAACGTGAAGTGAAAAGTCGCGCCCCGTTGCGGGTTCACAGTAGCCCAGAGTCTGCCGCCGTGTGATTCGATGATCGTGTTGCTTATGGCGAGTCCCATACCCGTGCCCTCTGCTTTTGTCGTGACGAACGCTTTGAAGATTTCTTCCATCTTGTCAGCAGGTATTCCCTCTCCCGTGTCACTCACCGTGACGATCACTTCTTCGCGCTCACGTCGTGTGCTTATTTCGAGCTCTCCTCCGCGCTCGCTCATCGACTCCATCCCGTTCAGCATTAGGTTCATCAATACCTGTTGCAGTTGCACACGGTCACCGCTCACCACAGGTAAATCTGCGGCCAGTCGGGTTCGCATCACCACCGAGTGACGGTCGGCTTCGCTGCGCAGCAACACCAGCATCTCGCCAATGAGGTCGTTGACCGAGACCATCTCACGACGCGGAGTGACGTCTTTTTTGTAGAAGGATCTTAAGTGGCTGATGATCTCAGCAGCCCGTTTTCCGTCCTCCTCGATTCGCATGGCGGTCTCTCGCGCTCGCTGTACATCCGGTTGATCTCGATTGAGCCAACGCAGACACGCGCCCGCGCTAGTGATCGCAGCGGCAATGGGTTGGTTTACTTCATGAGCGATCGAGGTAGTCAACGCACTCAGTGTTGTGACACGCGCCATGTGCGCGAGTTCTGCTCGGGCTCTGCTTAGGGCTTCTTCAGCGATCTTGCTTTCCGTCACGTCCTGAATGGCGCCGATGTAGAGGGGTCGACCCGCGATTTCCTCCATTCCGTGAGCGACGGCATGGACATATTTCATTTTCCCAGACGGGGTGATGATGCGGTAGATGAGATCGATATCCCGATCGCCATTTACGGCGCGCTTAAACGCGTCCTCATATATTGGCAGGTCCTCGGGGTGAAAGCGCGCCCGAATCTCCTCTGTCGTGATTCTTGTCGCGGGATCGAACTCAAAGATCCGGCAGAGTTCCTCTGACCAGTTGTGCTCGTCCAATAGCAAATCTGTGATGAAGCTTCCCGTCTTGCTCACCCGCTGTGCTTCCGCGAGGAATGCTTCGCTGCGACGCAACTCTTCCTCTGCACGCTTTCGATCATCAATATCTGTGCTCGTGCCGTACCACCTGACGATCTTGCCGGATTCGTCGCGGAAGGGCTCGGCGCGAATAAGGAACCAACGATAGACGCCGTCATGGCGGCGAAGACGCGCCTCGATCTCGTCTGGCTCTCCTGAAGCCAACATTTTCATCCATTTTTCCATCAACGGCGGGAGGTCATCTGGATGAAATGCAGCTTGCCAGCCCCAACCATGCGACTCTGCCTCGGAGAGTCCTGTATATTCGTGCCAACCCTTGTTGAGGAACTCATTTGGACCATCAGGGAGATTGCACCACGCGAGTGCAGGAATCGCATCAATTACCTGCCGAAGTTTTGATTCCGACTTTTGG
>DASZDU010000097.1:0-4645 GCA_035941655.1 Pyrinomonadaceae bacterium | reverse complement strand
TCTCAGGCACTGTAAGACACTCGCCGGTGCGCACATCGAATTGCCAACCATGCCAATCGCATTCGATTACGTGCTCGCACAGAATGCCTTCGGCCAACGGCGCGCCTTTGTGAGGACAAGAGTTTTCGGTGGCATAGAATTCGCCGTTGATGTTGAAAAGAGCAAGCTCGCGCCCTGCTGGAAGTTCTATTGTTTTGCAGTTCCCGTCAGGTAAATCTTCGACTCGGCCAGCGTCAACAGCTCTGCGGGCATCCGATGGTTGCTCGAAATTTGTATTGTGAGTATCGATTGATTGCATTGCATGAATCGTAACAAAACAGTTTCAAAGGAGAAAGAACGGGGCTTGCGGGGTTATAAACATTTCGCCTTCTTCTGAGGCCAGCATATTGCAGCAAGATCTTTGTATTCCGTCCGTTCTGTGGGCACGCGCCCGAAGGTAGCGTAGCCAAACACAGAAAGAGGGAAACCGATGAAAAAGAAATTTATTACGATATCGATTGCCATCGCGCTGGTGGCGCTGTTGACTACCGCATCGTTTGCGAGGGAATTGACCGTCCGCGGTCGTTTGCAACGAACCGTTGAATCCGGTGGTTGGGTAATTAGGTCAGGCAATCAGAAATATCTGATTTTGAATGCGCAACGTTTTCAAACTGAGAAATGGTTTGCTGAAGCGAATGAGGTTGAGGCCGTAGGCGAAACTAAGTCAGGCGTAGTGACGATTTACATGGAGGGCACTCCTTTTGAGGTGCGTACGATGCGCCCTTTAGCAGAGAGCGGTCCCGGCGCAAATCAAATCGGGTTAAGTCTCACCAAGGTGTTGGTAACCGGCGACTCGATAGTCCAGGCCCAGCCGGACACCGCGATCTTAACAGTCTCTGTTGTAACTCAGGGGCGTCGCGCGCTGGACGCACAACAGGATAATGCCACCAAAAGCGACGCGGTGGTGCGCGCACTGAAAAGCGCCGCTGGAGCAGGCGCTGAAGTAAAGACGAGCGGCTACACTCTGCAACCAATGCGCGTTTACAAAGAGGGCCAGCCGCCGACTATTACGGGTTACGAAGCGCGGAATAGCGTTACGGTCACCATGTCTGATCTGACTAAAGTGGGCCCGGTGATTGACGCCGCGGCTCAGGCAGGCGCGAACGATGTCGCGGGGATAGCGTTCACGCTGAGGAAGGATCGCCCGGCGCGCGATCAGGCTTTAGCCGAGGCCGCGCGCGAAGCGTTGAGCAAGGCACAAGTGATCGCGACGGCGCTCGGAGGACGCTTGGTTCGGATTCTTGAAGTGCAGGAGGAGGGAGTTGACAGGCCGCGGCCAATCTATACAGACCAGGTACAAATGAGAACGATGGCGGCGCAGACGCCCATCGAAGTCGGCTCACTCGACATAACTTCGCGCGTTCAGTTAATCGCCGAGATAGAAGCAGGGCCGCGCTGATAGGTTCGATAAACTTTGGTTTGTCGCTCGACGACAGGCTAAAGCCTATCGGACTTTAATTGCTTGCTAGGCGTGGAACGAGTTTAGGGATAGTATTAAACAGTTTCCTCCACACGTTAGTTTTTCCCCCGTCAGTAATTAGGCAGTGGGTGTTTGTCCGCTGTCAGAGCCCCCGCAATTTCTAAATAACTCGCTCGCTAAGGCGAGGCTTTATTTCTCTGAAACACCAGGAAGGGGAGACAATGGCAAGACATTTTAATGACTTCGATGATGACCGAGAGCCAGGCCCACGTCGCGACCGGTTTGCTCGCGAGCAACCTTGGAACTACAACCGGCCATATTCCGGCGCGCGCCTTGAAAACGATTACGGCCAACGCGATTTTGGCCAGGGACGATTTAGGGAACGCGCCGGCTACGAAACCGACGAGCCCCGTTACAACCAATACTCCGACCAATACGCTCGCGAAGAGTACCGGCGACCGTCTTATGAAGGAAGAGATCGCGGACTCGGATACCGCAACGCCGACATGGATTATCAGCCACGTTCACGCTACGGTGAGGCTGCTAGTCGTTCAAGGCTTCGCGTACGAGACATAATGACGCGCAATCTGGCTGTTGCTACGCGCGACACCAGCTTGCATGATGTTGCCCGGATGATGAAAGAAGAAGACACCGGCGTGATTCCGGTAGTTGAATTTCGTACCAAGGGCGGCAACGGTGGAAATGGCGGAACTGAAGCCCATGAAGCTCGACTTAACACTTCAAACTACAGCCATGGCAAGTTGGTGGGCCTGATCACTGACCGTGACATAGTTTTGCGCGCAGTCGCTGAAGGCAAGGATTGCAACGCCAACCGGGCTGAAGAAGTGATGTCGACTGACGTGCATACGGCGAGGCCGCACGAACGAGTTGTTGACGTCATCACGAGGATGGGCGACAAACAGGTGCGGCGCATACCAATCACAAATGAAAATGGAAATCTGCTTGGTATTGTCTCCATGGGAGACGTTGCCGTAGAAACCGAAGCGGATCGAGAACTTGCGGATGCCCTCGAGGATATTTCCCGAGAATCATCGTTTTGGGGAAGGCTCTTCGGATAAACAGTTGAGCTGGCGCTTTAGGATCGGCGCTCAGGGGAGGATTGAACACCAGTCCTCCCCTTTCCAGCTTTGAGGGTTTCCCTTATCCTGTACCAATCCAAATTATTTGTAACGCAAACTGTTAGTTTGCGTTGCCGCTGGCAGAAGAAAGCTTACGCACAATCGCAAACTAACAGTTTGCGTTACATTATGCCAAGGTCGAATCATGACATTGCGCTACTAACCGTCGCGCGTCGCGTCAGGCCGTCCGGCCGCCTGTGGAATCCTGCGGCGGACGTCTATCGCAGTCCCGACGGCTGGTTGGTAAAAGTTGACCTGGCGGGCGTTAGTGCCAGCGATCTGCAGATCGAATTAATATCTTCGAGTCTCAAGATCCGTGGTTGCCGGCGCGACACGGTGGTCAGGGATGGTTTTACTTATCAACAAATGGAAATCACTTACAGCCAGTTTGAGAAGACGATCCAGTTTCCCTGCGCCATCGAAGAAGCATCACTCGAGCAGGATTATCGTGATGGATTCTTAATCGTTCACCTGCACTGTAAGTAACGGGATTTGCGCTGCGTAAGTGAATATTACCGAAACCACAATGTCAGAGACTCTCGACAAAGCAAACTTCGCTACCGAGATTAACACCGCTCAGCAGCCTGTTCCCGCGCCGCAGGAACCTGCGGCCCAACGTCAGGTTGGCGAGCCATTCGAGATAGCCGTGTTGGCGCTGCAAAACACCACGCTATTCCCGGAAACCGTAGTTCCGCTGGCTGTGGGCAGACCGCGATCTGTGGCGGCCGTGGAAGCGGCGCTGGCAACCGAAGAGAAATTGCTGGCGTGTATCACTGTCCGCGCCGACGCCACGAACACCAGTCAGGATGCCGGGTCAGAGGATCTTTATCAGGTGGGAACGCTCACCATGATTAAGCGCATGGAACGCCTCGGCGAGACGATGCACATCATCGTGCAAGGTACTGACCGCATAAAAGTAGTTGAATGGAAACAGCAGGAACCATTTCTGCGCGCCGTGGTGCAGATTCTTCCCGACGTTCAGATCAAAGACCCGGAAGAAGTCGAGGCAACGAAACGCAACGTGCAGGCGATGGTCCAGGAGGCGTTGGCGCTGTTGCCCAATGTTCCGCCTGAAGTTCGCGTAGCCATGCTCGGGTCAGTTGAACCGGTACGTCTTGCTTACTTTCTGGGTTCAATTCTCAACCTCGGTGTCGAGCAGGAGCAGAAGATGCTCGAAGCCGGGACAGCGGACGAACTGCTGCGACTGTCGCACGGCTACCTCGCCCGTGAACTCGAGATCATTCAGCTGCGCTCGAAGATTGCGACTGAAGCGCAATCTGAGATGGACAAGTCTCAACGCGATTACATTTTGCGCCAGCAAATGAAAGCAATTCAAAAGGAACTCGGTGACGATGAAGGTGGCGAACTGGCTGAGGCTGCTTTGCTGCGCGAGCGCCTGGCCAGCGCCGACTTGCCCGACGAAGTCAGGACCGAAGCAGAACGCGAGCTGAAACGCCTGGAGAAGCTGCCGGCCGCGGCGCCTGACTATCACGTCATCCGCACCTATCTCGAATACGTACTCGAGTTGCCCTGGCGAAAATCGTCGGAAGATAAATTGGATCTTACTGAAGCACGCCGGATTCTTGACGAAGATCACTACGGTCTCGATGATGTTAAGGAACGCATCCTGGAATTCCTTGCAGTCATTAAGCTGCGGCCCGACACGAAGAGCCCGATTCTGTGCTTTGTTGGACCGCCGGGCGTTGGCAAGACTTCCCTCGGCCGTTCCATTGCGCGCGCGCTGGGTCGCCAGTTCGAACGCATGTCACTGGGCGGGATGCGCGACGAAGCCGAGTTGCGCGGACATCGTCGGACATACATCGGATCCATGCCCGGGCGAGTGATTCAATCCATTCGACGCGCGGGCGTCAACAATCCCGTTCTGATGCTGGATGAGATTGATAAACTCGGCAACGACTATCGCGGCGATCCGTCATCCGCCTTGTTGGAGATTTTGGACCCACAACAGAACAGCACTTTTAGAGACCATTATCTGGATCTACCGTTTGACCTCTCGCGTGTTTTCTTTATCGCTACCGCGAACCAA
>DASZDU010000096.1:0-14478 GCA_035941655.1 Pyrinomonadaceae bacterium | reverse complement strand
CGCGCCATGCGCGTGCCTTGCGTCGACTTGTGTTGGAAAACGTTGCCGACGACATCCGAGTCTTCTCGCGCCGTGTCGGTGTTGACTTTCTTATTGCCGTGAGGGTCAGGTCCGATCAGCTCAATCTCGCCATAGAAGCCTCCGGAAACCCAGTTGTAATAAATCTCGTTTCGCTCCGCACGACTCTTGATGTTGTTGCCGCCGTTTTGATCGTGCAAGTAGCAATACTGCATACGAAAAACTGAGCCAGGGTGAGCAAACTCATCGGTTGCCATGTAGACGGGGTGCTGGCCTGTGCCGTTACCACAATGATGGACCTCGACGTATTCCATTGTGAGCGAGCCTGAGTCTGTATCCGCTCCAAGTATTCCATGGGCGGGACAATCGTGGACCACCGTGTCTCGGATTGTGATGTCGTGCGCGTGATGGTAGATACCGCGGAAGCTACCACCGGTGACGTCGAAACTTTCAAACACGTAGTGATCCGAAAGCCGAAACTCTACGGTATTGGTCCCGCCCGAAATAATGGGACGGAGCCCATTTACGCGAATGCCCCGGATCGTGATCTTGTTCACTGACGTGCCCGGTCGCGTGAAAATGAGGTCGCCAGGATAAGTGGCATTACCGTCAACTTCGACAAGATCTCCCGGCGAAAGTAGCGACGCGACATCCTGTAGTTTCTTATAGGTTCTGCTCGGCCCGACCTGGTAGGTAATCGAATAAGCAGTGCTCCCGCAGCAGGCTACGAAGAACAATGCGATGATGAGGCGTTTCATGATTTTCTCTCCTTCGTTTTGTGAGACTAAACAACCCTTTACTAAGCGGGGCGCTTCGACCTCAGCAGATCGACGCGCAGCCGCCCACCATGTCGGGTATTGACCTAATTTCAGCTTTCCTCTGTGACCACCTCTGTGTTCTCTGTGTCTCTGTGGTGAGTCTTACTCTCGGCAAACACTCACCACCGAGGCACAGAGATCACAGAGGACGCACAGAGATTTCAAAACAGACAACTACGTTATTTCCGACCTCTTTGCTTCCCGAGAGCCTGCGCCAGTTTGTAGCGCGCACGCTCATACTCATTTCCAGTCTCGGCAAATCCAACTTTCCCGCGAGCATCCGAAAAGACGCGCGGCACCACGGTCTGCAGCACTTCCTCTATCAACGAGTTGAGTTCGAATTGCCGCGCCAGAGTCAGATATTGATGGTCCTGTAATCCACGCCTGAGGTTAGCCAGTTGTATCGTCGAGATCGGCCCTGCTATACCGCGGTCCTCTTCAGGATGAAGCTTTTCTTCACCGGGATACATAAGAACGCCGTCGCCGTTTATGTAACCCTGATCGTCGACCGGCTTGTTTGGCTGTCCGCGGTTATCGAAGGTGATTGGATTGGACCAAATATTCTGTCGGCGTTCGCCGACCTTTTGCCGATTGTGTTGCCAATGAACCCCGTGCCAGTAAAAGTAGTTGTCAATGCCGTGCTTGAAGCAGGCCCAAATAGTTGCGCGCGCATCGGTAGCCGGAGCATCGATTACGATCGCGCCCGCTGCCGGCCGGCCGCCGTTATATATCCAATAGCGGCGACCTCGCGCACGCTCCTCATTCGCTCGTTTAATTTCGTAGCCAAGCGGTCCCGTGTCCCAGATGTCGATGGCGCCGTCAAGTTCTTTCACGTAATGTTTGGTGACGAATGTTGGCAGGGTTTTTCCTGGCCCCGGATTGGAATGAATGTTGTCAGCGAGTTGGTGGATATATTTGTACTCGGACCTTCCTGGTTCATCGGGCAGATAAAGAAATGTGATCGCTTTGGGAAAGCTTTGGCGCAGGAAGGTCATCCAGCTGTCTGCATGTCGCCAGGCGCTGGCTCGATCGTCGAAGTCTTTTCCTGGACCATAAAAGGTTCGCGGAATAATGCGACTGCCAACATTTTCGCCTGGTCCTTCATAACCTTTTGCTCTTGTAAAATCCTTACCACTAAAAAGTCCCCTTGCGGTTTTTACTTGGTCAATGTCGTACCCGTGAACGAGTTCGACCCGCTGACGATGCGCGAAGCGGTGGTACGCGGCATTGAGGTCGCGCCCCTGGTAGAGCTTGGGTTGCAGGCTTTCGTAGTAGACCATGACCTGCATGCTGTTTTCATCGGGCAGTGTGAAATCGAAGAGTTCCAACTCGATCGGTATCGTTTGCTTCTGCCCGTCGGCGCTGACTATTACATTGCCTCGATAGATTCCGGCCGGTAAGTTCCGATTGGTATACACCTCAATCCAGACTGCCTGGTTGTGGTCGGGTGCGACGCCGAGCGGGAAACCGCCGCGGCCCGCGCGTGCATTCTCCGGGACCAACTGCACGGGTTTCCAGCCGGTGGGATCATCGGGAGCGGCCGGAGACCCCGGCATATAGACCCACTGGGCGTGCGATGCTCTTTCCACATTCATGTAGTTGACAGAGAAAATTTCGATTGGTCTTCCCACATAATTCGTCGGATCAATCGAGGGCGGCAAGTATTTGATTTTTGTGCCGCCACTTTTCCGGCCGAGTTCGGGTAGGATGACCATTAGTTGCTTGATGCCATCCTGGTCTGCCTCGACAATTATCTGGAAGGCGATAATTTCATTGCGTGCACCGAAGATTTTTATCTTGTGTCCGTCCCAGGCGGAGTTTGACTTCTTATTAGGATTATCCAGATCGTCTCGCTCAATCTTTTCACCGTCATTGACGGCCCAGATGTGGCGCACCGAGGCCGATGCCGTGAGTGCAAAAAGCAGATAGGCTGCGCCAAATAGTGTGGCGAACTTTCCTCCCCTGATTGCCAACATTAGGATTGCTCTCCAGGTTTATTTCTCGATTGAAGTTACTGGATCAACTACGACTGATTCATTAGGCACCGTTGTCGCTTCCGTCGGCACTCTGCCGGCAGCCACAAACGCAAGTCCGACGAGCGTGGTAACCAACGCATAAATTCCTACAATCAAACGATCGCGACCGGCTGTACTCGCGAGCAGTATGAGAAAACACGCGAGTCCCATCCCGGTTGTGACTTTGCCGACGAGTGCTAATTGGCCGCGTCCCGACACCCCAGGCAACCCCAATTCCGTCGCTGTATTTATGGGGGTTTTCAATTTTTCAAAAAAGGCGTCGACGCGTTCCGCAAATTGTCCTTTGGGCTTTATAAGAAGAACCGGAATGAAAAAAGCAATAGTGGTGGTAATGGCGGGAATGCCAATTAGGTAAGTCTCATTAAGACCCATTCCGAGATGGCGGTTGAGATAGAAGTTGACGAAAAGAGAGGTGATTGCGCCGACGACGTAGGCGCAGACTGCCGACCACCAGGGACCACCCTTTGCCAGAAAGCCGTAAAGCAGAGGCAGGCCCAGCGGAATCAGGAACATAGATTCCAGTATGAAGAGCAAGGTGAAAATGCCGGTGGCACCCTGAGCAAACAAAAGTGCGACGCCAATCATGATCAAGCCGACGCCCAGCGAAGTGAACCGGCTGGCTTTCAGCATGTGCCGGTCGGAGGCCTCGCGCCGTATGTAGCCTTGATATATGTCCTTGGCAAAAATGCCGGTAATGATGTGGTTATGCGCTGAGAGCGAGGCCATGGATGAAGCCAGCATTGCCGCCAGTAACACGCCGACCATACCCGGAGGCAAAACGCGCAAACCCATTGCGATGTAGGCTGCTTCTGACGGCTGTCTCAAGCCATTCGCCGCGGTACCGAGTTCAGGTAAGACTACGCGCGCGATCAGCGGCGGCAAATAAAAGATCACACTGCCGATGGTGAAAAGGATCATGCAGAGGACAGCAATTCTTTTCGCCGACTGTTCCGTGTCCGCGCAGAAGTAGCGTTGCGCATTGCCGAAGTTGTTGTAGCCGGTTGTCTGCGAGACGGTATAGACAATCAGGAAGAGCCAACCGTATTCGCCCGCAAGTGGATTGAAGTAACCCGGCGGCGTCTGAGCTACGAAATTGCTGAAGCCGCCCACATTCGCAAGCGATAAGACCATCAGCACGCAGGCGATCGGGAACAGAAACATGAACTGAAACATATCTGTGAAGCAGACGGCCCAGTAACCACCCAACACGGTGTACGCGAGTACTACTACACCACAGATGACCACTAGATACTCGACGCGTACGCCGAGAGCGACTGACATGAAACTCGATAGCGCGAAGAGCCGAACCGATCCGAACATCAACTGGCTTGGTCCGGTCAGCCATGAAAATGTTTTGTGCGTGCCTTCTCCAAATCGGCTGCGGATGTACTCAACCACGGTGGTAACACGAGAGCGACGCCAGCGCTCGGCAAAGATGAAGTAGCCGAAGAGGAATGCCGGCACTGCGAGCCCCAGTAAGAAGACACCGATAACGCCTTGCCGGTAAGCGAAGCCTGCGCCACCGGTAAAAGTCCAGACGGAGAATCCTGACATGAACGAAGCCATGCCCGCGACCCACCACTCGACGCGATTGCCGCCCTTGAGAAAATCCGAGCCCACGCGCATAAAGCGCATGAAATAAGCTCCGATGCCCGCCATCAACAGGAGATAACAAACCAGCACCACATAGTCTATGACGTGGACAGAAGAGCGCATGCGGTTCTCCTTCTCACTCGGGAGCTAGTCGGGTACCGGGCATCCCGGCTGGTGTAGACCGTCCGACTGATTTCTTAAGCGTTCACAGTTTAAGGTGAACTGACCTTTTTGCGTTCTAAACGGGGGGAGTATTTGTAGAATGTTCTCAAGACGTTTTGCGCACTTTCAAACTATCAAAAGCTCCGCCGAATCGACATCGATGAAAAGGTGCGCATTCGAATGCCGGCGCAATATGGACGCCGGACATGTGGTAGCGATTGGTCCCTCGAGGGCGCTCTTGACCGCTTGCCTTTTTGCCGGACCGGGAACGATTGCAAATAATTTAGGAATCGTCATTAACGTGGGGATGGTGAGCGAGAGCGCGTTCGCCGGCACTTCTTCGAGCGTCGCAAACGCGCCGTCGTTCACCTGTTGTCGGCGACAGACTTCATCCAGTTCCACGACCTTCACCGCTTCGGGATCTTCGAAATTGCAGAATGGCGGATCAATGAACGCAAGGTGCCCATTCTCGCCTATGCCGAGCACCGCGAAGTCGGGTGGATTCGTGGCGAGTAGCTGCGCGTAACGGCGCGCCTCTGCATCTCCGTCGGCGGCCTCGCCGCGCAGCCCGTGAAATTCTCCCAGCGGCACTTTGTTAACCAGACGATCAATGAGGAACCGCCGAAACGATTGCGGCGCGTCCTCAGCCATTCCGAGATACTCATCGAGATGAAAAGCCACTACGCGAGACCAATCAATGCCTGGGGCTTCGACGAGTGCGGACAAGAACTCATTCTGCGACGGGGCGGAGGCGAAAATGACAACGGCACGACCTTGTTTCTCGATCAGCGATCGAATCTCAAACGCAATAGCCGCGGCGGCCGCGCTGCCCAATTTCGAACGTGAGTCATAGACATACACGTTGAGATCATCGGCGCGAAAGCTCTTAAGAAGCCCGTCCTGCATGGTTAGTTGATCCATCTGCTGCAGAAAAAACTGTAGCGACTTCGCTCGAAAAATCTCTGTGCCTACTCTGTGATCTTCGTGCCTCGGTGGTGAGTGTGTGTCGAATTTAATTCACCACAGAGACACAGAGACCACAAAGGTGGCACGGAGAGCAGGTGACATCCCAGGTCACCACCATTTCTCACCGTGGAGCGCTTAATCATGACGCGGACTCTCGGAATTCCTTCACCCGATCTCCGGTCCCGCAATAGCGAAAACGAACGGAGAAATAGGTTTGCTTTTGGTTCCGCGAGACATACGAACTAAATTACGTTGTTTTCTGAACCCACGATCTGCCAGCAACCGTTCGCCGATTTTGAAAGATGTATTCAGGTCAACATAGATCTTCTGATCCGGCAGTTGCTTCAGCAGACGATCAAGTAGTGGCTCCGCCCTTTCTGCTTCCGTAACGACAATCGGACCTAAATAATCTGCACTGGTCCCTCGCCGCGCTAAGGCGTAACCGCTCAACCGACCTTCAGCATCTCTTTGAAAGACTGGTGCGACACAAGCGTTATCAATCAGGCTCTTTATTAACGGGGACCGATCGGCGCCGAAGACAAAACGATCGAGTTCGACCATTTCACGAAAAGCTTCAGGATCCAAGTTCGAGTCCCCCACCACGTTGTTTGAATAAGCTGATCGGGCAGGCGCGACACCGGCATATCGCTCGATGAGCGATTCAACTTTGAAGCCGAGCCGTTCATAAACGGGTTGACCTTCGGGTGTAGCATCCAGCTTCACCGTCATAACTTTCGTACTCAGGTAATCGAGAGCCGTCTTGATTAATTGCGTTGCAATGCCGCAGCGGCGATTCTCCGGACTAACGAGCACCATTCCAATCCACGCCAGTTCTCGATCGTAAGTAGTGGTTGTTGTCGTACCCACCAGGCTTCCATCTAAAAAGGCACCAAAACAGCCGCTTGGTTCAAGCTGAAGGAGGCGACGCCAGTCACCCTCGGTTTGATTCCAGCCCGCCAACTCTTTGAGTTGCATCGCTGCTGGAATATCCGACTCGCCCAGCAACCGTATTTGAATCCGCCCGCTTTGCGGCATGGATTTAACCAAGGGTCGACTCATGCGCAGCCCAAACATGGTTTGCCGGCTCGAGGCAGAACTCAGCCATCTGCTTGATATTCCACTCGGGGCGCCAGTCGAATACGCGGCGCAGATGCAAAAGCCAGGCAAGCAACCCCTCTTCCGGATGAAAGTAAAGTTCGAGCAGAGCGCGTGCAGTTTTACCGCCCGTCTGCATCGTGTATTCACCGCTGGGCAGTTGAAAGTATGTATGTATCTGGAAGCTACTCGCGCCTCTCAAAAGATACTCAGCGGCTATGCGTCCCGAAATAATATTTCCCGTTGCGCTGATCGGCAGGCGGCAAACACGAATACTGCCCACATTTTCCAATAAACGCATTCGGGCTAATACCGAAAGGTTGCGCGAGCTTAGATCGGGCCCGCCGTAAGCAATGCCACGAACTCCATCGAATTGGCGATTCGAGTCGAAGAGACGATTGCCATAGACCAGGAAATCAGGTGCGTCTTCACTTTCACAGCTTTCATTGATGGCGCGCAACATTTCCAATTGAAAATCGTCGCCAAAGACAGAGTTAAAAACCTTCAACCCAACGTTGATACCGAAAGGCTGTGCGCCGTGGCGAATCAAGCCGGTAACGCGAGTTAACCAGTGGATAATGATTTGTGTCTGTGCAGCGCGATCCGATCCGGCCAGTGTCGGGCTGAAATCCTTTTCAATAGGCATTTCCTGATTGGGAAGTTGACGTCGCCAGACTTCCAGTAGCCGTCGAGTAGTGTGCTCATACTCCCCTACTTTCCACTCGCCTTCCCCTAAGCGCGGCAGGTGATATTTGCAAGACGGCACCACCGGCATATCGACCGCTTGTCCGACCGTCAGCGCTTCGGCAAAAAACTCCAGATACTTTTCAAACGTGTCGTACCATCCCCGCCCTTTCCAGGAGACGGTCCAACCCTCGCTGCCGTCGGCGCCGGTAATATGCTCGACCAACATTCGTGTCTCTTCGATGGCCCACTCGCTCATCGATTGTGCACCTTCAGCATCTTCAGCGATGATCGTCTTGAGCACCACAAAACCAAGACCCTCATCGGCGTCTCGCCGGATCTGGGCGATGTTGAGTGAGAGTTGACCCGAGGCCTTTCCAAATGGATTTTTCACCCGCAGACCGCCGTACTCACTACTTAAATCGATCGCGTAACGCTCTTGCACATATTCTTCCAGTGATCGGGGAAGACCGGTGCGGAAACGTTCATAATCCTGCGCCAGGGCAGAACGTATTGACTGGTCGATCTCCGGTCGCTTGAGAGTGAGTGATGACAATGTAGTCCGCGCCTCGATCAATTTACCTGCGCTTCACTTGTTAACGCAGCCAACCTTCGTCCTATTTCATCAAACTGGCTGGGAGGAATTTGTGGTGCCCACGGGTCGTTAGCAGCGGCCAAAGGAATCACTCCGAGGTGAACCAGCGCCCAGAGTATTCGCTTTATGTAGCCTTCCATCGGACTAATGAAAATTGATTCGGCCAGCATGTCCACCGCATCAGATAGCTCCAGAAAACGGTCGGTGTTTCCAGCCTCATTCGCGCGTATTAACTCCGCCTGAAGTTCACAGCAGATCGCGCCCAGGCCGACTAATGCCGCTCGAGCGCCTCGGCGCAGACTGTACCCAAGAAAGCGATCTTCGCCGGTGATCAAAAGCTTGTCCGGATGGCGTTCCTGCAATTGGCGCGAGATCGTCTGATAGGTGATTACGCTATCCAACGTTGCGACCTTGATCCCGAGTACTTGCGGAACCCCGAGCAACTCGTCAAGCATTGTTGAGCTGTAACTGATTCCACCGGCAGCCTCATAAAGATAAAAAAGAATCATCGGCAAGCCGACTTCTGACACACACTGGTGATGTACTATGGTCAACTGATCGCATAAGTGATGGTGCCGCAACCAGGTCGGCGGATAAACAAGCAAGGCATCGGCTCCCATCTTCGCCGCGCGCTCGGCCATGTTGATCGTCAGTGCCGTGGCCCGCTCCGGGTTAGTGGTTCCCGTCGCACCAACGCCGGCAATAATTATTTTCTCCGGCAATGCGCTGCGCCAGTCCTGAAGTACCTGGCCTGCTGTTTCCCCGTCGAGCGTCAGTCCGCGTCCCGTGTGGGCCCAAACTGCAACGCCGGCGATGGGCTGTGAAGACATGTAACGCAGGTAGGACTGGTGCGCTGCTGCGTGTAGTCTCCCATCGCTGTCGAAGGGAACAGGCGCGGCAGGGACAAGGCGCCCCGCGAGTTGCGCCTGTAATTCCGTCACATTGCTGAATACTAATCCATTCATGTAGATAAAAGCCGCACGCTGATATGGGCCAACTCAAAATACTTCGCTGTCAGTCAGCCCATGTGTGGGACCGAAAGCAAATTATTCTGAATGAGCGTGAGTGCTCCTTTGAGACTTGGCCTCACTTCAAAAGCCGAGCGCCTGATCGCTACACCGTGCGAACGTGGAGCGAGCAAACTACGCTTCGTTTCTTCGACAATGATTGGCTCAATCAAGCCCCAGCCTTTGGTGATCTCGCCACCAATGACTACCACCTCGGGATCCAATCCGTTAATCAAGCCGGTGATTCCGATGCCCAGATAGCGAGCTGTTTCCCGTACCGCTTCGGTGGCCGCAGCATCGCCGGCGTCAACCCACTCCATGAGTTTGCGCATCGTCGGAACGCGCTTCGCCCCACCGCCGCGCAAACCCAAATATCGAGTTATTGTTGCTTTATCAGAGGCGTACAGGTCCCAACAGCCACGCTGTCCGCAGCGACACTCGGCACCGTTCAGATCAATGGGAATGTGGCCAAATTGTCCGGCGGTATTATTGCCACCGCGGTACAAACCGCCGTCAATCACCATACCGCATGCCAGCCCGGTGCTGACGCTGACATAGAGCAGATCACGAACCTGCGCATACTGAGCCTTGCCGTGCCAAATTTCAGCCAGAGCGGAACAGCGCGCGGAGTTATCGATGATGACCGGCAGGTTTGTTGCTTTCTCCAGCAAGTGGACCACCGGAACATCGCGCCACGGTAATACAACTGAGAGAAGGAATTTTCCGCTGTGGTTATCAACCAGACCGGGAAGGCTGACGCCGATACCGGGAAACTCGATAAAGTTATCGTGTTTTGAGCGAAGCTTTCTGATTTCCTTTCCTACCTTGTTGAGGAAAACGACTGCGTCGGAACCAGTCTCAAAACTTACCCGCGAAATCAGTCGATTATTAAAATCACTGAGCGCCAGGATGCTTTCGTCGGCGCGAATGTCCAGGCCGAACAAGCCAAAACGCATGCTATTGAGGCGCAGAGGTGTAGGCGGCTTTCCGCCAATCGGAGTGGTCCTTCCCGAACCTTCTTCGATAACGAATGAGTCTCTCAGTAGTTCGCCGGTAATGGTTGAGATCGTAGCTTTATTAAGACCGCTGATCTTAGCAATTTCAGCGCGCGAGATCGGCTGTCTATCAGAGAGGATGTTAAGCAGGATGCGGCGGTTGACGAGCCGGAGCATGTCGTGCCCGGCGGCCTTGACGTCGGCAAGATTGGGTTTTCGCGTAAAGGTTTGTCTAAGTGGAACTGCCTTAATCATTGGGAGTCACCTCCGCCTGATCTGTGCTGGATGGGTGAAGATTGCACAAGGATTTGAGAGTGGGGCGAAAGGATTGTCGCCACTCCGCCCCGGACTCACGCGGTGCCCACCCTTGCTCTTGCTTCAGAAGGAGAGGCGTACCCTCAGGCGCACCGTGCGCCGGTTGTCGATACCATCCTGATTGAAGCTGGTCCTGATGCGGCCGAAGTCGTCATTGCGTTCAATATTTGTGATCGGGAGAAGCTGGCCGGTTGTTTGGTCAACATCAAGAGAGAAGCTACCGAGCTCGGCGAAATTTAGATCGTTCGGCGAGCGGAGCGGGTGGTTGAAAGCGTTGTTCAGGTCGGCGCCTACCTCCAACCGCGCGGTTTCCGTGATTTTGAAAAACTTACGCAGACCGAGGTTTACACCCCAAGTGCTCGGTCCGGTAAGAATGTTACGCCTGGCCAAATCAGGATTGTCGAGGGCATCAGCTCCAATGGGTGGCGGCAGGAACGCCTGCGCATTGAAGAACTGGTCCCCGACCTTAACATATTGGCTCACACCCGAGACTACCAGCGGCCTGAAGGTCGGCTGATTGAACCCCCCTACCGCATCAACAAACTCACTGCCGATATTGCCCGGGAAGATCGGGTCGCAGTTATCACAACTCCAGAACGGCGTGAAGCCGGTACCACTCTTCGCGAACATGTTCCAGGAAAGCTGAAAGCCACCGAACGCAGCGTCGGCCCACTTCGGCATGTCGCTCGCAAACTTCCGACCCTTGCCCCATGGCAACTCGTAGATACCATAACTAACGAAGCGATGGCGTGAAACGAAGGTGTCGCGTGCGAAGTCGTTCTCCGGATGAAACTGGTTGAAAGAAGGGCCACCCAGGCTGGCGTTTCCGGTATCGAAACCGCTGCCTTTCTGGTCAAGCAACGTGTAACTGGCATTGAAGGTGAGGCCATTGGAGAAACGCCGATTGGCTTCTATTTGCAGCGCATGCGATCGGCCGCTGCCGAAATTGCGGTAGCGTCCGAGATATGTTCCCAGTTCCGGGAAGGGACGGCGAACGGCATCAATCGAGGCGTCACAGCCGATATCGCCAGATGGATCACAAATTACGATATCTCCGTTGTCGTCGAAGCCGTGAGTGCCAAAGGGCACGTCGCTCGGCGGCAGCATGTTGAGATCAATCCCTCCAATCAGTCCGTGCATCCGCGTACCAAGATAGGAGACGCGCAAACCGGTTTGCCAGGGTAACTCGCGCTCGAATGTTGCGTTGAACTGTTCAATGCGCGGCTGCTGCAGATCAAAGGGGACGCTGTTTGCCTCCGGCGCGGCGTCGAAAGCATTCAACCGCCCGCCGGTGAAGGGGGTGACTCCAGCAGGCGTTAAGCCACCGGGCCAGCCACCGAGCGGAAGCGCGGCGGTGGCTGTCCTCGTCAGACCATGGTTGAAGGGTGAAGACGCAAGCGCGTCGCGAATGCCCTGCGCCGAGGAGGTTGGGTAAAAGACTCCGTAGCCGCCTCGAAGGACCGTTTTATCGGTAACGCGCCACGCTATGCCGACGCGTGGAGCCAGGTTGTTGCGATCAGTCTTAACGAGCCCGGGTCCCACTCCAGCCTGATCTGCAGTGACAACGCCATAGTTAATGATCCGCGGGTCGATAAGAGGAAGCACGTCCGCCGTCGGTACGATAAATCGGCCTTTCCTGCCGGTCTGCGGGTCAACGAAGTCAGGGTCAAAATTCACCAGCAGATTCTCGCTGTCCACGAACGGAGTGATTATTTCGTAGCGCAAGCCGAGGTTAAGCGTCACGCTCGGAAGCACTCTGAATTCATCCTGGAAGAAAAAGCCATACTCATGGTTCGAAGCATCGAGATCGTCGCGCAGCTTCTCGACAAATTGAACCGTATTTGGCGGCAGGCCGAGCAGGAAGCGAGCAAAACGATCGCTGGACGTACCGCCCGTATAGTTGATGCGACCCCGAGGGTTACCTCTGTTTGCGACGAAACCATCCGTGCCGTGATTACGGACAAAGTCGAACCCACCCTTCATACTATGATTTCCCTTTATCCACGTCAGCGTATCGCCGAAGGTGGCGAGTTTTTGATCGAGGGTGCGATTGACGCTGCGGCCGCCATTTTGAAGTAATGGGTTCCCGAAGCTTGTAATGCCGAGGGCCGTATGGCCTGGAGTATCAAGTGCTGACGGGCCTACTACGGCGCCATAAGCCGTGATATCGGTATCGCTGAAGCCAATGGAGCTGAGGAATTCCCGGAGAGTTCGCGGCGACCTCCTAAACAAGCTCTGTGAATTGAAACCGCCGCGCACCTCATTGATGAGATTTGTGGAGAATGCACGCGTAAAGGAAAGTGAGAGGGTATGATTAGTCTGCTCAACCGTACGAAGACCGAGTGCCGGAAATGGGTTCTGCACTGCGCCGGAGTGACTCGGGTTCCTCTGATAGTTGTAAACTGCATAAAACTTATCGTTACTTGTGAAGTCGTGATCGATTCTCGCGGTCACGAGGTCCCGAGTGTTTCGAGAGCCCACATTCTGGGCGAAATCCGTCAATCTTCCGAGAGAGTCAACCGAGGCGTTAAGGCTGGAGCTTGGAAAATAATTTTGTATAAATTTGCCGACCGTCGGATTCAGTAAGCGCTGCGGAATTGTCGTAAAGCGCCGCGTAGTTCCTACTAAAATAGTATTATTGGCTAACTCATCCGGCGTCAGCAAAGGCAGTACGGCCGCTGGAACTGCACCCTTGTTTGCATTACTGAGCTGCGTAAAGTCACCATTCAGAAGACGCTGTCCGGGCAGTATAGCCCTGGCTGCGAATCGTACTGTGTCAATGTTCCAACGGCGTTCATAAGCGCCAAGAAAGAAAGTCTTTTTGCTGCCGAAAACCGGTCCGCTTATCGATCCGCCAGTCTCGTTGAGGTTGAAATACGGCTTTGGATAATCCGGGCGGGCGGGGTTTGGAACAAAGTTGGCCAGGTTTATTTTGTCCTGAATTGTCCACGCCGCCAGCGCAGAATTTTTGTTGTTATAAAAAAGTGAGCCGTGAAAATCTTTCTCGCCGCGCTTGGTATCCACGCGGATGTTAGCGATGCCGGCGTATTCGGCAGTGAAGTTATTAGACAAAACCGTCAATTCGCTGATGGCTTCCAGTGAAGGCTGGCTAGCTGTAGCACCGCCGAAAATACCGCCGTTGGACCGTTGGCCGTCGAGTGAGAACGCGGCGCCGTAGCTCTGCGCCCCGAGGAATTTGAAATCAAGACCGTCTGCCGACTGCACAATGTTCGGATTGAGATAAAGAAACTGGTAAATGTCGCGGCTGTCGCGCGGCAGCTCAATAAGCTGCCGATTATTAATGGTATCACTGATGGTAGGCGTTTCTGTTTGAATTAAGCCCGCCTCAGTCGTAACCGTGACGACTGCGCTAGCGTCGCCAACCTCGAGCCTGGCATCTGCGCGCACCGGGTCGCTCCCGCTTAACACGGCGTTAATAGAAGTAGTTTTGAACCCAGGGGCAGTAACCGTAACGCGATAATTGCCTGACTTGAGACCCGCAGCTTCGTAATTACCTTCACCGTTCGTTGTGAAATCCCGGGAAATGTTGGTCGCCAGGTCGGTCACCTGTACCGCGGCATTAGGAACCGCTTCCCCTTTTTGATCGACCACAGTTCCCCGAATCGTTCCCAGGTCTGTGCCCTGCGAATAGGTAGAACTGGCGAGAGAGAGAAAACAGGCAGTTACGAGCAAGCTCATGATGATTCTGGGTGCGATTCTCATATAAAACTCCTTAACTGAGAAATAATTTGCGACGGTTCGTCGAACCCACTACCTGACGTTAGTTGGCGATTCGAACGAACCCTGGACGACTGCGGCCTTCGGGGACAAATTTAGGGTTAGTTTGCGTTTTGTACTAACGTCCGGGCTTATAGCATCGCCTTACAGGCAAATGCAAGAACTTTTTTCAACTTGTGCCGTCATTGCGGAATCCGACTTAACTACGCCGAGTGATGGCAGCGCTATTCAAGGCTTTCCAGGGATAACCGGTAAGATCAGCGCTGACCTGTTTTTACCGTCATGATAGATCGTCTGATGGGCAGTCAAGGAACTCGTCGACCCCAGCATCTTCTCACCGGTGTTCGGGTTTCGATTAAATCGCGGGAAGTTGCTACTCGAAATATAAAGCCGTATCTGATGGCCGGCTTTGAAGAGGTTCCCTGTCGCCCAAAGATCAATGGTGTATTTGTAAAT
>DASZDU010000095.1:0-6655 GCA_035941655.1 Pyrinomonadaceae bacterium | reverse complement strand
CTGGAGAAGATATTTGAAAATATCCCGGTAATGATCGGCTTCGTGGGTAAAGACGGGCGCATCAAGCTGGTTAATCCGGAGTGGGAACGCTCAATGGGATGGACGCTGAAAGAATTACAGGATCAAAATGTGGACATATTTGCCGAAGCCTATCCTGACCCACCGTATCGCCAGAAAGTTTTAGACTTTGTTGCCGCAGCAACTGGCGAATCGGTTGATCTGAAAATTAGAGTAAGGGATGGGCGTTTGATTGATGCGGCTTGTGCTATCGTCCAGCTTTCCGACGGGACTAAAGTTGCCATCGCCCAGGACATTACCGAGCGCAAGCAGGCGGAGGAAAAACTTAGGCAGAGCGAAAGTCAGTTGGCCGAAGCTCAACACCTGGCGAACATCGGCAGTTGGAGCCTGGACTTGAGTAATAACACAGTCACTTGGTCTGATGAGCTTTATCGAATTTTTGGGGTGCAGCCTTCGGAATTCGACCATAATTACGAAGCCGTGATCGGAACTACACATCCGGAGGATCGTGAATGGCTCAGGAACGCCATAAACGACGCTATCAAGACTCATGTGCCATTGAGTGTCTGCTATCGTATAACTAAACCGACCGGCGAATTGCGGGTCCTTCATGCCCGTGGAGCTGTAGTTACCGACGAGCACGGAAATGCGAGAAGAATCCACGGGACAGCACAGGACGTGACGGAACGCATGGAGGCCGAGGAGAAACTCAGGGCAACAACTGAGCAACTGCGCGCGCTCTCCGCGAGGCTTCAATCAGCTAAGGAAGAGGAAGGCATCCGCATCGCGCGCGAACTGCATGACGAGATGGGCTCAGCGTTAACGAGCTTGAGGTGGGAGCTGGAAAGATTCGATGAAACTATTTCTGAGGCCGCAGATTGGCCGCATCTCCAGGCCCTCAAGGTGATGATAAAAGACATGATGAGTCTGACGGACATCATCATCGGCACGATGCGAAGAATAGCTTCAGAACTACGGCCAGGTATTCTTGACGACCTTGGCCTGATAGCGGCAATCGAATGGCAGGGTCAGCAGTTTCAGTTACGCACGGGAATCGCCTGCCATTTCGATCGCACTCTGGAAGAAGTCGAGTTGAACGAAGAACAATCAACTGCCGTCTTCCGTATCTTTCAGGAGACTTTGACCAACATACTTCGTCACGCGCAGGCAACCGAGGTCGATATCGTTATGCATCAGGAGGACGACCATTTGGTTTTATCCGTCAGCGATAATGGCAAGGGTATTACGGAGAGTGAGAAGTCAGCACAGCAATCATTTGGAATACTTGGAATGCGCGAACGGGCGCACCTCATCAAAGCAGATATAGACATTCAAGGAGTAGAAGGACAGGGAACGGTGGTAACGGTTCGAGTTCCAATCTCCGGCGAGCAGAACGCCTCGGAGCTCGCTCATTGAATCACCAGGCCGAAAATATCGAGGTGCTATGAAAAGAGTTCTCATCATTGACGATCATGCAGTTGTCCGCGACGGCGTAAAGCGTGTTTTCGAAGAACAAACCGGCGCGGTATTTTTTGGTGAGGCTAGTACCCTACCCGAAGCACTTCGACTCGCACGAGAGCAGGATTGGGACCTAGCCGTGCTCGACCTCTCTCTGGGTAATCACAGCGGACTGGAAGTCCTAAAAAACTTGAAACAAATTCGTCCCCGTTTGCCGGTGCTAATCCTCAGCATGCATTCGGAGGAACAATATGCTCGTCGTGCTATCAAAGCTGGCGCCTCCGGTTACATCACAAAAGACAGCTCCAGAGCCGAGTTGGCCCGCGCAGTCAACAAAGTAGCAGCAGGCGGCAGCTATATCACCTCCGCTTTGGCGGAAAGGCTCGTGTTTGATCTGGGACGGAGCTCAGATCGGCCGCCACATGAAACTCTCTCAGACCGGGAGTTTGAGGTTATGCGTTTAATTGGGTCAGGAAAAAGCGTTACTGATATTGCGGCGTTGCTTGCCCTGAGTGACAAGACTATCAGCACGTATCGAGCCCGCCTGCTGGAAAAAATGCGCATGACAACAAGCGCCGAACTCATCCGTTACGTCATCGAAAACAAGCTAGTGGACTAGACATCCCATCGGCCTCCTCGAACTGCGCTCTCCTGAGTTACATAATTTTAGGTCTTGATTGCAAATCTCGGTATCTCATCCACAGGTATCATCCAAACAGCTCACTGAACGAGCGTAAGGCAAACACCGACACGCCACACAGTTAAATCCTTATCTAAGAATCAAAGTTTCACTGATACTCAGCGCAGAAAGCTTTTGTTACTGTTGTGCGCCCGAACACTATCAAGAGAGGGATACACGGTTGAGTTTGTGAAGCACGACGGCGAGAGAGCTATCAGCTATCAGGTTATTCCTGATTGTAACCTCAGGATTTGTACGGTAGTTTCCTAGCGTTACACCTTTGCTAGTGGAAGAACCGCCTCATTGGGGTTCCCCACTTTCTTCACATTCTCTAAATTTGTACATGGCAGAACCTTCTGTTTCACGCGAGTCGCTCGCAAAAGCAGATCAACCACCAAATGCGATTCGGGTGTTGTTGGCTGATCGTCACACACTCGTCCGGGCAGGCATTCGTGCACTGCTGGAACAAATAGATGAAGTCAAAGTAGTGGCTGAAGGTACTGGGGGTCGGCCCACTCTGGAATTAATAGAGGAGTTTGATCCTCATATTTTACTACTTGACCTCACCATGCGAGGACATAACGGGCTTGAACTGTTGCGGGAGATTGCAAACAAGTTTCCCGATGTGCGCGTAATTGTTTTAACTCTTCAAGACAATGAAGAATTCGCAGGTCTGGCATTGCGTGCAGGAGCGTCCGGGTTCATCTCAAAAAAGGGTGCAAGCAATGAGCTGGAGTTGGCGGTCAAGGCTGTTGCCAAAGGCGAAGAGTACCTGGGATCGGAAGTATCCAAACTGGCAACACTCAAATACCTTAAAAGCGCAGCATCGGCGATTGTTCTAAACGTGCTGACGGATCGCCAAAGAGAAGTGTTGCAAATGATAGCCGAAGGTCATACGACGAAAGAGATCGCTCGACGTTTAAACATTAGTGTGAAAACAGTTGAGAGTCACCGGGCACAAACAATGGAACGTCTGAATATTCACGATGTCGTCGGCCTTGTTCGTTACGCGATAAAAACCGGATTGGTTGAAATAGACCAATAGGAAGGAGCGGCCACTGTCTGTTTGAAGCTGTTGAAAGTAGTAGACCCAATCTGGCTCAGACGACGGTTGGATCAGGTTTTTCCTAATTGAAAAGGCAGACCGCAAGCTTTAGCCTGCCGGCGGAGGCTTTACCATATGTCCGCGAACCTCATGCGACTTGAGTGAATCGCAGCGCTCCCTGGCTGCTTTCCTTATAAAACAATTTGCTCGGTTTGCGGGAGGAGAATTTTCATTGTGCGAACTCACATGATCCCAAGAAAAAGGCCGAGGCGGTATATCGACTATCGAAAGAACGTGCGCAGCGGTTTACTGCTGATTCTGTCAGTTGCTCTCTCCTTCCTGCTGTTGCTGGCATTAGAAGCGTGCCCAATTCTTAAGCTGACGCACTACTAGCAGTTTGAAGTTCTGTGAAAGCCTGGACACGTCGGTCGAAATCCCCCATGACCGGCCAAACCCGCTAAACGCGCTAAGTGTGTTTTGGCACAGACAAAATCAAAGTCGTGCTTAAGAATCGTTTGTGCACCGACGGGTTTTGTAATTCAAACGGTAGGCTTCGTTAGGCCAACCGTATCACGTGACCAGTCGTGATTGTCCGACAAGTTGTCGGCTGTCCCGTAGCGAGAGAGCCGCGATTGCTTTAAAAGCCTTTCCCGGCCCAGGATCTGTTCCGAAAATGTATAGGTGGGCCATTTCGTCCCGCTGCGTTAGTGCGGCGGACCCGTCGTGGCAACACCTACGCATTCCTTGGGGAGGTGTTTAAGTGCCGCTTCGGGAAAACAACTCAAGGGAGCACGCCACTCACCAATATTCGACAACAGAAAAACGTTTCAAATCGCGTGAGGCCTTGATTAAAGGTCACGCGCAAGGAAGAAGGACGTCACATGGGGCGAGTGGCGTCCTTCTTCATTTTTCAAAGCTGAAGATCACAGACGTCCCGGAACTTGGCTGAAATTGAACCAGGAGCAGAATAGCCGAAACGATAAGGGTAGCGGGTCCGCTTAGACCAGCCGGACTCAGGCGCCGTGAGATGGCGGAGTAGAAATTCATGGCTGAAATTAATGAACGCCTACTCGTTGATGATATCGGCCCAACGTCAGAGTTGCGCTACCGGCGGCTATTTGAATCGGCGAAGGACGGCATTCTTATTCTCGACGCCGACAGCGGGCAGATTGTTGACGTGAACCCCTTTCTAGTCGAGATGCTCGGCTATTCCAAGTCGGAGCTGGTGGGAAAAGAACTGTGGGAGATGGCTCCTTTCAAAAACATCGTGGCGTCACAGTTCGCTTTCGCTGAGTTACAGGAGCGAGGCTACATGCTTTATGAAAACCTCCCGCTCAAGAGTCGCGACGGACATGTCAGACAGGTGGAATTTGTGATTAGCAGTTACCTGGCGGGCGAAAGCCGCGTAATGCAGTGCACTGTGCGCGATATCACTGAGCGCAAGCGCGCTGAAGAGGACTTGCGGCAGACAAACCAACGCCTTGAGAGAGCGCTCGCTGAGTTACAAACAAAAACCCACGAGCTGGAGAAGATGACGCAACAGCTTTGGCAGGCCTCGAAGTTAGCCACCGTGGGCGAGTTAGCTGCGAGTGTGGCACACGAACTAAACAATCCACTTCAGACTCTCGCGCTTCACGTCGAGGCTCTTCTTGATCAATTGACCGCTAAAGATCCGAAACGCAGCGCCATGAAAGTAATTGAACAGGAAGTGGAACGCATGGCCTCGCTGGTGGGGAACCTCTTGCTAATAAGTCGTCGCAGTCACCAGCAAATCTCGACTGTCAGCATCGTTGACGAGCTACAAAATTCACTTGAGTTGATCCACTACCATTTGCGCAGCCATAGCATCACGGTCGCGACGGATTTTGCGGACGATCTGCCTGGTGTGCAGGCAGATCGACAACAGTTGCGGCAAGTATTTCTAAACCTGTTGACGAACGCCAGCGATGCTATGCCAAAGGGCGGATTGCTCACGGTCGGCGCCAGTAGCGGAGTTTTCGCAAATGGCTCGCCGGCAGTGGTAATCGAATTTTCCGATACCGGAGTTGGCATACCCCTCGAAGACCTGCCAAAACTTTGCGAGCCTTTTTTTACTACCAAACCCGAGGGCAAGGGCACTGGACTGGGTTTATCGATCTGCCGTCGCACGGTGGAAGAACATCAGGGAACTATCGGTATCGAGAGCGTGCTGGGTAAGGGCACAACGGTGAGGATCACTTTGCCCGCGATGGAAAAGGAAGCTCTGCAAGCGTGAGTGAACAAGTCCAACAATCAGAAATGAAGCCTGCGCCGTATGAGGGCGCATCGAGTTCGTCGCTGGGAAAGATAATTGTCGTCGATGACGAGCCGCAGTTGAAGAAAATTCTGGTCGAAGCTCTGACCGTGCGGGGCTTCGAAGTTATCGGCTGTAGCTCCGGGCAGCTGGCGCTGGAGGAATTACGAAAAAAGGAGTTCGATCTTTTGTTGACTGATTTAATGATGCCGGAGATGAATGGCATAGCCTTGCTGGAGGCTGCACTTAAGATTGATCCACACGTTATCGGTATCATAATGACGGGCCAGGGCACGATCCAGACGGCCATCGATGCGATGAAGGTCGGCGCCTTCGACTATGTCCTCAAGCCTTTCCGGTTACAGACCGTAATGCCCGTGCTGACCCGCGCCATTAACACGCGTAGGCTGCGCATGGAGAATTTGCAACTCCGTGAGACGGTCGCTATTTACAGTTTATGTCAGACGATTGCTTTCACGCTTGACCAGCAAACATTGCTAAGCCGGCTGGCGGATGCGGCACTCGAACAGAGCGACGCAGACGAAGTGTCTATCCTTCTGCCGACCAGTGACGGCACGGAACTCTATGTCGCTGCCGTGCGAGGTGAGACGCGTGAGCAACTGCTGGGAGAGCGCGTTCCGCTTCAGGACAGCATCTCCAGTTGGGTCGCACGCCAGCGCACCCCTTTGATTCTCAACGGTCAAGTTAGTGATGAACGTTTTGTCGCGCTTTGGCCCAGACCCGAGATTCGCTCCGCGGTCGCGGTTCCGATGCAAGCGGCAAATAAGTTAGTCGGCATTATCAATCTGAACCTGACCAGCCATTTGCGTCCTTTCACGTTAGGGCAAATGAAGGCCTTGACCATCCTGGCCAGTACTGCGGCGGCAGCCCTGGGAAGCGCATCTCTCTATGCCCAGGTGCGAGCCACCGAAGAAAAGTATCGATCGATTTTTGAGAATGCTACCGAAGGATTGTTTCAATCAACAATTGAAGGTCGTTTATTGACCGTCAACCCGGCATTCGCGCGGATCATGGGTTACGACTCGCCCGAGGAAACGATCGCAACTCTCATCGATATTACACATCAACTATATGTGAATCCGGAAGATCGTGCGCAGGCCGGCAGACTGCAGGAACAAGGAACTCTGCAGGGCTTTGAATTTGAAGCATACCGAAAAGACGG
>DASZDU010000094.1:0-10257 GCA_035941655.1 Pyrinomonadaceae bacterium | reverse complement strand
GCCCAATGTCTCCATAGGCGGCTAACGCGAGCGTGGGACCTTTAAACGGGATGGCCTGGATCTTATTTGCCTGCAGAAGGTGGAGCAGCTTGACCAATTCCCCGGTGAGAAAAAGATTGGAGTTCGTGTTTTCGTTAATGGCATGCTGCAACTGCTTTAGCGCCTGGGCCGGCACCGCTGCCGCAGTTGTGGCCGCAAGGTGACGGTGCAGTAGCGAAATAACGCAATGCCGCTCGGCTGCTGCCAATAGGCAATTCCAATCCAGATCGGAATCGAGCAACTGACGTAGCCGTTCGTTTGTTTCCGGATCAGCCGCGGGACGCGCGATGCAAAGCAGAACCTGATCCTCTGGACGTAGACTTAGCATTTTTTGGAGTGCGCTGACCTGTCAGCGCTTTGGTAGGTCGCGACCTGTCGCGACCAACGTTCGCATGAATCCGGTAGGGGTCTCTAGTGTAGATCCGGCGGCGCCAGGCCGCCGCTCGCAAAAGCGCTGACAGGCGGGGTCCCCGGCGCGGCAGCCGCGCTGGGGTGCTCACGTCAGCGCACTCCAAATTAATTAACAATCACCGCATCACCGCGTTTCGCCTACAGAAGTTTTGCGGCTGACGTATTGGTCGCGGCAATTTCCAAAAACCCCGCGCTGCCCCAAATCGCAAACAACTTCTCTCGCGAGCCAGCCTCTTCTGCAAAGTAGTTGCGAAACGCCTTCACCGATTTTCCGTTTAGCCGAAGTGTCACGCCGGCTGCGATCATGTCTGCAGTCAAATTATCCTGCGTTAAGTTCGTTACGCAGTTTCCGAAACGGTCGATGTGGATTATTCGCGCGGTTAACCTTCCATCATCAGTCGCAGTTGGCTGCAGCGACGCGAGGCGAACGAAGTCCACGGTTTCAGTGCCCAGCTCAGCTGGTTGAACGCCCAACGAAAGAGCTGCGGCGACAGGCGCAAACACATCGCGACCGTGAAATGTGGCGCTGACAGGTTGGCGAAAGTATTTTTGGCTGGTGAGATGAAAGAGTTCAGCTGTCTCGCCGGATTTCTCGTGTTTCTCGCAGAGGTAACTAAAAACTCCATTATCCGGACCCACAAAAAACTGTCCTCCCATTTGCATCAAGATTGGCCGACGCGTCGATCCGACTCCGGGATCGACCACAGCCAGGTGAACTGTGCCCGGAGGAAAGGCCGAATAAGCTGCAAGCAATGTGAAGGCGGCGGCCTCGATGTCTTGTGGTGGTATTTCGTGGGTTATGTCGACGATGCGTGCCGCCGGATTGGCGCCGAGGATTACTCCTTTGACAGCAGCAACGAAATAATCCGCAGTGCCGAAATCAGTCAGCAGAGTAATAAGAGCGGAGTCGGGACGCGCAGACGCGGCGACACGGAGAAAAGGTCTTTCATCGCCGTGTCGCCGCGTCTTATTATCTCCGCGTCGATTTTTCACTCTGGCGCTTACTGGATTCGGGTGTCAGTTGCAGTGCGAATCCTTAGTTGTTGTCCGCGAGCAAGCCGCACATCCTCTCCCCGTTTGCTGAGAACGCTGCTGGTGCTGGCCGCACCACCGATCGCGGCGCCAATTGCCGCACCTTTACCGCCACCGATAACCGCTCCAATGATGGCTCCGATTCCCGTGCTGGCCCCCACTTTGGAGATATCGTCCTTGGTAGAACTTCTGCCTCTGACTCCGCCCTCAGAGTCCACGGTGCCGGCATCGTCTCTGTTTCCGTTATCGATTATTTCAACTACCTCAGCGCTTAAGCCAGCCGTGCGTCCGTCAGGCATGTGTATAGCTTCGAACGCGAGTTGAAGTTCTGCAGTTCCCTTCACTTTTCCCGCACGCTTAACTCGGGTCACTCGACCATCAATTGTGGCGCCCGCAAATTCGCGTGGCTCAATCACACGTGCCTGGAAGCGATCGCCCTGCTGAGTAGCATCCGTCGAAAGACCGGATTCCAACTCCACCAACAGAATTGCACTGCGCGGAATCGAGAGTGGACCACTCGGCGCGCTATTCGACTGTTGGCCCATATCAGCAGGATTAGTCTGACTTGTATTTTGAGCGGGTTCGTCGGGCTCGTTGTTTTGTGGAGCGACAGCACCTCTCCGCGAGAGCCCGGTCGGTATAGACGACTCGAAAGGCCGGCGATCGTAGCCGGCGTTGTAACCAGCTTCAAAACCTTGCTGATAACCGTCGCGATAATCCTCGATTGTGCCCCAGGCTTCGTTGTAGTTGCGATCGGCGCGTTGATAGTCGCCGCTATTGCTGTAATTTCGGCTGGTGTGATCCGCCAGGTCGCGAGAGCCCGCGCTATAACCATCCGAATAGCCGGTGCGATACCCGCGTTCCAGTGCGGTCGACTGGCCCTGGGAAGCATAAGAGATGGGCGTGAGTAACCGCGCAGACGCGTTCAGCGTCAGCGCAATCAAAACAACGAGAACGATTCTAAAATATTTCATTTGCTGTTCCTTCCACAGAGTTACGGCGAAGCTGCGGCCGCACGTGTCTTGGGAGAGCCGGGATTATCCACTCGAGCCTATTGTAACGCAAAGTATTAGTTTTTAGCTGCAAGCTTATTGATTCGCCTTAAGGCGAGAAGTTCAGAGTTCAGCCTTTAGGCTGCGGTTTGGTTGTCACTCAGGAACACAAGCTAAAGCGCGAACTCTAAACTGCCGGCTTTCACCCTAGTATGCTTGACCGCCTTTATTCTGCGTCCTAGACTCAAAACGCTCGATGACTGCCGAGCACAACGCACTTGGACCTCAGATGCTCTTTTTCCGTTACTGGTTGGCGAGTGTAGCGGCATGACATGGTAGAAACCCGCAAAGTTTATTTGGATCATAGCGCCACGACGCCGGTCGACCCTCGCGTGGTTGAGGCAATGCTGCCATTTCTCACGGAAAAGTTTGGTAACGCTTCAAGCGTTCACTCATTCGGGCAAGAGGCGCGGGCCGCGGTCGATCGCGCGCGACGAGAAGTGGCCGCTCTAATAGGCGCACGCGCCAATGAAGTGGTGTTCGTCTCCGGTGGGACCGAAGCCAACAACCTTGCGATTCGCGGAATCACGGAGGCGCATTTATCGAGAGTCTCAAACACAGACTCAGCCGAGCAAGGACATGCGATCACTTCCGCCATCGAGCATTCCTCGGTGCGCGGAATTTTCGATGACCTGGAAAAGCGCGGCTGGCAAATTACGCGCTTGCCGGTTTCTGCAGACGGAGTGGTAAAAGCAGACGACGTCCGTTCGGCCTTACAGCCGGATACGGTGCTCATATCCGTGATGCTTGCGAATAACGAGATCGGCACCATTCAACCGCTTGAAGAAATTGCTGATCTCGTGCGCGAAGAGCGCGCCCGCGGTCGTAAGCTTTGGCTGCACACAGATGCGGTACAGGCCGCCGGACGCGTTCCCATAAATGTCGACCACCTCGGCTGTGATCTATTGACGCTTTCGGCCCACAAACTCTATGCGCCTAAGGGATCGGGCGCGTTGTTTGTCAGGCGTGGCGTGCGCTTGAACCCGCAAATTCTCGGTGGCCATCAGGAACGCGAGCGGCGGGCTGGAACAGAAAACGTGCCTGGCATTGTCGGTTTCGGCGTCGCGGCGAAACTCGCGCGTGAAGAAATAGAACAGCGATCGTCGCACGATGAGTTGCTGCGCAATCGTTTTGAAGCGAGCGTAGCGGAGCGAATTGATGAAATCGTTTTCAATGGTGCTGGTGCGCGGCGTTTGCCGCACCTTTCAAATATCTCGTTTCGATTTATCGAAGGTGAAGGATTATTGATTAGCCTGGATCTTCAGGGAATTGCGGTTTCCACCGGTTCTGCTTGTTCTTCCGGCACGCTCGAACCGTCGCCTGTTATCCGCGCGCTGGGCCGGAATGATGAACTCGCTCGTGGTGCGATTCGTTTCAGCTTCGGCAAAAACAATACCGAAACGGACGTCGAATACGTGATCGACGTTCTCGTTGGGGTCGTTGAAAGATTGCGCCGGCTTTCGCCGCTTTCAGGTCAAAAGCAGCGGGGGCAAGGCGGGGTCCCCATCGGGGCAGCCCCGATGGGGTGCTAAGCCCGCCTTCCCGACCCTGAGACTATCGGACTCGCTCGCTACACGAAACCTTGAAAGCCTTGCAACCAAGGATTCACGATCAAGTGTGATCAGCTCGTGGTCAGAAAGGCGGGCTTGCCCCCGCTGTTTTTCTTTTCCATGCCCTACTCGCAAGCTTTCAAAGACCACCTCACCAACCCGCGCAACGCAGGTGAACTCTCTGACGCGAATGCGACCGCTGAAGAGACCAATCCGGTTTGCGGTGATCGGCTTCACCTTTCATTGCGCATCCGTGACGGTCGTATTGAAGCGGCAAACTTTCTCGCCTATGGCTGCCCGCCCACGATTGTTTGTGGATCTGTTTTGACGGAATTGATTGTCGGCAAAAGCGTTGATGAAGCAATGCTGCTGAGGCGCAGAGAGCTGATTGATGCAGTCGGTGGGCTTCCCTCGCGAAAGCAGCATGCAGCAGCGCTGGCTATTGAAACTCTGCAATCAGCAATTCAAAACAAAAAGAGCGGGGCCAAGCCCGCCTTCCTTACCTGAGAGATCATAAGCTGCGTCGTTAAGCTTCGCCTTGAAAGCCATGCAATCAAGAGTCATCACGAACCTTCAGTCAGCTCATGGTCGGGAAGGTGGGCTTGCCCCCGCTCCTTGATCCAAATGAAGCGGGAGTCAGGGATTGATGACTCGCGGACGAGTGGTCTGCGGCAGGGGCAGTACGCGCTGATGGTATTCAGGTCCGCAGTATTTTTTCGGCTCTGTGCCCAGCACGAAAGTTCTCGTACGAATCACCGGACAACTCTCTACCGCAATTAATCCGGTGGTGGGATCAATGTCGAGTGTGATCGTCCCTTCCAGGCGGCCCAACCCATCCGTGCGCAGTTCTGATCGCGGCGGCTTCGTGCGCGGTGATGGAACCGGCAGGGGTTCGACTATGACCGGCGGCAAGGTTTGATCGAGCGGCGCGGGCGAAGCGTCAATTTCCGGTGTCAACTCGGTTTCGGGTACGAGGTCAGCGACGTGTGGAGACGTGCCGTTGATAAATAACTCCGTGCGTTTCTCCGCATCCTCGGGAGCGGCCGGTCCACCGGTTTGTGGATTAATCGCGAGTTCTTCAACGCCCGAGGGCATTTGCCAGTCGCCCTGCCACTCGGGGTGATCAGCCAATGCAACCTCCATGAAGTCGCTCCATATCGGCAGCGCAGAATTTGCTCCGGTCAAACCGAGCTGCGATCCGTCATCAAACCCTACCCAAACGACGCACACCAGGTTCGGCGTATAACCAGCAAACCAGCCATCGCGCGAGGTTCCAGTCTTGCCCGCGACGTTTGCTTTGAAGCCACGCGCCCTCACTTTTGCTGCCGTCCCACGATTTACCACGTCTTTCATGAACGAGGTCATCACGTAGGCTACGTCTGGGCGCAACATCTCATTTTTCTGTGGTGTCGGCGCGGCAATGGTTACTCCGCTACCTGTCGTTATGCGATTGATCGCAATTGGGCTGATGCGGGTGCCGAGATTGGCGAAGCCGGTGTAGGCCGAGGCTATTTGCAATGGCGTTGCTTCACTGGTGCCGAGCGCCATCGCCGGATACGCGCGCGGGGGCTTCGGCAGTCCAGCCTTCGCCGCGAGATTCATAACGCGGCCAATCGTTACCTCCATCGCCACGTCCACTGTTATGACATTTAGACTGTGGACCAAAGCGTCGCGGAGCGTAACGGGCGCATGGCTGTAGGTCTCACCGAAATTCCCCGGCGAATATTCCTGGTTATCGTAGGTAAACGTCTTCGGCTCATCGATGTATGTCGTCGCCGGTGTGATAACCCGCGGAATGGGATCGTATGCAGTGTTAAGCGCGGTTGCGTAAACAAAAGGCTTGAACACTGAACCCGGCTGCCGTAGTGCGTCAGACGCCCGATTAAGTTGGCTCTTGCCGTAATCGCGGCCGCCGACCATCGCTACTATTTCGCCTGTCTTCGCGTTCATCGCAACCAGCGCTGCTTGCAGCGTCCCGGGCGCGAATCGCTTCGCCTCAACTTTATCGAGCGCCGCCAGCTGTTTGGAAACCGCGGCATAAGCTGTCCGTTGCAGATCGAGATCGACCGTGGTGTAGATGCGCAGATGTTCCGCGGCGCCCGGCCCGGCAATGATGTCGCCTAACTGACCTTGAACATAGTCGGAGAAGTATGGGGCATCCGATACGTCGATCCTTCCCTTCGTCGACGTCACCTGTAACGGCGTCTGCTTGGCCTGATTCGCCTCTTCGCCGGAAATCGCGCCCGTCTCCGCCATGTTGTCCAGCACCTGATTGCGCCGCGCGGTTGCAGTGACGAGGTCGCGGTATGGGTTATAACGATTAGGACTACGAATTATGCCCGCGAGGAAAGCCGACTCCGGCAGCGTGAGGTTGATAATGTCCTTATTAAAATAGGCGTCAGCCGCTTCGCCAAATCCGTTTATCGAAAAGCCTGACTGTTGGCCCAGATAGACCTGATTACAATAGAGTACGAATATCTGTTCCTTCGACAGCCGTGTCTCGAGTATGACGGACATGTAAGCTTCCGAAAGCTTGCGCTTCAGAGTTTTCTCGGGTGACAGCAGCAAATTTTTCACTAACTGCTGCGTGATACTGGAGCCTCCCTGACGGGCGATCGGTGAGTTCGGATCTGAATCGTAGCGTCGTATCAACGCCCGCAAGATGCCCCGAATATTGACCCCGTAGTGCTCGAAAAAGGCTCGGTCTTCCGTGACCGTTATTGCCTTAACCAGCTGCGGCGGCAGATCGTTGAACCCAACCACTTTCCGCTTCGCTCGCTCACGGCCAGTTACCGAACTGATCAATTCCGGTTCAAGGTACACTTTGTCCAGGCGCGCATTAGTCCCTAATTCAGTGAGGGAGTTGATTGTTTTTCCTGTGCGTGCAAATTGGACTCGCACACTTTGAAACTGGCGCTGGCCATCTACCGTTATGTTTTCGCTTGGTTCAACCTCAATCGCATCGCCACCAACCGAATAGCGTCCACGTGCTGTATCGGCCTGCTGTGTCTTCTCAACATAACCGGCGTGCTTCAGGAATTCGATCAGCCTGTCGGGCGTGAGTGACTGCCCGACGCGCAGCTGTTTTGGCGCAGCATAAATGCCGGCCGATCGCGTGAAGACTTCGCCTTCCAAAAGATTGTCTATTCGGCGCGAAAAGATAGTCCAGTAATAGACCGAGCAGACAATAACCACCGTTGCCAGGGCCAACAGCGGGATGATTACGATCGGGCTGAACAGACGTCGTACCACACGACGTGCGAAGGTGACGTCAGGTTCAACGTAGGCCACGATGTGCGACGCGGATCTCGCGTCTCTTCTCGTCCGCTTCGCGGTTGGGGGTATTCCTTCAGGTGGGTATCTAACTGGCATAAAAGACAGGCGATAGACCTTTGTGGTCACCGGCGTCGCGTCTGGGTCAGTCGTCCATCCTCGTGATCAAATGCTAACCTCTGGAAACGAGCGTGTCTACCTGATTAGTGGTCAGTGGCCAGTGGTCAGTGGCCAGTGGTCGGTGGTCGGTGGTCAGACTCGACGGGAAACCCAATTACTGACTACTGGCCACTGGACACTGACCCCGTCTTACGTCAATTGACACCTCGTTTGGCTTTAGTTAACGTCCGACATCCCAATGCGGTTAGATGCGACGTTTGACGTATGAGTTTAACTCCCACCGGCGCACGCTCGTTTTCCGGCAATAATCGCCGAATTCTTCTTGCCGTCGGGGCAGTTGCAGTGGCCATTGCCTTTGGCGCTGTGGGATTTTACTTGATTGAGGGTTGGTCGTTACTTGCCAGTCTCTACGTATCGGCGCAGACAGTCACCACTGTCGGATATGGCGATCTGACCCCGGCCACACGAAACGGCCGTCTGTTCGCAACCGTATTCATGCTGGCAGGCGTCGGAGTTGTGCTTTATGCACTGACAACTACCGTGCATGCCATCGTTCAGTCCGAGTTACTAGCCAGCGTGGGCCAGCGACGACTATCACGAAAGATGAGCAGATTGCGAAACCATTTCATCATTTGCGGCGCGGGCCGCGTAGGCTCGCATCTGGTTCGCGCCCTGATGGCCAGCGCCGAGACGTTTATCGTTATCGAAAAGGATCCGCGCATAGTCGCGGAACTAACCGACCTCGGAGTTATTGTTCTGGTGCGCGATGCGACGCTGGAAGAGAGCTTGCGCGAAGCCGGTGTGGAACACGCGCGCGGACTCGCCGCGTGTTTACCTGACGACGCAGAGAATGTTTACGTTGTGCTTACCGCGCGCGATCTAAATCCGCGTGTGCACATCGTGGCGCGCGCTGTCGAGGAACAAGCAGAACCCAAATTGATTCGCGCGGGCGCCAATCGAGTCGTGGCTCCCACTATTATCGGCGGCCATCGTATGGTGATGGCGCTCACAAAGCCGGCGGTAGACGATTTTCTTGGCTCCATCACCGCCAATAAACTGGAGTTGGCATTTGAACAACTCGAGGTGAATTCGGAATCACCGCTCGCGGGGCAAAAACTAAGCGCGACGACGATTCGCTCGGAGCTTGATATCGTCGTTGTTAGCATTCGTCGCAACAGTGGAGAAATCGTGTTCAATCCCAGCGGCGAAGCGATGATCCAAAGCGGAGACGTGCTAATTGCCATCGGACGCGCTGAGTCGCTGATGAAACTGGCCGCTTTGGCGAAGGGCGGAAAAAAGTCCAATGTCCCAAGTCCAATGTCCAACGTCTGAAAAGACAAAACGATTTTCTATATCAGATTTTTTCATTTCTCATTTGTCACCGTACGGAACTTCAGTTTTCGGGCGGAGCTTCTCGACCTGCTGTTGAGACAGGGCACTTGTGCCGATGCCGAACAAGACGTGGACAAGTCCGCTTTCTAAACGCGACTGTCGTTGTTGCCGATGACAAATGAGAAATGAAAAATGATATATGGAAAATCTTCCCTTCTTTCAACTTCCGTAGGGCGTACTTGATCAATGAAAGTCCTGGTTACCGGTGGTAGTGGTTATCTCGGCACGCACGTCCGGCGATTTTTTGGTGCCGATGATTTTTCTCGCCGCTCGAGCCGAGACGTTCTGAGCGCCTACGATGCCGGATTCGTCGCCGATTACGACGCCGTTGTTCATCTCGCTGCCTACCTCGACAAATCCCCTGACGGTGCAGATCTCTCTTTTCGTACCAACGCTGAAGGCGCGGCAAACATAGTTAAGAATTTGCGGCCGGGGACGGCCTTCATTTACGCGTCCACGAAGGACGTCTATGGCAGCAACGCCGATTCCTACGCGGAGGTGCCTGAGACTTGTTCCACTGATTACCTGGGACAGAGTGCGCTCGAATGGTCGAAGCTGATTGGCGAACGCTACGTTGAATATTGGGCACGACAGCGCGATGTTCGTACCTGCATTTTTCGCATGTCCAACATCTATGCGCGGCCATCGAGCGGCAATGAATCCGGTTTTGTGACGCACTACGTCGAATCAGTCAAACGCGGCTGGCCGATTCGGCTTCCCTTGGGCGGTCGTCCGGTTCGTGACATATTGCACGTAGACGACTTCTCGCGAGCCTGCCAGTCGTTCATAGACTCGTCGCATGTCTATGGCTTGTATAATCTCGGCGGTGGCAAGCAAAACTCGGCGCGCTTGCTGGATATCGTTACGCTGGTGGGCAACATGATTGAGCTCAAACCGAACCTAGTGGACGATGAAACAGTTCCGCCGCCAGTGCCGGTAAACTACGTTTCTGATTTGACGCGCATTCGCGAACAACTAGGTTGGCAACCGGAAATTGGAATCGATGAAGGAATACGTTCGTTGCTTTAGGCGATCGATGAACTTATGCGGAGTTGAAGGAAACGGATTTTCCATTTGTCATTTGTCATCGTCCGAAGGCTTACCTGGCTGGAAACATACTGTGCGCGTTATGAAGTCAGTACCACCTCGCGGTAGCGGGTGGGTTGGTGCGGCCAAGGCTTTGCAAGGCTTACCCACCCGCTACCGCGAGGTGGTACTGACCCCCTTTCTATCAATCAATTTTGTGCGGTACACAAGTCCGTGGCCTAAGCAATGGTTGCAGTCTGGCGATGGCAAATGAAAAATGGAAAATGACAAATGGAAAATCTTCCGATAAACGCGGCGAGAAATGCCCGAACCTAATTCAAAACCTATAGACCGCATCGTCG
>DASZDU010000093.1:0-16415 GCA_035941655.1 Pyrinomonadaceae bacterium | reverse complement strand
GGTGTACCGGCCTAAAATCGCCACCCTACTCCGGCGCTGAATTGAAAGTTATGTGTAGTTTGAGCCGGCACCGGGAAGTTAGATACTGCGGCAAAGATCCAAAGTGGTTCTGCCGCGCCATACCGGATCATGGTATCGCCGGCATCGAAACGCGTAACGATCCGCGGCGCCGGATAAAACTCCAGAACCCCGCCGACATCCATTGAGAAATAATTCCTTCGAGCCGCACGAAAGAAAGGAAAGCCAAAAGTTGGATCGAGTCCCTCAACTTTTAGTGCCTTGCTGAAACTGATTATTCCAGGTCGAGCTTTACCAAAGACGCCAAACTTCTCAAACCGTTTGCCTGCTTTGACGCCCGCCTGCGCCTGCAGGATTCGGCCCCCGGCTCGACCGTTATTTATAAATTGGCGAAGCTCGCGCGGATAGAAATCACTTTGCACCTCCAGGGCGAAGCCAGAGGTCAGGTTGTAAGTTAACCTTCCGCCAAATCCCGTCTGCGTCAAGATATCTCGATAATCCAACGCCAAACAGAACACACAGTGCTCTATCTCCTGAAGACTCAATGAAGAGAATTGCGCGCCCAGCTCGAATCGATTTTGCTTTTCGTCATGAGTCTGCACGATGGTCTGTTGCGGCTCCACGGAGCCGAGCCTGAAACCAATGCCGGCACTGACTTGAAGATTATGGCTAATTCGCCGCGTCAGTGTCGGAACAAATATTGCGCCAAAAGGAATGGATTGATTGTTGTAACGGATCATCGTGTCGCCCACGTCGATGCGCGTGAGTACTTTTCGGGAAGGGTAGAACTCAATTACGCCGCCCACATCCATTGAAAAGTACGTCTTGCGCCGGTTGTCGAATACAGGAAACGTAAACGGCTGTCCATTAAGATCTATGGTCTGACTACCCACAACTGTTAGCACCTCGCTGAAACTTGCAAAGCCCGGCCGCGCCTTTCCAAATACACCGAATTTGCCGAAGCGCTTGCCGGCTTTTAAACCGAATTGACCTTGCAGCAGGCGTCCGTTGCGGGATACATCATAGAGGTTTGGGTGCGGGAAAAAATTTCCCTCAGCTTCAAGCGCAAGATGTCTATTGAAATTGAAGGTGAACCGGCCACCAAAACCCGCTTCCGAGCTCCCGTACGAAGCGGAGAGACCGGACTGACCAGAAGGCTGCGTGCTGTATGTCAATGAGGAAAACTGCACGCCCACTTCGACTCTCGAGGGCGCATCAGGTTCCTGTGCCCGAACGCTGACATTCAGGAGAACTATCAGCCCAAATATTACGCTTGCTGGGAGCATGAATTTCTTCATTACATTTCCTTCCATCAATTCATTGCCTGGCAGGAGAGAGGAAAACCGAGGACTCAAAGGAACTCAACGAGAAATTAATCCGAAACGCGGGATAGAGATAAAAATAGTTGAGTCAGACCCTAACCCTTCTATCACTTTTGAAGCCTCAACCCGCGGACGGCGCGTCTTGAGAGTTTAGTCTTCTACCGGAAGTTTCAACTCACCGGTGGTGAGATCAGGGCGTTCGCGGGCCATCTCTGCGGGAGTTGTATCGACGTCCGGATGAGCAACCCCTCGCTCGGTACTGGGAAGAGCATGTTCGTTGGTTGCCACGCCTTCCAATGGCGTCGGTTCCAAAAGATCGGCCAGACCCTCACTGCCTCGGTGCTCCAGCCAATGACGGTAGCTCACCGTGAGGATGGCTACGACGGGAATTGCGAGAAAGATTCCTGCTACGCCGGCCAGCTCCGCGCCGCACAAGATCGCGAGTATTACCGCCAGCGGATGCAAGTGGATTCCCTGACCAATCAGGCGCGGATAGACGATGTAATCCTGCACAATCCGCAAGACGATCAAAAACGTGACCACCAGGAAAGCAGGGAAAAACCCTCCTTGCAGCAACGCCGCCAGCGCGGCTATCACCAGCACCAGCACTGGGCCAACCAGCGGAACAAATTCGCAGACACCGGCAATCAAACCCAAAACCAGCGGACTGGGCAATCCCAGTATGGCAAAGCCAAGCGCGCAAACCACACCGATAAAAACACAGGCAGTGAGTTGTGCGCGAATGTAAGCCGCGAGCGTACTGTTGATGTCCTGAAAGAACTCGTCACCACGCCAGCGCCATCGTCCACGCGGCAGCATCTGCAGCGCCGCGCGGCGAAAAGTGTCCACGTCTTTGAGAAAGAAAAAACTCAGAATCGGGATAAGAATCAGCCAGGGAATATAAATCACCCAGCCCGCGACACTGGCGAGCATCGCGCTGACCGTTAGGCTTACGTTTTCGATAACTTTGGGGATGGCGCCGTTAATCGTATCAAGCAATGGCGCCGGCATTCGATGGGTGCGAAAGTATTCGACCCAGCTCTGCAGTTTCGTTCCGAAGGAGGCCCAGTAGAGTCGTGCTTGTTCGGTAAACTCCGGGAACTGACTGCCGAGACGAGGCGCCAGCATGTAGATGCCTACCACTATTGCGGTGAGGATAAGCAGGTAGGACAGAACAATAGCCACCGGGCGCGGAATGGCAAACTTTCGACCGGAGATATTGATCGGCCGGCTGATGAATTCGACTAGCGGCGCAACGAAATAAGCAAAGAAGATCGATAAGATTACCAGCAGGATAACGCCGGTCAGCTTTACGATCATCCAAAGCGTGACCGCGACAATCAGTATGATCACGATCACGCGCAGCACGACACGCGTTTGCGGCCAGGTAGCTTCGGCAACGATCCGTGCCGCCGTACGCGGCCCATCTTGAGGTTCTGTGTTCTGCACTAATCTAGTTACGGTTAATGGTAGAGACGGCGAATTATCCCTCCCACCGCGAATTGGTCCGCAGGCGAGATGCTTCGGAATTCGACCCCAAAAGTGTCGGGAGTTGCGTGATGTACAACCTCACCATGTAAAGACAGGGCGTCTTCCTGATCCACCAGCAGCAGACCTAGTTGATCGCCAACTCTGACATTGGGACAGGCCGGCAGGTTAGTCACACGCAGGCCGCCAAGGCTGATATCTGACGGTTCCCCAAGACCGATCGACTCCTTCAAACTTTCATCTTCAATCGCCAGCGTCAATCGCGTGTTGACATAGTACCGTGGAAACTTGCGTCGCTCGTGATCGGGTATGTCAACGTTGGGTGTGGTCATCGAGAGCGCCCCTATTTCAGTTGGCGAAGATATCCGCGTCTTCATCATCCTCGTCCGGCTCATCGTCATCTTCAGTCGACGGCGGCGGCGGCGTTACCACCCGTGGAGCGGCCGGCTCCCAAATCAAACCTCTCCATTCGTCCGTCTCACCGAGCAGTTGCAACGCCGCGAGGGGATGACCCGGATTGCGTTCGATGCGCAATACCTCCGCGACGACCTGCAAAGTCTTTCCATCCTCGCCATGTACTTCGAGACGTACGCGACTGCCAACATCTGGCAACCTCCTGGGCAGGTGCACCAGCGTGCCTTCGGGCCCTACGTTTTCGGTAGTGCCTTCAGACATGATGTGAGCGCCGCCGGGATCGTCCCATTCAGCGCGCACCTCGAACGATACTAAATAACGTGGACCGGACCGAGTTTCTGATTCCATTTGGCGGGCCATGGCAAAACTCCTTGTCGGGGCAAGAGCAGCCGCAGTTTATAACGTTTACGAAGAAAAGTCGCTTATGAACGGGAAAGTTTCAAGTTTCAAGTTTCAGGTTCCAAGTTTCAAGTTTCAAGTTTCAAGTTCGGAATACCATGCTCCTGGCGGGAAACTGATCCGCGCCGCCAATTCCTTTCAATCCGCGCCGCCAATTCCTTTCAATCCGAAACTCAAACCGTCGCAAGTCGAAAAGTCCGAACTTGAAACTTGAAACTTGAAACTTGAAACTTGAAACTATTCTTCCTCCGATCGCAGTTTCTCCAGTACCGAAAAATCTTCGAGCGTGGTGACGTCGCCTGCAACTGTTCCACTTGTGGCAATCTCACGCAACAGCCGGCGCATGATTTTTCCCGAACGTGTCTTCGGAAGCATGTCGGTAAAACGTATTTCTTCAGGACGCGCGAGGGCTCCTATCTCTTTCGTCACGTGGGCGCGCAATTCCGCATTCAGTTCCGGCGACGGCAGGTGCGAACCTTCCAGGGTTACAAAAGCAATTATCGCCGATCCTTTTAGCTCATCAGGGCGAGCGACAATGGCGGCTTCCGCGACCGCCGGGTGCGATACCAACGCGCTTTCTACTTCGGCGGTGCCAAGACGATGGCCGCTGACGTTTATTACGTCGTCGATGCGGCCCATGATCCAAAAATAACCATCGTTGTCACGCCGGGCGCCATCACCGGCAAAGTAAATATTTTCAATCTGTGACCAATACTGATCGCGATAGCGTTCATCGTCGCCCCAGATTGTCCGCAGCATTGACGGCCAGGGTCGCTTGATGACGAGATAGCCACCCTCGTTCGCGCCGACTGGATCGCCATCGCGCGTCATCACGTCAGCGTCGATTCCGGGGATAGGCTTTGTTGCAGAACCGGGTTTTGTGGGGGTTGCGCCGGGAAGTGGGCTAATCATTATGGCGCCCGTTTCAGTTTGCCACCAGGTATCAACAATAGGACACATACCGCGCCCGATAGTTTCGTGATACCACATCCACGCTTCGGGATTGATCGGTTCGCCGACCGTGCCCAGCAAACGAAGGCTCGAAAGATCGTGCTTTAACGGCCACTGTTCGCCCCACTTGAGGAAAGCGCGTATCGCCGTGGGGGCGGTATAGAAAATGTTCACGCGATGCCGCTCGATGATGTCCCAGAAGCGATCGGGCTCGGGATGGTTTGGCGCGCCTTCATACATGAAAACAGTGGCGCCGTTTGAAAAGGGACCGTATACCACGTAGCTGTGTCCCGTTACCCAGCCAATGTCGGCCGTGCACCAGTAGATATCTTCGTCTTTGAGATCGAAGATCCATTTTGTTGTCAGATGCGTCTGCAGCAGATAGCCCGCGGTAGTGTGCAGAATCCCCTTCGGTTTTCCGGTTGTTCCGGAGGTGTAAAGAATGTAGAGCGGGTGTTCACTATCCAACTCTTCAGCAGGACAGTTCGCGTCCACAGTTGCCATCAACTCATGCCACCAGTGATCGCGTCCCGCCTGCATGTGCACCGCCCCAGCGGTGCGACGTACGACGATGCACGCCTCGACCGACGGAGTTTCTTTCAAGGCTTCATCCACAGCCGCTTTCAGTTTCACTTCGTTGCCGCGTCGCCAGCCGCCGTCAGCTGTCACTACCAGCCTGCAGCGCGCGTCGTTAATGCGATCGACCAAAGCGGTACTCGAGAAACCGCCAAAGATCACCGAATGAGTTGCGCCCAGACGCGCGCACGCAAGCATCGCAATCGCCAGTTCAGGAATCAGCGGCATATAGAGTGCGACGCGATCGCCTTTTTCGACGCCACGTTGCTTTAGGACGTTGGCAAACTTACAAACTTCGGTGTGAAGTTGTTGATAGGTTAGGGTGCGCTGATCGCCGGGTTCGCCCTCCCATATGAGCGCGGCCTTGTTGCGACGCGAGCTGGTCAAATGACGATCGAGACAGTTGTAAGAAATATTGATTTTGCCGCCGCCAAACCATTCGGCATGCGGCGCTTGCCATTTCAGGACCGTGTCCCATTTCTTAAACCAATGAAGTTCTTCAGCCATGCGCGCCCAAAAGCTCTCGGGATCAGCGCTCGCTTCCGCGCGCAACGCTTCAAGCTCGGCCATCGACTTGATATGGGCCTGCTCAGAAAAGGCAGTTGGCGGCGGAAAGACTCGATCTTCTGTTTGGAGTGATTCGATGTTGGTAGTGGTTGATGACATACCTGGGCTAGAATCTTTCAGTTAAGGCTTCGATCTTGCGCGCTTGTGTGTAACATACATTAGCTTGACGCGACAATACACAGCTTCTTAATTTAGAAGACCGGGCATGCCGAACCGTTATTGCTTTTGCAGACCTTCCTCCCAAGGAAGTAGTGACGCCAATGTCGTATGGCAACTATGAACGATCGATTTCGCACATCGTCTGACATGCTGGAGAGCTTCTGCCTTAGGTGGAGGATTACTGAACTGTCTGTGTTCGGGTCGATATTGCGAGAGGATTTCAGAGCTGATAGTGATATTGATGTTTTAGTGAATTTCGCCCCAGATGCCAGATGGACTTTGTTAGATATGTCGCGAATGCAAGATCAGTTGTCTGCAATTCTAGGACGTAACACCGATTTAGTCGATATACGAGGCTTGCGAAATCCCTTTAGGCGACGCGAGATTCTCAGCACGCGGGAGGTCGTTTATGCTTCCTGAGACACGAGATGCCGCCTACTTGTGGGATATGCGCGAGGCAGCACGAGACATTGTAGGATGGATCAAAGGCGTCAGTTACGAGCAATTCTGTAAGGATGAAATGCTGCATTCAGCAATAGAACGGAAGCTGGAAATTTTTGGTGAGGCGGCAGGTCGTGTTTCACCAGAAACGCAAGATGCTCACCCCGAGATACCATGGAAAGACATTAAGGGCGTTCGAGTGATACTCGCCCATAAGTATGCGGACATTGATCTGAGCGTAATTTGGGAGGCTGCTATCACTGAGTTGCCTGAGATGCTTCCTAGAATCGAACTATTGGTAACTCCTTTTGAGTAAAGGGCAACTATCGCCTTTGATGGGTCTACTGCAATTGAAAATAACCTCAGTGAAATTAGTTAATGAGCCGTCTTGGCTTGCTGCTTGAATGCTTATGGCCCTCTACGTCGGCACCAGCGGCTACAGCTACAAAGAGTGGAAGGGAAGTTTCTACCCGGAAAAAATTCCGGCGAAGGACATGCTTCGTTATTACTCCGAGCGCTTGAAAACGGTGGAGATTAACGCCACGTTCTACCGCATGCCGCAGCCGAGCATGCTTGAAAACTGGAAAGAACAGGTGCCGCCGGAGTTTCGCTTTTCGCTCAAGGCTTCCCAGCGCATCACGCATTTCAAGCGACTCAAAGAGACAGACGAAGAAACCAAATACTTCCTAGAAACAGCGGCTGTGCTTGGTGATCAACTCGGTGTGGTGCTCTTTCAGCTGCCGCCAAACATGAAGAAAGACCTGCCGCGTCTGGAAACCTTCCTGGGTCAGCTGCCGCAGACGACGCCGGCGGCCTTCGAGTTTCGCCACCCTACCTGGTTTGATGATGATGTTTTGGAGCTACTGCGCAGCCAGAACCGTCCGCTGGTCGTGTCTGATACTGACGACATGCCTACGACGCACATCGATAAGACAGCAGACTGGGGATATCTGCGTCTTCGTCGCGTAAATTATTCCGAAGAGAATCTGGTGGAATGGTCAGCGCGCATTCAGGCTCAAAACTGGAAAGAGACTTTTCTTTTCTTCAAACATGAAGACGCAGGTACAGGGCCAAAGCTGGCAGCGCAGTTTTTGAGACTAAGCAACGCCGTTTTGTAGCTCGACCCCGGCAGCTCCAGAAATAAATGAAGCAACACCTTGCATACATGATTCGTTTGTTCCTATTGCTTTCGCTACTGCTTCTGGTCTGTCCGATCGATCCAGCGCAAACCTATAATTCGAAGTTAGCTGAGTTGCAGCGAGCGTATGCCATGCGCTACCTGGAGCCTGAACCGCACATGGCACTTGCCAAATATTATTTCGAACATGGCAATCGAATTGAGGCTTTTTGGGTGGTAGAAGCGGCGCGACGCGGCCGCTTTGAAGAGAAGATTTTTAACCCGGCCTTTTATCGCGCATTCGACAGCTTTGACAATAGCGAGGCTGCGGAAGCACGTCTCCTGGCCGAATACAAACGCAATCCTGATTCTATTGAAACGCTGGACGCCCTGGCCGACATTTATATTTCGCGTAACGATTGGCCGAACGCGAAACGTTATCTTCTGGCTGCGATCCAAAGGAAACCTGACGACTACAGATTTATTGGTGGACTGGAGGTGGTCCTGGACAGCGAGGGCAAACAGCAAGAGGCCGAACAAGTAAAGAAAGACTACCTTAAAAAGTTTCCGAATACGGCAGCTGGTTACGCGATCAGGGCTGAGCAGATTGCCCAGACAAATCCTGTTGAAGCCAAAGCTATTCTCACGGAAGGAGTTGCAAAATTCCCTGGGGACGGAGATCTACTGTTCAAATTAGGCGCCGCTTACCAGAGGGAAAACCAACAGAAAGCTGAAGAGGTGTTTATTAAGGCTGCCGAACTTGCTCCTAAATCGGAAATAATTCAAAGCTGGGTAGGAAGGTTTTTCTTCAAAGTTAAATCCGATAACCGCCGCGCTCTGGAGTATTACCTGAACGCTTACTTTCTAAATCCGCATGCATATGAAACCGAGTTCGTCGAATCGCGAATTAGAAAAATCACTGCACAGCTAGCCATGGAAAAGTTTGCAGAACAAAACCAAGCGCAAGTGCCATTGGTCGACAGACTAAACGACCCGAACTCGTTCGTAATTAGTCTTGCGTTGGAGCAGCTGGCAAAGAATTGGCTGCCGGCATACGTCGACAGGGTGGTCCAACTCATGGGTCACGACGATCCCGGCGTGCGCTGGGAGGCTACTCAATTGCTCAAAGTTAAGGTTGATAGCTCGTTCGATAGCCAACTGAAAGCACTTTTGAAAGACCAGGATCTACGCAAGCGAGGGCTGGCAGCCTACATCGCTGTCTATAGATGGAAGAACGACAGTTTTGAGCTTATGAAAAACCTGCTCAGCCAGGAAGCTGAGTTGGTGAGGTACGATGCGATTTCAGCTCTCATGATTGACGGCGGCGCGGCGGGACGAAGAGTCGTGCTGGCGCATGCTCCCAATGAACCCAACGCAACTCTCAAGAAGCTGATTGAAAATCCTAAGACTCGTGAATAAAAAGAGGCGCTTGGCGCGCCTCTTTTTTCGTTAGATTGACTGCTTTTAACCAGTTAGAAGTTACCAGTACACTCCGGGTGACCACAATCGCAATCGAGCTCGATTGTCTTGCCAGCGCCTTCGCATGAAGCGCTGCAATACTTTCCGTCAGGCGGCGGAGCACAACCGCAAACCGGGTTCTTACACGTCTCTTTCTCGTCGTCTGCCATGAAATCCTCCTTAACCAAGTTTGGGCGAAAAGATTAACACACCAAGGGGCAAAACCGCGGCTGAGCTTCAGTCAGTTTAGAGTTCAAGCTTTAGCTTGTGTCCTTCCTGGAGAGTGAAATTCTGGTTTGGAAAAGCGGACTTGTCCGCCTATCGCGGCGGAGCACGATTTGCACCTAAACAGCCTAAAGGCTGAACTCTGAACTACAAAGTCTCTATTCCTCTTTCTCGACTTTCGCGATGCGTTCGAAAGCTCCCTTGGACTTCAAAAATCTGACTACCGGCAGGTGATCGTTCTCCGCAGCCAGAGCCAGCGCATTATCGTTGTCCTCATCAACGGCGTTGATATCCGCCCCAGCCAGTACCAAAGCCCTGACGATATTTACATAACCCTCCGACGCCGCCTGCATCAGGGCCGTTCGTCCCTGTTTGCTCTTGAGGTTGACGTCAGCTCCGGCGTCAATAAATGTTTTCACGGCCTCGAGATTGTTCGAACTTGCCGCCCGCATCAGGGCAGTGGTGTGTTCCGAATCTTTAGAGTTTACTTCTGCTCCAGCATTAATCAGGTCCCACACAAGGTCGGCGGTGGCGTCGCCATCTAACATCATCAACACTGACTCGCCCGCTTCGTTCCTGGCATTTACTTTGGCTCCGGCGCTGAGCAGCAGTTGCACCATTTCGCGATTGGCATTGCGCACGGCGTGTTCCAGCGCAGTGGTATTGCTGCTGCTGTCGCGCCGATTGACGTCCATGCCGGCAATTAAGGCGGTAAGCGCCTCAATGTCGTCTTCCTGAGCCGCTCTTATGAATGGATTTTCAGGAGCAACGAAGGCGACCACCCCGCCGAGCGTGACGCTTTCAGATTCAATTTGAACTGACTCTTCAATAGTGGCGACTCTCAAGGTTTTGTCAACGCGCGCTTCACCATTTGCCTGAACGTAAATAGCTGTCTGGTCAGCCGCAAACCCTGGCGCTTCAATGCGGAGTCGATAAACGCCTGCCGCAAGGCTATCGATCTTGAATTGCCCCGTGCCATCTGTGCTCGCATACAGCGCGACTTTGAATTCTTCGTTCGCAACGAAAACAGTGGCGCCAGGTATGACTGCGCCAGCCTGGTCCGTGACCGTGCCTGCGATGCTCGAGTTAAGACTCGCGCGAACATCCGGCTGCATGACATTTGTCACAGCGGAAATATCCGATAGAGAACTGGTTGAGCTTTGGGCGACTGCGCTGCTAATAGTCAAGGTTGCTGTGAACGCTCCAGCAGCGATTCGAGAGACGCGCCGCCCGATGCTATGAAGCTTTTGCGATATTGGCAGCACTAAAGGTTTGCCCGCGGGATCCTGGTGGTAACGGGCGCATAGACGGCCGTTTGATCGGGATATCAGACGCTCAGCCTGGCTGCGAGTCAGCAGTGACAGATTGTGAACCTCAAGTGAGCAGTGTTCGCAGAAACGCACCTGATCGTTGCCCACCATCGAATTCCAATCAGCGGCGCACGGCTGAGGAATAGTTAGATTTTTCAGGAAGTGTTTTGGTGCCATCGTAGGTCTCCTTTATCAAATTGCGATTGATCGGAGAGCCCGGGGAGAGAAGCTCAGGCGCGTTTGCGCAGAGTTAGACCGTGAATTCGGAAAGAAGTTCCGAACTCTGTAGCTTTGCTTCAACTGACGAATAAATCTTGACCTGGGGAGGAGCCTGCGGATTTGGCGCTGAGATGCTCTGAGTTGAAAAGAAGGTTGTAAATATTTTTGGACCTTGCTACGAAATTGTGGAAGACGGTTGAGGCTTATCGCCGCGACGTATTGATGTCCGATAAGCTTTAGCTTGTCGTAGGCTTCGACAAACTACAGTTTGTCGGACATTTATTAGTTTGCCAGCGTTCGCGCGATGGCCGCTGCGACGCGGGCATTGTTTTCCAGCAGGGCGATGTTTGCTTTGAGTGTGGCGCCTTCGCTTTGTTGTGACATTGAAGACAAAAGAAACGGAGTCAACTCACGGCCGGTAATCTGCTGCCGTTCTGCTTCCGCCAATGACGCCTGGAGGGTTTGGTCCAGATCGGATCGAGGAACTTCAAACTCCTGCGGCACGGGAACAGTTACCAGCAAGGCACGTTCGATCCCCAGCGTTTGCTGCGCCTGAAAAATCTCAGCAACTTCATCAGACGAATCCACCCGCAGGTCTACCGGCAAACCGCTGTGGCGCGAATAAAACGCCGGCATCTCGTCGCACTGATAGCCGAGCACCGTTATCCCAAACGTTTCGAGCCACTCGCGCGTCGCCGGCACATCGAGAACTATCTTGGCGCCGGAACATACGACGACGATTGGCGTGGTGGCGAGTGTGGGTAAGTCTGCGGAGACATCATTCAAGGCGCCACGGTGAATTCCGCCGATGCCGCCGGTCGCAAACACCTTGATGCCGGCGCGATGTGCGATCCAACTGGTGGAAGCGACGGTGGTGGCGCCGTTCCATTTTTGCGCGACAGCTAATGGCAAGTCGCGAATGCTGATCTTCCTGACGTTATCAGTCTCGGCAATGAAACGCAGTTGTTGATGGTCGAGGCCGACGGTGAGTTGGCCATCGAGTATGGCGATAGTTCCGGGTATTGAGCCTGCATCCCGAATGATTTGTTCCAACGATTGAGCGGTTGCGAGATTCTGCGGACGCGGAAGGCCGTGAGCGATGACGGTAGATTCAAGAGCGACGACGCCGGCCGTTGACGAGAGCGCCGCTTCCACTTCGGGACTAGAAAAAAAGTCGATCTTCTTCATGTTTTTTTCTCTGTGCATCCTCAGTGTGCTCTCTGTCTCTGTGGTAAATATTCCTCTTTAAAATGGATCCACCGCACAGACACAGGGTTCACAGAGATCGCACCGAGGCTTGAGACTATCCGGACAAACTTGAAAGGCTTTCAAAGTTCAGTATGCCTTACAGGTTGAGAGTCTCGAGGTCAGGAAGACGGGCTTGTCTCCGACCTCTTTAGTTGCAAAGTAAAAACTGTGCCTCCTTCTGGCGACTTCTCCCAGGAGATCTCAGCTCCGATCAAACTCGCACGCGCGCGCATATTGGCGAGTCCGCGGCCCTGAAGATTGTTCTGCTTGCCGGGATCAAAGTCTTTGCCGTTATCTCTCAACTGCAAAACAAAGTCGCCATTGGAAATCACCTCGACGGTCATCTTCACATGAGTCGCGGCCGCATGTCGCCAAATATTACTTACCGCCTCCTGCACCATGCGATACACCTGCATCTGCACGTTGGGCGGCAGTTGAGCCTGCTCTTCCAAAGACTCGTCGCAGACAAATTCATACTCAAACCTTCTATCTGCAGGCGCGTCCTCGACCGCGTGCGACAGCGCAAACTCCAACGCCGCCGCGAAACCAACATTCTGAAGCACCGACGGACTCAAATCTTCGCAGATCCGCCGCACCTCCTGCGAGATTGACTCGATCTCGGTTCGCAAGACAACCGGGTCAAGTTGCTTGCCTGCTTCGCCGTTCGACGGCAGTTGATCGCTCAGCAGCAGCAGGTGACGCAAGTCGGCGAGCGTTTGATCGTGCAGGTCGCGAGCGATGCGCCGGCGTTCGCGCTCGGCTTCGTTGGCCAGGTTCAAACGCGCATCGGCGAGTTCATTGTTGACCGCAACCAGCGCGGCGCTCGTACGTGCAATGCGGCGCCTTTCCATGATTGCCCACAACAGAGCCAGCAGCGCGAGCGCCAGCAAAATCGCCAGTGCGGTTGAAGTCCATGGAAACGGCGCTTTCGCGATACTCAATTCAAACGACAACGGCTCAGAAGCGACCAGGTCCTTACTGAAAGCGCGTGCCGTGACGCGATATTTTCCCGGACGCAGTCCCTCCATCGTGAATTGCGATTCGCGCGACAGTCGCTTTTTTATAACCGAGCCGTTCGCGTCAGATAGTGTGAATGCATATTGAAACTGTTCGGGAAAGGTGCGGCTGTTGATCGCCGCCACATCCAACAGCAAACTATTCTGCGGATATTCCAGATAAAGACCCGCTGCCAATTCCCCCGCGGAGTGAACGCGCTTGCTGATAACGCGGGTCGCGTAAAGAGTTGGTGGCACGGTGCCGGGTTGGTAACGAGCGATGCCGCGACTGGTGCCGATGAGCAGCGATTCGCTCTTGTCGGATTTGAGTTGCGACTTTACCGCGAAAACATTTTGCGATGGCAATCCCTGCTCTGCATCGAGTTGGGAAACGACCGGTCCAACTTGATCGTCGAGTCTGATTTTCAACAACCCGGCGCCACTGGTCGCACACCACACCTCGTTTTGTTTGGCTTCAGGATGAGTCGACAGGAAGCGCGCCTCATAGCCGGGCGCGGCCAGAATGCAATCCCGCTCAGGGCTGCATGCGTAAACGCCGCGGTTAGTGGCAAACCACAACGTCTTGTCCGGCGTGCTTTGAATCGAGCGCACTGTGCTGCCTTTCAGCTTCACAAATGCCGGATCCGCTTTTACCTCCACGCCGTCGTAAGTAAACACTCCATCGGTGGAAGTGCCGATCAGAAGCTGCCGCTCACCATCAGCAAAAAGCGAGATCACATCGCGCGGGATGGTGGAATTGGCGCTCCAGATATTTGTCAAACGATTGGCGTCAAACTTTTCAACGCCGCGCCCGTAGCTGGCGATGTAAGGTGTGAGACGAAACTGAGTGATTGCACGGATGCTGCCGATGGCGTCAGCACTGCCGGAGCTCGATTCAAACCTGCTAAAACTTAGTGGCTCCGGCTTCGACTGCCGCGACATTTGTGGGCCAACAAAGAAACCCGCGGCTGATCCGACCAGCAAGCGGCCGGAGTTGTCCTCGTCAAGACTGTAGATGATGTTGCCGCCGAGCGCCGGTACCGGATTCCAGACGGACGATGCTTCGTTGTAAACAAAAAGGCCACGATTGGTGCCGGCGAGTATTTGACCGGTGGACGTTTGATAAACCGTGCGGACAAAATTGCTTTCCGAGCTACTGCCAAGAGTCTCTGTCCTGGCGGCGTTGGGATCGTAACGACAAACTCCGCGGTCGGTGCCAAACCAGATCACCTGTTCGCGGTCCTGAAAGATGACATAGACGTGATCGGAACGAAGGCCACCGCTGGTCCCGTCAAAGGTGAAGTGTTCGGGTTTCGTCTGATCCGAAAAGAGAAACACGCCATTGCCGTCGGTCGCCACCCAAACATCCTGGCCCAGCGTGCGTATGGTTGTGACCGTTCCGGTTGGTGTTTCATTGCGTACGAGGTCTGCGGCGCGACTTCCGACGAGTAAGCCGGGCTCGTCTTTTCTCACGCGCGCGCCTACCCAAAGCTTACCGTTGGTGTCGACCTCCAGGGCGCGCACGAAAAACGCTGAAGGCCCACTCTCACGTTCACGGCCGAGCCCATCCGAGATTGTCAGCAATCCACGGCTAAGTGAACCGGCCAGCACCTGATTGTTCAGTAGAGCCACACTGGTGAAAGCGAGTGGGCCGGGGTGTTCTCGATCGGCGCTTTCCAGTGGCTGATTAAGTAGTGGCGTCGTATGTCGCGAGCTGTCAGATTCCACCCGACACTCAAAAACATTTCCCTGTTCGGTGGTCATTAACACGCGGCCAGGTTCTACGGCAGAGATGCTGGTAATCGAGTATTCGTTCAGCTCGGTAATTACTTCAAAGCGACCGTCGACAAGCCGTGCTGCTCTCGCCTCAGTGCCGATCCAAAGCGCGCCCGCCTGATCACTTTCGAGTGCCAGCACACGTCCGGAAGACAGTCCGTTAATGTTGATTGTTTGCGTGCGGCGTCCGTCGAATTTTGCGAGTCCCGCTTCGGTCCCAAACCACATTGCGCCATCGCGTCCCTGGGCGATCGCATGCACACGATCTGAAGGCAAACCGTGGAAAAGTGTGACTGCGCCCCACTGATGCAGGCCTGTGACCGGAGTGGGCGATGGCGATGGCGATGGGGATGGAGAAGGGCTTGGTGAGGGACTTGGAGACGGCTGTGCTTCCGTTTGCGACGCTAGTTGAAAAGGAGGCAAGAGCAGAAACAGAAAGCAGGCAGAAAGCAGCAGGCAGACGGCGCGGAGGGACCCGAAAGACAAGGAGGCCGAGGCAAGCCCATCTTCCCGACCCCGAGCCTGACAACTTGAATCGTCGGTTCCTGATTGAAAGGCTTTCAAAGTTGGAATCATCGCGCCAGTAGACAGGCTCTCAGGTTGGGAAGGTGGGATTGCCCCGCTGCTCTGTTTGCAGCTATTTGCTTTTCTTCTCTCGCTTTTGTTCTTCCAGATAGCGTTTGCGATCGCGTTCGATCCAGGCTTCCTGATCTTGCGCTGCCTTTTCGAGCTCGTCGTTATTGAGCAAGCCGCGTCGCAAGGCCTCGAAGAAAGCGCGCGTGCGCACGTTGTAAGCAAGTTTTTCGTAGGCTTCGTGATCGGTGCCTTCCGCCATCGACACGAAAAGCTTTTCATACAATGTGGCCAGCCGGCTCTCAACACCGCGCAAGCTCAACGAACACTTTCGCGCGATGGCCCAATTAGAGAGGCCCAGCGCGAGGTAGTAAAGCGCTTCCGATTCAAACTCCGTAAGCAATGGCCGCTTGAACGAATCTTTGAACGCCGGATCGATCATGTCTGCCCCATCTTCGAGCACTGCCGCGACAAAACGCAGAAAGCGCGACTCGGGATTGTTCTTGTGAATGAAACCGTAAGCCGGCGGCGGATCGACTGACTTCACAATCTTACGAATCTCGTTGATGTAGATTTCGTGTGGAAACTGCGTCCAGAAAATAATGCGCGCGGCGGGTAACTCGCGCTCGAGCACCAACCTGCGGTTTCTATTTTCGGCAGCTGAATGTCGAGAATAGAAACCGCAGGTTGGTGCTCGAGCGCGAGTTTAACTGTTTCCTCGCCATCAGCCGCTTCGACAATCGGAGCGTGCGAGGGAAACTCCTTCTCCAGAATCTCGCGTAGGTAATGGCGCTGGGCCACGTTGTCTTCAGCAATGAGTATAGACATCGCAGGGATGATAGCTTGAAAGCGCCTCAGCCGTAATGTGGATTGCCACACTTTAGCGTGCGGCGTCGCCGCCTGATTGAGACTCCGCGTTTGGTTCAGGAAAAGACTGTCCACAGATTCCGCCGATTACGCAGATAGGACATAACAGGAAATTGAACAAACACCGCAATCAAGAATTGATGTAATCAATGTAATCTGCTTAATCTGCGGATTAACTCTTCGCAGGACTGCATGGTATAAACGTCTCGCTCTAAACCGAACAAAACCATTGTTGAGGTTGACGCCACATGATAACTCGCGCTTCGGTAGTTCTAATTTTTCTAATCGCAAT
>DASZDU010000092.1:0-11201 GCA_035941655.1 Pyrinomonadaceae bacterium | reverse complement strand
ATCAACACCGCCGCTCGTCCTGAGATGAAAGTCGGCAAAGTGGCCGAGACCACGGCCACGCCGTCGCGTTCAGTTTTCACAGAATATATTTGAGGACGAAAAGCCGTGCCCAATACTCTCAGCGACCCCGGCACTCCGGGTAGCGGCCGCTGTTTTTTCCGAGAGTTGTCTGCCAATAAAACTCGGATCGTGTAAGTTTCGCCTGCTTGTAACTCCTCTTCATTCAGTATGGTCAAAGTTACGCCGCTTTCCGCCTGCACAACCTTCTGAGGAGCTTGCCGTCGGGAATCGTGGACGGTGTAAGCCGACGCTGGGGTGCGTGCAGGTAGCTCGGCTTGAACAGGCCTTGCCTCTTCAATAGTGTCATCTGAGGCAGGAAAGTCATCTGTAGAAATCTCAATCTCAAGCTGCTCGGATTCAGCAATAGACTCTTCCGTAGTAGGCGCAGTGAAACCTTCAAGTCCCTTCTCGGTCGCTTCAGATGGAGGAGCCGCGGCGTCGACCTGCGGCTTGCCGCTCATGCGTTTCAATTCTTCCAGCCGGCCGGCGTTGATCGCCGCGCAGATCAAGCGATGTTGTCGCTGCAGCCGCTTTGTCAACACTTCCTCGTTGAAGCCTGCCTCAATCAGGTCTTCATAACGAGAGCGCTTGCTCGCGAGAATCGCCCCTCCAGCGTAAACGAGCGAGAGAATCAAAGGGGTATCGAGACCCTTGTCTTCCGTCTGCACATGGTAGACGACGCCTTGGTATTCAATGTCGGTATTAAATCCGGTTATCACGATGATAGGTGGAAATCAGATGTTATGCGGAGCCGTCGCTAGACTGGGTTTTCTTGCAGCTCAATCCGAGTTTACACAGCGATTTTTGCACGGTCAATTAAGAAAAATATTTCGCGAATTCACGTTAAGAAGGTTGCTTGACACCCCTGATCACTTCGACTAGGATTCGGCTTGTACAATGATTCTCAATCTAGCATCACGGCGAGTTAGGTGTAGTCGAGCTCGCGCGTTTAAGTCTGTCTTCGTAACACGACTTGAGACGCGCAAATCTGATCCGTCGTGATCTGAAAGTAACATGAATTTCCGTCTGATCGATTATCTGCCTATCCTGCTGATGTTCGTAGTCGCCGGCGGTTTCGCGCTAGGCAATATTGTGCTTTCGCAGTTTGTCGGCCAGCGTAAACAGACTCGTACGAAGATGATGCCGTATGAATGCGGCAAGGATCCGGTTGGCACAGCGCGTGAGCGGTTCTCAGTCAAGTTTTATCTGATCGCGATGATCTTCATCCTTTTCGATATTGAAGTAATTTTTTTAGTGCCGTGGGCGGTAGTATTCAAAACTCTTGCCAGTCCGGCCTACGGGTTACGAACGCTAGTCTATGTTGAAATGATGGTTTTTGTGGCGTTGCTGCTGATTGGCTACATCTACGTGGTAAAAAAAGGCGCATTCGATTGGGGTGAAACCGCACGCCGGGAGGCAGAGGCGGAAGCGCGACTGCTTGCGGACATGGAGAATCGTAAGCGTCAAGCTACACGAACGGCGGCTTGAGAAGCTGGGAGCGCAGGCATCTTGCCTGCTGCTACGCCGCCACGAACGTTGAAGCAGGCAAGCTGCCCGCGCTTCCAGCATAAGTATCACTGTGGGACTAGAGAACATCATCGCCGAAGCATTGCCGGAAGTGCTGACCACCCGGCTCGATTCGTTGATCAACTGGGCACGTAAGTCTTCGCTGTGGCCGGCAACGTTCGGGCTGGCTTGTTGCGCGATCGAAATGATGAATGCCACCTCTTCGCGAAACGATCTGGCGCGCTTTGGTTCAGAAGTCTTTCGGGCGAGCCCACGACAAGCGGACGTGATGATCGTGTCCGGTCGCGTCTCCAGAAAGATGGCGCCGGTGCTGCGTCGCATTTACGATCAAATGCCCGAGCCGAAGTGGGTTATTTCAATGGGCGCCTGTGCGACTTCCGGAGGCGTATTCGATAACTACGCGATCGTGCAGGGGGTCGATAAGATTGTGCCTGTCGACGTTTACATTCCTGGTTGTCCCCCGCGACCGGAGATGCTGATTCATGCGGTGATGATGTTGCAGGACAAGGTAATGAAGGAATCATCGCGTGACCGCAAAGACGTGCCCGATGAAGAAGCGCGCCTGGCCGCAGTTCCAGGCACCTTGCCGATCACCGACGGTTCAACGGATATGTCCGAGGCTGCGATTGGCACGCGGCCTTACTCGATAGCTTCAAAGCACGAGCGCCGCCGTTCCTCGTAGGAACGCAGCACCTACTGTTTCATGACCACAGGGGAAAACAACGAGACTGTCTTGCCCGAGCAAACCATAAATTCAGATCAAAAAACGACGCCGTCCCATTTGGTGACGGCGTTGCAGCGTGAACACAGCGACTGGATAACAGGAATTATCGAGGCCCACCGCGAAGTGACGGCCATCGTGCCGGCCCAACACATTGTTGAGGTGTGCGCGGCGCTAAAGACGGACGCGGATGCGAAGTTTGATTTCCTGGCTGATATCTGCGGCGCCGACAGGGGCGTCGAAGAAGAGCCGAGGTTTGAAGTTAATTATCATTTGTTTTCGACTACCAAACATCACCGGCTGCGGCTGAAGGTGGTGCTTGACGAAGCGAATGTACATGTGCCGACAGTAACCGGCGTTTGGCGTACGGCAAACTGGCACGAGCGCGAGACTTTCGATCTGTTCGGAATAATATTCGACGGACATCCGGATTTGCGCCGGATCCTTTTACCAGACGATTGGCAGGGTTACGCGCTGCGCAAGGACTTCCCTTTGCGCGGGTATGAACCGTACAGCTTGAAATAGTGAAAAGTGAAGGGTGAAAAGTGAAAAGTAAGCGTTAAGAGTGAACAAGCTGTGAGGGGTGTGAATCAGAAGGCTTCGTTTTTTTACCTTTCACTTTTCACTCTTCACTTTTCACTGAACTTATGAGTTCTGTAGTCAACATCCCGCCGCAGTTTGAGATCGTCGATCGTCCGCTGGACACCCAGATGACGATCTCAATGGGGCCACAGCACCCTTCGACCCATGGCGTGCTGCGTTTGGAGCTGGTGCTGGACGGCGAATCCGTTGTAAAGGCGACGCCTGACATCGGCTATCTCCACACCGGGATGGAAAAGCTCTTTGAATACAAGAAGTATCAACAGGGGATCGTGATTACCGATCGGATGGATTATCTCAATCCGCTCGGCAACAATCTTGGTTATGTGATGGCAGTCGAGAAATTGCTCGATCTGGAAATCCCCGAACGCGCGCAAACAATTCGCGTGTTGATGTGCGAACTTCAGCGTATCGCTTCGCATCTGGTGTGGCTGGCTACGCACGCACTCGACATCGGCGCCATGACGGTTTTCTTCTACTGCTTTCGCGAGCGCGAGAAGATTCTCAATCTGATTGAGGCCGCGTCGGGCGGACGCTTGACACCTTCTTATTTCCGCATCGGTGGCTTGATGATGGATTTGCCGTCCGGTTTCGAAAGGCGCGTGCAGCAATTCCAGGATGGCTTCCTCAAGTCCGTCGAACAGTTTCATACGCTGCTTACCGGAAACCGCATCTTCCAAAAACGCACGCAGGAAGTTGGAGTGATCACGGCCGAAGACGCGATCGACTGGGGCCTCTCCGGACCTTGTCTGCGTGGCAGCGGTATCGATCTCGACGTGCGCCGTGCGAATCCCTATTCAAGTTACGAGCAGTATGACTTCGAAGTGCCAACTGAAACCGGCTGCGATGTTTGGGCGCGTTATTTGGTGCGCATGCGGGAGATGAAGGAGTCGCACAAGATTGTGGCGCAGGCGCTCGGCAAACTAAAGCCCGGGCCGGTGAAAGCTGATGCGCCGAAAGTAGTCTTGCCCGATCGCGAAGCGATGAAGAAGCACATGGACGCGTTGATTCATCACTTCCTGATCGTGGCCGAAGGATTTGACGTGCCGGAGGGCGAGGTCTACCACCCAATCGAAGGGTCAAAAGGTGAACTCGGCGTGTATGTGAAATCCAACGGCACCGCAAAGCCGGCGCGTGTGCATGTCCGTGGGCCCAGTTTTGTAAACCTGTCGGCGCTGCCCCATATGTCTGAAGGCGCGATGGTGGCCGATATCGTAGCGATCATCGGATCGCTCGACATAGTTTTGGGGGAGATCGATCGATAACAGTCGAACTTTGAACTTAGTACTTTAAGCTTTGTACTTTGATTCATTGCGATCGAACCTGGATCTGTTGAGTTACCACAAAAGAGCAAAGAACAAAGTACAAAATACAAAGTTCGCATTTTGTTTCAATGAGCCAGCAGTTAACAAACATCCAACCACGATCGCAGCCCGTTGATATCGGCGATGAGGTGGCTTCGTTTTCGCCCGAAGTTGAGGCGGAGATTGAGGATCACCTCAGCAAGTATCCGGTAAAACGTTCAGCGATTCTGCCCTTGATGTTCATCGTGCAGCGTGAGCGGGGTTACCTCGATCCCCCGGGAGTGGCCTATCTGGCTAATCGTTTGGGTCTGCGCATCACCGACATTTGGGAGGTTGCGACTTTCTATTCGATGCTGCACACAAAGCCGGTCGGTAAGTATCACATCCAGATTTGTAAAACGCTCTCCTGCAAAATCATGGGTGAACCCGGAATTACCGAACACGTTTGTAGTCGACTTGGAATCAGGCCGGGTGAAACAACCGCTGACGGAAAGTTTACCGTTTCGCTGGTGGAGTGCCTGGGTTCGTGCGGCACCGCTCCAATGTTCCAAATTGGTTTTGATTACCACGAGAATCTGACGACTGGGAAGGTCGATCAGATTCTGGATTCGTTGAAATGACTGAACTTTGTACTTTGAACTTTGTACTTGGAACTCTGTACTTTGAGCTTTGTACTTTGAGCTTTGTACTTTGAGCTTTGTACTTTGAGCTTGAAGCGTTTTTAGTCGAGTCACTTGAGGTCGAAATTCAAAGTTCAAAGTTCAAAGTAAAAAGTTCAAAAGTTTAAAACGCACTATTCACGATTTACGATTCACCATTAACTAGCCCATGTTTATCGGCGCCATAGGATGTGAACCTCTTCAGCTTGCGCGAGTTCATCTCGACAAGTCGGCCTCGCTCGATGTTTATCGGGCGAACGGCGGTTACGAGGCTTTGAAGAAGGTTTTGTCAGGCATGTCACCCGACGACGTCATCAATGAAGTAAAGAAGTCTGCCTTGCGTGGGCGCGGCGGTGCGGGGTTTCCCACTGGGATGAAGTGGAGTTTTGTTCCCAAGGATTCGCCCAAGCCAAAGTATGTAGTCTGCAACGCAGACGAGTCGGAGCCGGGTACGTTCAAGGACCGTTACCTGATGGAACGCGATCCCCACATGCTGATCGAAGGCATGCTGATCGCCGCCTACGCGCTGGGCGCGAAGGTCAATTACATCTACACGCGTGGGGAGTATCGGTATCTGATCGATATTATGGATGTTGCGCTGGCGGAGGCGCGTGCCGCCGGACTGCTGGGTGAGAAGATACTCGATTCCAACTTCTCCGCCGAGATCTACACCCACACTGGCGCGGGTGCTTACATCTGTGGTGAAGAGACAGCGCTGTTGAGTTCGCTTGAAGGCATGCGCGGCCATCCGCGTATGAAGCCGCCCTTCCCTGCCGTCTCCGGTTTATATGCAAGTCCAACTGTCGTTAACAACGTTGAGACGCTCACCGCTGTGCCCGACATTATCAAGATGGGCGGCGAGGCTTATCAAAAACTGGGTACGGAAAAGAGTGGCGGAACCAAACTTTGGTCGGTCTCCGGTCACGTCAAGCGTCCCGGCGTCTATGAACTTCCGATGGGCTACGACGACATGGAGAAGTTCATCATGGAAGACTGCGGCGGCATGCTTAACGGCAAGAAATTAAAAGCAGTGATTCCCGGTGGTTCGTCGGTTTACATCATGCGTGCCGATCAAATCATCGGCAAAGATGTGCGGATGGATTACGAGGGTCTGGTTGCCGGTGGCTCGAGTGTCGGATCGGGTGGTTTCATCGTGATGGATGAGTCGGTGGACATATTCGAGTCGACCAAAAATCTTACTGAGTTTTACAAACACGAATCGTGCGGCTGGTGCACCCCCTGCCGCGAAGGAACTGATTGGTTGGTTAAAGTTTTCAAACGGGTAGCAAACGGCGGTGGCCGCTTGGAAGATGTGCAGTTGCTGCTGGACTTGTGCGACAACATCGAGGGCAAGTCGTTCTGCCCGCTGGGTGATGCGGCGGCCTGGCCGATTCAGTCGGCGATCAAGAGGTTTCCAGAAGACTTCAAGAAGCATTTGGTAGGAACGAACGGAAAGCAACAGCTGATCGATGTTTAGAGCAACCTTGCGAGCTTGATTGTTTAGAGAGGGCCCTTGTGCTCCTCGAAGGTTGTGTTTAGAAAGGGCACTTGTGCCCCGACCGCGCCGGCGCACAAGTGCGCTAACTAAACGGGAACAGTTTTTATATGTCCACGGAAGTAATCAAGGTAACGATCAACGGCAAAGAATTCGACGTGCCTAAAGGCGCGCGGCTGATCGACGTCTGCCGTGACAAGGCTTTCGATATTCCTTCCTTCTGTTATTACGCGGATCTCGCCTTACAAGCTTCCTGCCGCATGTGTCTGGTGCGGATCGAGAAGATGCCGAAGTTGCAAACGTCATGCACGATCATCTGCACCGATGGGATGGTAGTTACCACTCAGAGCGATGAGATCGAAAAGGCACAACGCTCCATGTTGGAATTTCTGCTCGCCAATCACCCACTGGACTGTCCCGTGTGCGATCGCGGCGGCGAATGTGAGCTGCAGGAGATGACGTTTGACTGGGGCGGTCTCGAAGAACGCTTTACGGAGAAGAAAAACTATCAACCCGAAAGATATCTTTCGCCGATTGTCGCAAACGATCCGCAGCGCTGCATTCTCTGCAAGCGCTGCACGCGTGTCTGCGATGAGTGGATGGGCGAAGACGCAATCGAAGCGGGTGGACGCGGCGCCAACACAGTGATCGGCACTTACGGTGGCTGGCTGGATTGTTCGCAATGCGGGAACTGTATTGAGGTGTGCCCGACCGGAACGTTGTTGGATGGGACGTATCGTCACCAGGCGCGTCCATGGGAATTAACTCAAACGATTTCCACCTGTACCTACTGTTCTGACGGGTGTCAGATGTCGCTCGGCTCACGCGGCGATGAATTGATGCGCATCGTTGCGCGCGACCGCTATGTGAACGGTCTGAACGGCGAGTTCTTATGCATCAAGGGCCGCTTCGGTCATCCATTCGTGAATCATGAAGCGCGCATACGCACGCCGCTAATTCGATACAAAAAGGGCGGCAAGCTTATTCCGGCAACCTGGGACGACGCGATCCGTCACGCCGCGCAGAAGCTGGACAAGATCGCCGAGGCACACGGGCCAAACTCCGTGGGCATAATCGGCAGTCCGCGAATTACAAACGAGGCAAACTACCTGCTTTACAAGTTTGGCACCGAACTCGTGGGCACAACCAATCTCACGACTACAGACGCGTTTAGTCTCAAACCGTTTTTCGCCAACCTCGGCGGCGCGCTCGCCACTCATCGCGATATTCGTTATGCGAAAACGATCTTGCTGATTGGCGGTGAGCCCGAGGAACTGCAGCCGTTAACCGGCAAGCAAGTTCGTCAGGCGGTGCGCAATGGCGGCGCGAAGTTGATCGTGGTGAACAGTACGCCCATCCGCCTGATCGAACAGTCGGCGCAGTTCATTCACATTGCGCCGGGAACTGAAAACGCGTTCGTGCTGGCGCTCGCAGACAAATCCAACAGCAGCGGTCCCGCGAAGTGCGGAATCGAAGGTGAACAGCTTCACACATTGAGAGAAACGATTGAGGACACGTCAGGCGATGTGATCATCATGTTTGGCAGCGAGCTGAATGCTGCCGCGCAAGCCGTCGTTGCCCAATTGCCGCACTCGCTTGCCGCTGACACGCGGCGTGTACTGCTCCACCCGCTGCCGCTTTACAACAACAGTGTGGGCGCGCATGACATGGGAATGATGGACGCGGAATTGACTCCCGGCCAAATGCTCGATGCTGCGGGAGAGTCGATCCGTGCGATTTACATTGCCGGCAGTTTTCTTCCTGCGCATTTGCGAGGCCGCGAAGAAGCGCTCGGCAAACTCGACTTCCTCGTAGTCCAGGAACTATTTGAAACTGACACTACTGCGTTCGCTGACGTCGTTTTGCCTGCTGCCTCGTTTGCTGAAATCGACGGTACGTTTACGAACAACGACGGTTTTGTGCAGCGCGTGCGGCAATCGATTCCCCCTGTTAACCAGGCGAAGCCCGATTGGATGATCACAGCCCAGTTGGCTGCAGAGCTTGGGATGAACTTCGGGTTTGAGATGTCTGCGAGCGCCGTGTTCAAGGAAATTGCGGAACGCGTCCCGGGCTACGCCGGGCTGCGATATCCCTTGTTAAAAGACGAAACGAGTCCGGTGCAGGCGCGTTACAAAGTCGCCGAGTCCCGCAAACTTTCTGACGAGCTAAAAAGCCTGCAGCAACTCGTCGACGCCTTGCCTGAGCCCGGAGAAAAGATTTCAGTGACACCACGTGTTGGTCATGAATTGTTTGAGATTGGGACTCTAACCGACAAGGTGCCGCAGTTTCACTTGCTGGCTGCCGGTAATCCGCGGCCCGAGACGGTCAGGGTGTCGCCCTTGTACCAGATTACGGTTGACGCGAACCTGCAACGCGAAGTGGTTGTTGCTGGAGATTAAAGGGTCATTAGTCAGTCCGTCGTCACTCTTGGTACGAACCGAAACGGATGTAGTCCAGTGATGCCGTTTCCCTCTCATTCACACCGCGGCTTTAGCCCGGTGGTTTGCGGGGTGACTCACGTAGGAAACCGTTAAACGGTTTCTGATGGCTGGGTAGCACGCGAGCACCGCGCTAAAGCGGCGGTGTGAAGGAGAGCGAAGCTGGCGTCGAACGGAAGCGCAGCTCCTATTCACGATTTACGATTCACTATTCACTGTCTTTTATGGACTGGAATAATCAATACATTCATTCCGTTGTGCTGATCGTTGCGATCACCGTAGCCTTTCTGACGATCATGTTGCTGGTGGCGGCGACGGTGCTCGCCGAACGGCGCGTGTTGGCATTGATTCAGGGACGGCTCGGACCCAACCGCGTGGGCTTTGGGGGAATTCTTCAGCCCTTTGCAGACTTCATCAAGACCATGATGAAGGAAGATTTGGTTCCCGATCAGTCGACGAGATTCGTCTTTCTGCTGGCGCCGATGATCGCCGTCGTTACGGCAATCATGGCAATCATCGTCTACCCATTTGGTCCGACCGTTACGCTTCCCTTTCTCGGCACCTTTCCTTTGCGGATCGCACAATTTGATGTTGCCTTGTTGTACGTGTTGGGTGTCACTTCGGTGGGCGTTTATGGAATCGCACTCGCGGGCTGGTCGTCGAATAACAAATATAGCCTGATGGGCGGCCTTCGCTCCTCGGCGCAAATGATTTCCTATGAGCTCGCATTGGGTTTGTCGCTCATCGGTGTGATCCTGATTTCAGGCACGCTCGATATTTATCAAATCGTTGAGCAGCAATCTGGATGGCAGGGACTGCAGTGGAACATCATTTACCAGCCGCTGGGTTTCATTTTGTATCTCATCGCCGCTATCGCTGAAACGAATCGCGTGCCGTTTGACCTGCCGGAGGCTGAGACTGAATTGGTGGCCGGCTTTCACACTGAATACAGCTCGATAAAGTTTCTGCTGTTCTTCAACGCCGAATACATCAACATGATTACCGTCTCGATGTTGGCAACTACCTTGTTTCTGGGTGGTTGGAACGGACCGGGCGTAGCGCAGTTTCCGCTGCTTGGTGTGATTTACTTTTTCGCAAAGATTCTGTTCTTTCTGTTTCTGTACATCTGGCTGCGCGGTACGCTGCCGCGATTTCGTTTTGACCAACTGATGGACTTCGGTTGGAAGTTTTTGTTGCCGGCAGCCATTCTGAATATTGTTTTGACGGCCACCATTCAATTTTTTGTCAGCGGCTAAGTCGGTAAATGGTAAATGGTAAATAGAATTTTCAGTGTGTAGCGTTCGACTATTTACTATTTACCATTCACTATTCACCGCATTTGATATGGCAACGCTTCTATTCATTATTTTCGCGGGGATGGCGATTGGCTGCGCGATTGCGATGGTGTCGCAGACCAATCCGCTGTACAGCGCCATTTCGCTTATCGGCGTGTTTATTTCGCTGGCGTCGATCTACGTAACGCTGGCCGCGCCATTTATCGCCGCGGTGCAGGTGATCGTTTATGCGGGCGCAATCATGGTGCTCGTAATTTTTGTCATCATGCTACTCAACATTGAGCACGCCGAGCCACGCCGCCGGCGACTTAAGTTTCTTGTCCCTCTCGCGGTTGGCATGGCGGGGATCCTCCTCGCGGAAACAGCATTCATTCTTTACTCGGTGCAAACGGCGGACGATCGGCTTCCCGGCAGCGTTTCGAATATTTCAAACGTCGGCTTAACGCACTCCATCGGTGAAGGTTTATTCACAAAATACCTGCTGCCGTTTGAAGTCACCTCGGTGTTGCTCCTGATGGCGATCGTCGGCGCCATGTCACTGGCTCGCCGATCGAGCATCCTGTCATCCACTGCGCGGGTGGTGCCGGGTGCGCAGGTGTTGGCGATGGACATCGTTAACCCGCGCGCAGTCGGCGACTTGCGGCCGGTTAAAACAGAGACGACCGAAGAAGCTGCGCACCTATTGGGCGTCGATTTTCAAACAGACCAGGACCAGCCCGAGTAAAAACTATGGAACCACAACTTTCATGGTATCTGGCTTTGTCAGCCATTCTTTTTACGATTGGCGCTGTCGGCGTCATCATCAAGCGCAACGTGATCGCGATGTTTATGTGCATTGAGCTCATGCTCAACGCCGTGAATCTGACGTTTGTGGCTTTCTCCAGCTACTCTCAGGACGTGACTGGGCAACTTTTTGTTTTCATTGTAATGACCGTTGCGGCAGCGGAAGCCGCCGTCGGACTGGGCATCATCATCGCTATCTTCCGGAATCGCGAGACGCTCGATGTTGATGATGCGAGCATTATGAAACTGTAAGGTTTGAGCTTTGTACTTTGATCTTTGTTTGAAGGTTGGTTATCGATCTTCACCGACCGGAGTCACG
>DASZDU010000091.1:0-2583 GCA_035941655.1 Pyrinomonadaceae bacterium | reverse complement strand
TGGAAAATAAGAAGGAAATTGCGGACGATGCGTCGTTTGTGAAGTGCCAACGGCGCGAAATGTAACAGCCTGGGGCAACGCCCCAGGTAGGAGTTCTCAAGAGTTCTTTGAAGCGCGAAATGTCATGGCTGATGTCGCGTTTTTTGGCCCAGGCTATTACATTTGGCGCCTTCAGCGCTTGAGTTTTGAACTCCCTCCGTTGCCGCGTTATCATTACTCGTAATGTCGACGATTCTCAAAGATTCTTACGGCCGTGCGATACGCGACCTGCGCGTGTCGCTGACCGACCGCTGCAATTTTCGCTGTTTCTATTGCCTCCCGCACGGTGAGCCGCCGATTGCTCCAAAAGAGCAGATGCTTTCATACGAAGAAATTGAATACGTCTGCGACATCTTCGTCTCGCTCGGTATCGAAAAGATTCGTTTGACCGGCGGCGAGCCGATGATGCGACGCGATATCGAGACGATCATTGAGAAGCTCTCGCTCCTGAAGTCCGATAGGCTTCAGCTTGTCGAACGGGGCGATGATTCAAGCAACGACAATCTAAAGATTGTCGGACAAGGCCTTAAGGATTTGGCGCTCACGACCAATGGCTACTTTTTGCCTGACCGCGCGCAGGGATTGAAAAATGCTGGACTCGATCGCATCACGATCAGCGTTGACAGTCTGAAGCCCGAAACCTTCAAACAGATGACGGGAGTTGACGTGTTGGATCGCGTGCTCGCGGGAATTGCGGCTGCAAAAGAGTCAGGACTGCAGCCGATCAAAATCAACGCCGTCATCGTGCGCGGTCATAACGAAGACGAAGTTGCTGACTTCGCCGCCTTCGCTCGCGAACATGACGTGAAGATGCGCTTCATCGAGTTCATGCCGTTGGACTCGGGTCATGATTGGGCCCGCGACGACGTCGTGTCGGGTCGCGAAATTCGTGAACGGATTGAAGCAAGGTTTCCCTTAATCCCAATCGATATCGATCGCGGCTCGGAAACTTCTTCCCGTTATCGATTTGCCGACGGTGCGCCCGGTGAGATCGGGATCATCGCACCAGTAACGGAACCTTTCTGCGGCGCCTGCTCAAGAATTCGCCTTACTGCCGACGGTCAGATTCGCACCTGTCTTTTCTCCACCGTCGAACATTCACTGCGCGACGTAGTCCGCACCGGCGCCACTCGCGCTGAAATCATCGATTTCATCGCAAGCGTCGTCATGAAGAAAGAGCCGCGCCACTACATCAACGATCCGCAGTTCGTGGCCCCGTCGCGATCGATGAGTTTTATTGGTGGCTGAAGTAATTTTTATAGAACCAGGAAGGGGTTTCCAGTAATGCCACGCCGATTAATTTTTTCGCTCATTTTTCTGTTAACAACTTTCGCAGTTGCGAACGCACAAGCTCCTGCCGCGCGCCCCAAACCCGATGGTCCAACTACAGGCGCCAGTTCGTCTAGGCTACGAATCGAGCTGCCCACACCTATCGCCGAAACGCCCGTGCCCATGGTCGAGAGTGGGCGCAGTCTGCAAACACTCAGCTTTGTGACGCCGGACGCGAACTTTGAACGTGCCGTAGTTAAGGATGCGGCATTTTCCGCAGAGTCAGTTACCGAACATATTCAGACGCTCGGCGACGGCAATAGATTCACGCGGAAATCTACAGCCCACATTTATCGCGACGCCGCCGGTCGAACTCGGCGTGAACATGAAATGACGCGCCGAGGCTCGATCTCCGCGAGCGGCGAAGCGCCTCGCTTGCTGGTTATCAATGACCCGATTGGCCGTGTGAATTACGTTATTGAGACGCAGGCAGGAACGGCGCGCAAAACTCGGCTGCCGCCGCCGCAGGTGATGGAGGCTTTCTCAAAAGCACGCGGCGACAATGCGCCGTTCAGCGTGCTCATGCCCACCAGTGCAGCGCACCGGCGGATGAGTGAACCGGAGGGAGCGCAGCCAGCGACGAGGCCGGTTAAGGAAAAGTTGCCCGCGCAAGTGATCGAAGGAGTGCTGGCGGAAGGAACTCGCACGACGCTCACCATTCCCGCGGGTGAGTTTGACAACGAGCAACCGCTGAATATTTCCCACGAAGAATGGTATGCGCCGGAACTGCACATGATCGTGTTGATGAAGCACAACGATCCACGTTTCGGTGAAACCACATTCCGGCTTACCAACATCAATCGCAGCGAGCCTGCTGCTGAACTCTTCCAGCTCCCGCCCGGCTATCGGGTGATCGATGATCGACAGCGCGAACTGCGAGGACCCGGCGAGCCGCCAATCATGCGCCGACCGCCTCCGCAGTAATGCAATCCGCGCTTTATCAGCTTAAGCTACGGCTGCGTTTTCCGACCCGCCGGCTTTCATCACTTTGATGTCGTCCAGCAACACGCGCTCGTGACCTTCGGGATTTACCTTCTCGTAAACCTTTCGTAACTTGCCTTCAGGATCGATAACGAATGAAGTGCGGTTCCAGTACATCGTGCCTTTGTATTCGCTTTGACCCACACCCGCCGCGTTCAGCAGTTCGTGATTTGGATCAGCGAGCAGGTCGATGGTAAAAGCGAACTTGTTGCAGAAGTCTTTGTGCGAAGCGAC
>DASZDU010000090.1:0-23104 GCA_035941655.1 Pyrinomonadaceae bacterium | reverse complement strand
CCGGCCGCGCTGGTCTCGTAGCGAAAACCAGATTTCTCGGCCTCGGCGCCGCTTGATACAAAGCCGACTCGTTGCTGATCATAAACATCGTAGCCGCGCCAAAAGACTTTCGGTCTGTTGGTTTCCGGTTCGAGCAAATCGGTCAAGGTTGGCACCGAACCGTTGTGCAGATAAGGAGCGCGTAGCCAGATGCCGTCCAACGGCGGCGACGCGTAGCCGTTGGTCTTCCGAAAATGGCTGGTGTTGAAAGTGTAGCCGCCGGCGCCACTGTTGTAGGCATCAGCAGCGCTTTGCGTCCATTCATCAAGCCGGTGACGATCGGTTTTGACTTCATCAATGGGAATGACCGTGGCGGTTCTTTCCTGCCCGACTTCATGACACGAAGCGCACTCTTTGGAAAAAACTTCACTGCCGCGCGTGACCAGCGCCTGATCGATCGCGAACGGATACCTGGGCGGTTGCAGTTCGGTCAGCCAGGCTTTTAGTCGGTCGAACTCGTCCATCGGCAGCGCTTTTCTGGTAGCGCCATCGCCCAGCGCGGAATTGATGAACACTTCATCCAGCGACGTTTGCAGGCCGTCCCAATGCAACGCCTTGCCGTTCGCACGTGCCTTCTGATTCCAAAGCGACGGCATATCGGAATTCCCAATGCTGTCGTCCATGGGCTGCTTCAAAGGGCCAAACTTTTCCGGATTAAATGGATCGACGCGACCTGGTCCCCAGTAAGGACGCGTCGTGGTCCAATGGGCTTCTTCTTTTTGTTTCAGCAGTGCGGTCTTCGTCTGTGGAATCAGAACGTAGCGATAAAGGAGCCGATCGAGCCAGGAGAGTTTGGTAGCGCGGTCGATCTCCTTGAGGATGTCATTGGCGTTGAACCTGGGATCGCTGGCAGACGCATACAGAAACCACAAATATTTCTGGCCATCCATCTGATGCCCCGGCGCGGCGATTACGATGTGCGGCTTATCCTGCGGCGTCGCGCGCCAGGTTGCCGTGTGACAGAAGGCACAATTGATTCCGACGCGTTCGAAGCCGATCGTCTTCTTAGTGAAGCCGATCGGTAGTTCGTGGCCCTCTTCCCAGGCGAGTCCGATTGATGAGAAGCCTCCCGGTCCCGGAAGATATTCGGGAAACATCCGCGGCAATACCATTACGATCCAATACGGGATGCCAGTCGAAGCCTCGGTGCCGATCGAGCCATACTTAAACTGGTCCTCAATGTTCGCGTAATGCAGCGGCACCTGTCGGAACAGCTTGTACCAGCCGACGGCACCAACCACCGCAGCAATGATCACAACAACGACGATTAGCCTAATCAACAGTTTGCGTGTTCTCGCTCTCATCTCGTTGTTCCTTCCGGCTGCTGAACGGCCTCACTTGTAAAGGGGTAGTGACCTCCTTTCAGCTTTTCTCTGTGCCACCTTTGTGTCCTCTGTGTCTCAGTGGTGAATTTACCCCGACAAACACTCACCACAGAGGCACAGAGAACACAGAAGACGCACAGAGATTTTCAAACTTAGATCACTCGGCACCGCCGACTCTTTGATTCACTTCTGGCGCAAGCGTTCACAGCTTCTTCATGTATTCAACCAGGGCATCTTTTTCTTCAGCCGAAAGATTCGTGCCGTAGACGTGGCCGCCGCTATTGTTTCCGGGAAGCGTGGTGTCGTAGTGGAAGAATTGTTTACCGCCTTCGTTGGCAACATTAGAAACGAAGCCGACGTTCTTTTGATCGAAGACATCGTACCCGCGGTAGAAGTCCTTCGGCCGTTTGTCGGGTGGCTCGACCAAATCTCGCAGCGTCGGCACGGAACCATTGTGTAAATAAGGAGCGCGCAGCCAGATGCCATCGAGCGGCATGTTTGCGTATCCATCCGTCTTGCGAAAATGTGAGAAGCGCCAGGGATAACCGGCGTACATCATGTTCTGATTCACAGCCAACGTGTAGGTGTAGGAATCAAGTCGATGGGCGTCGGTGGCGATCTGATCAATTGGCGTGACTCGGCCTACCAGCGGAGCACCGAAGTCGTGGCAACTGGCGCAGTTTTGTTTGTAGATGGGTTCTCCTTTGGCTGCCAGACCAGCGTCAATCGAGTAGGGGTAGGCAGGAGCTTTGAAAGCCAGCAGCCAATCCTCGATGCGCTTCAGTCGATCGAGGTCGATCGTGGCCGGGGTTACGCCGGCGCCGAGCGCAGCGCTCTTGTTACGTTCATCGACGGAAGTATTGTTGCCGTCCCAGTGCAGCTGCATGCCTTCGCGCGGCTGTTGGTTCCAGACCGAAGGGTAATCAGAAGTGCCGATGCTGTCGTCATGTTCCATGGACCAGTGGAACTGGAGCGCCTTGTAAGGATTGAAGGTGTCGACTCTTCCCGGTCCCCAATCGGGGCGGCTGTTGATGAATGCCAGGCGGTTGCCTTGTTCGATTAAGGCTTCGCGCGTGAGCGGAACGGCGGCGCGATAGATGAATCGCTCGATCGGTCCCAGGCGAGTGCGCGCTTCTATCGCCGTCATTACGTTATCGGTGGTGAAACGTGGATCGAGCGCGCAGGCTGAGAGAAAGCGAATGTAGTTCTCCAGCTCGAGCCGGTTCGCAGGCATACCCACGATCACGCGCGGCTGGCTGTTCGGCGCATCTCGCACCGTCCCGGTGTGACAGACGCCACAGTTTAATCCGACGCGGTCGACGATCACCCGGCGCTTTGAAAAGCCGACTGGCAAATCCCTTCCCGGCTCCTGAATCAAGCCCAGCGAAGCCAGACCCTGACCAGGCAATTTTTCGGGAAACATTTCAGGGAGCACTTTGAAAATCCAGTAAGGGATGCCGTTTGCCGGCTCACTACCAATCGAGCCGTACTTGAAGTGCTCCTGAATCTCGGCGTAGTCGACGGGTCTGTTCGGGTTGAACTTCCAATAGAGAAAGGCAGCCAGCACGATTAGAACGACGAGAATAATGAGCAGCACGATCTTGACGCGTCTCCGCTCGGCGTTTTCGACTGGGGTTTGTGGCTCAGACTCCTTCATTAGCAAGACTCCTCGAACGGGAACGCTAAAGCGCATCAGGCCGGCGTGAACACCGTCATGATTTCTTTCATCATGCGGTCGTAATCACCGTCGTAACGTGACAATTCATAGCAACCCAGCGGATCCGCAATCGCATGAATCGCGCACTTGTTGCAATAGGTACAAGGCTTATCCGGCAGGTCCTTACCGGACGCATAAATCTTAACGAGATCGTTATTCGCGACCAGCGGACGCGCAATGGCGACCCCGTCGCAGTATCCTTCGGAAATACATTTGCGAATATACGAAGCTGTTTGGAAGCCGCCGGTGACCAGCACCGGAATGCTTACGTTCTGCTTAACTGCCTGCGCTTCGTCGGCATTTATGCCTTCGACCTGGTCGGGCTTGGTGCGGTTCCAGAGAAAATTGAAGATGGGCCGCAACGGGCGATAACGAAACAGCATGAAATTGCGAAAAGCATAGGTTCCGCTGGCGATCATCCCGCCATAAGTTCGCGCGGCATGTTCGATGGGAAAGCCGCCCGGTGGATTCCAGGGATGCGGAAAGGTGCTGCCGTAGGAAATGTGAAGCGCATCAGCGCCCGCTGCTTCAACCCATTTACAAACCTGGATCGACTCTGCCAACGTGTTACCTTTCTTTTCCCAGAAGATGAGCGCGTTGTTGTGATCGACGGCGCTGATTTTGACCTGGAAGTGAAAATCATCACCCACTTCTCTGCGCACGGCTTTCATTATGTCGAGCAGAAAGCGTGCGCGATTTTCCAGCGAGCCGCCGTACTCATCCCTCCGGTCGTTGATGCCGGAGCTTAGAAACTGATTGATGAGATAGCCATTGCAGGCGTGAAGTTCGATGCCGTCGAGCCCGGCCTCGCGCGCGCGCCGGGCGGCATCGGCGAACTGCTGAATAACCATCTTGACTTCAGCCCCAGTCATCGCCTGAGACAGCAGCCCGTGGAAAGAGTCGGTGCTGTTGGTCGAACTCAGTCCTTTATTAAAAGAGTTCTCGACACCGGCGATATCACGCTGACGTCCTCCGTGGCTGAGCTGCATGATGTACTTGCAGTCGTACTGGTGCACCGCGTCGCCGAGCTTGCGCCAGAATGGAATCTTGTCGTCGTCGTCGATGATGGCGTAGTTGGGCAGAATGCGGCCGCGAATAGAGATTGGAACGTGCGACGAAATGATTGCGCCGACGCCCCCACGCGCAAACTTTTCTTCCCAGTTGATGCGTGCCTGCGTGCCGACACCATTGTAGTAATCGAACCTGCCGGAGATATTAGACCGAAAGATGCGGTTCTTAACTGAGAGGTGACGAAAGTTGAGCGGCTCGAAAATGATGTCGGCAGTCATGCGAGTTACTCCTTCAGTGTCCGGCGAACTTTAGGAAGCTCGAATCAAGTAGTTCGTTCTCAGCGCCAAGGGCGCGAAATGCAATAGCCTGGGCCATCGGCCCAGGGGCATCAGAATAAGATTCTTAGCGCTGAAAGCGCGGAATGTTATGGAGACGGTGCAATCCACGTTTTTTTGAGACGCCTATCTCGCGCCTTCAGCGCTCGGGAGAATTCATGGACCGCCTCACCTGGGGCGTTGCCCCAGGCTTTTACATTTCGCGCCGTTGGCGCTGGGAACCAGAATGAGACACCTAGAAAGGGCCGGAGGTCAGCACATTGCGCGCATACACATCCCACAACTTGCCCATGAAGAGCCGGCCGAAGCGCGCCATCGCCGAAGTCCTGTCGGAAAGCGTTGGTCCTTCGCTGCGGAAGGTAGTGAGCTGTTTCAGAAAATCGAAGAAGTGGATAATGATGATCCCCGAACCTTTGACCATCTGCTGAAGTTTTTCCGGATCGTTGGCGGCGGCAGATTCTTCTGCGGCGCTCACATGTCCGTTCAGGATGCGAGTGAATAGCGTTGTCGTGTCATGCCAAAGATCGAAGCCAGGGTCATCCTTAATAAATTTGAAGCCGCTTAGCGTCAGTGGATTTCCCTGAGCGTCGCTGAAAAACAGGCGATAGAACATGCGCTTTATTGATGGATCCTGATCGTCAACGAACAGGTTGAACGTTGCGCTCTCCACCGGACGCTCCCCGCCCAGCTCATCGCACTTGACATAGCCCTTGACGTCGTTGGTGTCGTGGTTGGGATCGGTGACAAACCGATTCACGCCGTCCACCGTTATGGTCAGATGAAACATGATCGACGTGCCGTTCTTTTTGCCGGTTTTAGCGCCTTTCTCGTAATCAAGTTCGCCGAAGGCGATATAGCCTTTCATCTCTTCGGTGAAGCTTACTTTCGTTTGCGCCGTGTGCACATCGGTGGGAAACTCTTCGGCGCTGGGTTTAAGCGGAATATTATTCTCCTGGCACCATTCGCGCGCTCGCTGCACACCCAGATTCACAGTTTCGGTCAGGCGATCCTTGCTGAAATCGATCAGGTAATGCAGCGCGACGTCTGCTTTAAGCTCTTTAACTTCGATGTGCCTTCCGTACTCGCCCTGCTGGCCCGCAGCGATGGCGGCGTTGTTATCAGCGATGCGTTTCAGCGCCTTCTTGTAGTTTCCATCGGCGCTCGTCTCTATGATCTGGAAATAGGTGGCGACGAATCCGGGATGCCACTCGTCTTTGTCGCTGACAGTCCAGATTACCCACAACTCATCCGCGCCACGCCGGATCGCCTCTTCGATGTTCGCGTCGGTAATGTAAACCGGGTCGATGTAAGTTTTCCCATTGATATGGACCGGCGGAAACCACATCGGCAGACTGACGCAAGCGCACAGCATGTCTTCGCTCATGTCCTTCGCTTCAATTATGTCGAGCGTCTTATCGCTGAAATTAAAAACGTTAAAGGTGTTGTTGAGTTGGGTCGCGCGAATCTTGTCCCAATCCAATCCCCAACCAGTGAAGACGTGCTTGCGGTAATTATCCAGAGTGAACAACGATTCTGCGTAGAGCAGATTGACGAAAGCCAGAGGATTAAAGCTAATGCCCCCCTTTGGATTGAGATTGCGCCAGTTGTCAGCGATCTGCCGGCCGGTCATTCCCTGACACATCATGATCAGGTTGAAGACGCCCCCGCTCGCTCCGTCGACGTGATCGAAAGTCAGGCCTGCTTCGTCCAACCACACTTGCAGCGCACCGGCTTGAAAAGCGACCTTGATACCGCCGCCGGCCAGTATCAGCGAGCGCTTTTTCTTCTCACTCATCTTGTTGCTCCTTTGTGCTGGTCGATAATGTGGTCGGCCGCCCGATCAGAAACGGCGGCGATCGTCATCGAAGGATTTGGCCCGACCGGCCCGGGCATGATTGAACCGTCCATAACATAAAGACCCGGATACTCGAAGACTTCTCCGTAGGAGTCAACCACCCCGGCGTTCTTGTCTTTTCCCATGGGACAGCCGCCGAGTGGATGGGCCGTGAGCACCTGATGGAACAACTCATAAGATGGGTTATCGACGAACTCGGCGTTTAGCGCGTTAGCTATCCCGCGGACCACCCAGCGCACACGATCAAAATACGCCTGCGACTTTTTTATCTTCCAATCGCAATCGAGATACTTGCCGTCGAAAGTTACTCTTCCGTTGGCAAAGTCACGGCCCATGGTGAGTATCGGGAAGGAGCTCTTGGAGGTCTCGCAGTCTCCGATCAAGTGTGCGATCTCCTTATCGAGATCGGCGTCAGGGTTGAGACCAACGCGATACTTGAAAAACGTCTTGGCGAATTGAAGCGAACGCCTGAGGTAGCCGAGGAAGCCGGTCAATTCCACCGCCCAACTCAAGAGATACGGATTGCCGCCATCCTCGACGTAGAACCCGCGTCCCTGATCGCCCAGGCCATCGAGCGTGTCGCCCACCCGAATGGCGCTCGTTATTACTGGACCAAAGCTGGGATCGATAACCCGCGGCACACACTGGCCGTTCTTCTTCTCCCTGCAGTTAACGATAAACGAGAGCAGATCGCCGTTCACACAAAAGCGCGAGCCGAGCAGGTCATTGTTTCTGAGATTGGGGAACGCAGCCAGATTCTTGAACAAGAGATAAGGCGAGCCAAAGGTGCCGGCCGAAATAATCAGACGATCGCAGGTGATGGTGTGTTGGGGAAACCGATCGGGGTCATCGCTGTTGCAGGGCTTCCCTTCCCAAAGGTCTGGGTCGTGCTTGACGTAAGTGACGAAGTATCGCTTGCCGTCTTCCAGCGGTCCAAACGACTTCACTTCACATAGCGGCCTGATCTCGGCACCCGAATGCTTAGCGGCGGTAATGTAAGTGTAATCGAGTGTGTTCTTGCTGCCGGTGTTGCAGCCCAGATCACATTCACCGCAGAGCACGCAGGTGTAACGCGTCTTTCCATGATAGTTGGGGCGACTTTCCTCAATCGGCTCGCCTGTCACCGGTGGGTTATTGACGTCATCATAATCCGGATGGCCGGCGTGTCTCTTTCTAAAACTCACAGCGAGATTGAGCGGCAGCCAGTGAAGATCAAGGGCAGGCTTCGCTTGTTTGAGTTTCGCGGCAGCTTCGATCATTGCCAGCGTCTTGGGTGTCTTGTCGTAGGGCGGCAGATGACGTGGATACTTCTGAACGTTCATCATGTGGTCCACACGGTCGTAGTGCGGATCAAGTTCAGCTCGTGTTACCGGCCACGGTTCATAGCCACCACCGTCAAGGTTTTCCTTGAACCACTTTTCATCTTTGCGGATGATGATGTTCGCGTAGATGAGCGAACCCCCGCCCAAGCCGCTGGAGACAAGTGCGCCCGAGCCTTTGAACGACCAAACGTTGTACATGCCATACAAGCCATCGCTCGGATCCCAAAAATTATTTCTGAGCTTGAACGGTGCGCGCGGGAAAGAAAAAGGTGGATAGGCTTTACCACGTTCCAGCAGACAAACACGCAAGCCCGCTTCGGCCAAACGATAGGCCATCACCGATCCACCAAAACCAGACCCAACAATGACCGCATCAAAGTGTTCGTCGCTCATGCTTAAGCTTCTCCCTCCACCCCACTCCAAGACGCGCGAAGGCGGACCACGCCGTTGACAGTGGCCTGCAGCGTTTCAGCCTAAGTGGGCCGCGATGATTGAGTGTCGCCTTCGATCTTCACGTCCGGCGATGTAGTCGTGACACCCGTTGCAGTTGCTTTACTGGCTTTCATGACAATTGGGGCCTCAATGAGTTCCGGGTCGGAAGCTTTGGGGTCGTCAGGTTCCATCTCAGGGCCTGTGTCATTTGTGCGAGTGTCATTTGTGCGAGGCTTCCATTTGCGAGGAACGCGGCGGAGGCCGACGGGGTAGATCGTCAAATCGCCATTGTCGTTGATGTGCAAACGAATAAAGTTTTTGAAGTCTTCGATGCCGAGCGAAGAGAAGGCTTCGTTGCCGTGACGACCGAAGAAGTTCAAAGACACCAGCAGGTAAAATCCCATGATGAACGAACCCACAATAAACCCAAGCACAAAAATAATCACAGCTGCGAGCAGTTGCCGCAGATCGAAGGGAATGAAGGAGTCGGTACCGGGCCAGGGTATCTTCAGTGTCCACGCTTTAGCATCTGTCGACTGGGCAATCTCGAAAACGCTGAGGACAGCGATAGTGCACGCTGCCGCCACGTGCGCCACGCCATGCAAGCCGCCCATGATGACGCGATAAGGCGTGGAGTGTGTATCGGTAAAAAATATGAACCCGACAATCGTGGCGAGAATCAGGGCCACAGACAACTGACTATGAATCAGACTTTGCATTAACGTGTAGGTGATTGGACCGAATGAACTAACCTTTCCGAGTTCGTCGACACTGAAAATAACCGGAAGAGTTAGCATTAAATACAGTGCGGCGGTTACCAACCCAAACGTCCGACTATCATTTCCCTTCAGGTAAGGGAAAATAAGGTTGCGCCAGCAAAGCCGGCTCGAATCTTTGGTCGAGGGGAAGCAGCCTTCCAACTTGAACTCTCGCTTTTCATTTTCCTTCAGGCCAACCTCTACAATCTTATCCAGATTCGTTCCAAGTTTCCCGACGTGGGTCGGATGCAGAAAAGCACCGCCGCCGCCGGCAGTTATCTTTTGCGTCGATTTGTCTTGTGATTCATGGCGACGGTAGTGATGCAGATCGCCGGCGATGAAGACAGCCACGTTACAGCCCAACCTCTTTTCGAGCAGCTTCAAGTTGCTTTCGCTGTAATTGGGATCGTCTCCGCCATATTGGGCGGCCCGGATCCAATGCGGCTCAGCATGACAGACGATGACGCGCGCGCGTTCACCGCTCTTTTTAGTTTCCTCATCCATTTCATCGGCGAGGCTTTCGAAGTATTCCATTTGAGGTTTGTCAATATCGGAACCGAGCTGTAAATCGGTACCCAGCAGCCACCAGTTATGTGGCAGTTTCAAAGCGAAATAACTGCGCGACTGTCGCGTGCGCCAACCCGCAAACCATGGGCGAGCCGTGAACAGCCGAGTAAAGGCCACGAGGCTGTCATACCAATCGTGGTTACCGGGAAGCGCAAAAACGTGAGGAGATGAACCCGGCGGTGAATTCCGCAGCGCCGTCTCGTACGGGGCTACCAGCCGATCGTTATATTCCTGGCGGCTGGCGGTTGGATAAACCTCATCGCCACCAAAAATCAGAACCTCTCCTCGTTGCGTCGGCGCCTCCTTCTTTTCTCCGGTTTCACTGACTGTGTATTTGAACGCGCGACCGCCAGGCTCCCCGAGGTAATAAGCGACCGCGTAGGTGGAGTTCCAGCCATCGCCGACGTCTCCGACATAATCGATCCAGATTGAGTTTCGCTTGCGTGAAAGATCGCGCTTGAGGTTTGTGCCATCGTCGAGATGATAGTGAGTGTAATCATAAAACGGCTTGGCATCGCCGGAGCCCGTTTCAGGAGCATTGTCACCAGGAACATCATCACCGGCGGCCATAGCTTCCACCAGGCGATGATCCGAATGACGACCGAAGAGTGTCGAGACAGCCACTTCGACTCCGGTCTTCGCCAATTGAGCAGGCGCATACCAACCAACCATTTTTTTCTGGATAGGTGTCTTCATCTCATAGGTCCTCAGGATTGGCTTCTGTGATTAGCAAATACTGCGGCGGAAAACTGATTTGCCTCAGAATGAAAAACAGCTCGGCTTTTTTTGATCGGAACATTGGCAATCATCTGCTGCAGGCAGCTCGAGCAGCGGAGTTGTGTGAAAGCTGTTTGAGGCTGGATTTTGCGAGTTGCACTGATCGGCAGAGACTCGTGAGAAATCCAAGGTTAACTCAGAAATAGTCTGATAATGAGAAACAAAAAAGAACTGGAGAACGGGCGGGACACTATTCCCTTTCAGTGTAAAAGTCAAGAAACTTTTGGCGCATATATTGAGGCTCTGACGGGGTTATGAGGGCTTGCACAATCCCTTCACCCAACAGCGATTTTGGAGTGCGCTGACCCTCAGCGTTTGAGTCAATGGCGGCCGGCGGGCCACGATCTGCGAGTTGAGCAAACCTCGGTGGCGACAGGTCGCGACCGACCAAAGCGCTGACAGGTCAGCGCACTCCAGGATGCCACTATCTCGCAAGGTCCCGGATTAAACGCGTGTAGTGATAGGTGTGCCAATATTTTTAACCCGAGCTGGGCACCGGTTGGATTTTGTGGCTCGCCATCTGTAAACCTTTTCCTGCCCGCGTTTCTCCGCGTTCATCCGCGGCCAAGTTGACACTCCCAGAGGCAGACTGTTACATTACGCGGTCTTTTTCCACTTCTCGATTTTAGCAAGTGTTCACTGTAGCGAGTGTCCACAATAAGGAGTCTGCTTGAGTACTGAATCAGGTTATTTGTTTACCTCCGAGTCCGTCACCGAAGGCCATCCCGACAAAATAGCGGATCAAATTTCAGACGCGGTCCTGGATGCTGCCCTAACTGAGGATCCAGCCTCGCGGGTCGCCTGTGAAACGTTAATTACGACCGGATTGGTTGTGATGGCCGGTGAGATCACCACCAAAGCTCATGTCGATTACGGCAGAGTTGCTCGCGAGACGATTCGTAATATTGGCTACACCAGAGGAAAGTTCGGGTTCGATTGCGACACCTGTAGTGTGCTGTCCGCTGTTGATCGTCAGTCACCGGATATCGCTATGGGCGTGGACACTGGCGGCGCAGGAGATCAGGGATTAATGTTCGGGTTTGCTTGTAATGAAACTCCTGAACTGATGCCCCTGCCAATTCAATTAGCGCATCTGCTGGCGCGACGTTTAGCTGAAGTACGCAAGTCTGGCGAGCTTCCCTACCTCAGGCCCGACGGCAAGTCCCAGGTTACTATCGAGTATCGCGACGGCCGCCCGTTTCGGGCGAGTGCAATTGTGATCTCATCGCAGCACGCTGACGATGTAACGAATGAGCAACTCCGCGCTGAGATTGAAGAAAAAGTGATCCGAAGCACCGTGTCATCAGAACTTCTCAACGCCGACACGAAGATTCACATTAACCCAACGGGCCGATTCGTTACCGGTGGTCCGCAAGGTGACGCCGGCCTGACAGGCCGCAAGATCATCGTCGATACTTATGGCGGATATGCGCCGCACGGTGGCGGCGCCTTTTCGGGCAAAGATCCAACGAAGGTTGATCGTTCGGCCGCCTACATGGCGAGGTATGTGGCGAAAAATATCGTGGCCGCGGGGCTTGCAGATCGTTGCCTGGTCCAACTTGCCTACGCGATTGGTGTCGCCGATCCAGTCTCCGTCATGGTTGACACGAAGGGCACCAGCCGCATCAGCGAACTCGCGCTGGCCAACCTGGTGCGGGAGCATTTCCAACTGACGCCGCGCGGAATCATTGAAGAGCTTGACCTGCGCCGTCCTATATATAAGGCGACGGCTTCTTACGGCCACTTTGGCCGAGAAGAGAATGGCTTCAGCTGGGAGAAAGCAGACAAGGCTGAAACACTCCGCAACGCCGCTGGAGTTTAACTCGCCATAAGTTTCCGTACTTCAAATCAAAAAATCATAATCGATAACAAAGGATAATTCCGCAAATGAGTGCAACACCGTCGCTCGAGTTTGACGTCAAAGACATTGGCCTGGCCAAACAGGGCAAGCAGCGAATTGAATGGGCCGAACGGGAAATGCCCGTGTTGAGGTTGATTCGGGAGCGCTTCAACGAAGAGAAGCCGCTCAAGGGCATCAGGCTGGTTGCCTGTGCTCACATAACAACTGAAACGGCGAATCTCGCGCGAGCATTGCAAGCCGGCGGCGCCGAGGCGGTGCTTATCGCTTCCAATCCGCTTTCCACTCAGGACGACGTGGCGGCCTCGCTGGTTTCCGATTGGGGCATACCGGTCTTCGCCATCAAAGGTGAGACAACCGAGACTTACAATCGCCACGTGCGCACTGCCCTCGATTTCCACCCGGACATTATTATCGACGACGGCTCAGACGTGGTTGCTACTTTGATCAAGGAACGCGGCGATCAGATTAAGGAACTGGTTGGTTCCACCGAAGAGACAACCACCGGGATTCAGCGACTGAAGGCAATGGAAATTGCCGGCGTGTTGACCTTCCCCACGATCGCTGTGAACGACGCTCAAACCAAACACTTTTTTGACAATCGATACGGCACCGGTCAGTCAACTCTTGATGGAATCATCCGCGCCACCAACATTCTTCTCGCCGGCAGAAATATCGTCGTGGTCGGTTACGGCTGGTGCGGCAAGGGCGTAGCACTGCGAGCACGCGGCATGGGAGCGAATGTAATTGTCACCGAGGTCGACGCCATCAAAGCAGTTGAAGCAGTGATGGACGGCTTCCGCGTGATGCCAATCGCTGAAGCGGCATCGCTCGGTCACATCTTCATAACCGTGACTGGTAATCGTCACGTCATCGACGGCCAGCACTTCGCACAAATGAGGGATGGCGCCATTGTTTGTAACAGCGGCCACTTCGATCTCGAGCTCAACCTGGTTGCGCTACGCGAGATGTCGGAAGAAGTGCTAAGCGTTCGGCCTTTCGTTGAAGAGTACAAACTCAAAGCCAACGGCAATCGTGTGATGGTGTTAGGCGAAGGCCGGCTGATTAACCTGGCGGCGGCTGAAGGTCACCCCGCGAGTGTGATGGATATGAGCTTTGCCAACCAGGCGCTTTCAGTTGAGTATTTAGTGAAGAAGAAGGGTGAGCTTAAGCCCGGCGTTCACCTTTTGCCGCCCGAGGTTGATACCGAGATCGCAAGTCTTAAATTGCGCGCGCTGGGATTGTCGATCGACACACTGACCGCCGAACAACTCGAATACATTTCCAGTTGGGAAACCGGAACCTAAAGTAGACACCAGTTTCACTCAAGCAGTTCAGAGTTCAAACTTTAGTTTGCGGCCGTTCAAAAACGCAGACTAAAGTTTGAACTCTGAACTGCTTTAGGTTCGGACGCGAGAGAGAAAATAAATCCCGCAGGCCGCGAATATCACCGGCGGCGCCCATGCTGCTACCTCGGGTGGCAACAGTCCATGATTGCCCAACTGCTGAAATCCTCCGCCCACCCCCCAGTAAGCCACGCTCACACCCACAGCAACACACAGCGCCACTATCGCTCCGCGGCGACCGAATGCCAGCGCTAAAGGCATTCCGATAAAGGCCATCACAATCACGCTGAACGGGCTAACGTATTTCCGTTGCAGTGCCAGGGCCAGCGCGGAGACGTCGACTCCACGCTGTTTGGCCGCCTTCAAATACGCGCTTAATGCCAGGACACTCAACTGCGATGGCTTGTCGACAGTTGGTCGAAATACTTGCGGCGGATCAACCCCGCTCAGCGTCAACTCGGGCTCTTGTTGCCGCACCACCACCATTTGGTCCAGGCTAACCATCTCAGCGTCTTTGATCAGTAGTTCATTACTTGGTGTCCACGATCCCTGTTTGCCGGTGGTTACACGCCGCAAATGAACCGCCTCATCGTCAAGTTCATACACAGCCGGCTCATTGAGAAGCCCACCCTGTTCGTCAAACTCGTAAGAGTACAAACGCCTGCTTTCAACCGAGGCCAACCACTGGCGACCGGTGCCTGTAGTTGCGCGCGGCTGACCGCCTCTGATTCTGGATCGCAACGACTCCTGCCTCACGTTTGCTTGCGGCATCAGCTGTTCCTGGACCAACCAGGTACCGGCGGCGGCGGCAACTGCGAACAACAATCCCGGCATCATCAGCCGGTAGACGCTTTGTCCTGAGGCCCACCAGGCGATTGCTTCACTGCGTCGTGCGAGCAAAGCGTAAGTTATGAGTACCGTTATGAGCATGGTGGCGGGAAACAGTTCTACCGCTACCAACGGAACCAGGTAGAGCAGGTACTTGCCGACCACCGCAGCCGGCACGTGATTGCTGGCGATAAAACGCCACAGCTCGAACAGCGTGAAGATCATGAAGATCGAAACGAGGGAAACGAAGCCGAGTAGAAAACTCGTCGTTAACGTGCGAAACAGGCTCGTATCAAGCAGACTGGGAAAGCCCGAACCCCCGGCGCCGAGAGTGTGCGTCGGCTGGCTGGACTTGTATCGATCATCGCTCGGGTTAGCTTTTCTCAAGAACCGCTTCCCCAGCATGACTTTTGGAAAACTTTCAAAGCGCAACAATATCAGGCAAAAGGCAAGCATCACCGCGGTTGCCATCCATTCGCCAGTAATCGCGGAGACGCTGTTATTTCTGGCTAGTGATTCACCCAGCAAGCTGACGAGGTAATAGACAACTACGACGGCGATTGACATGAGCACGCCTGCTCCGCGACCGCCGCGTCTTACACGTATTCCCAGCAGCCCGCCGAGCAAAGCGAAAACAAGCGGCGATACCGAAAGGGCCAGGCGGCGGTGAAGCGTTCGCTTCGCCTCCCTTCTTTGGTCCACGGATGCAGAGTGCGTTTTTTGTTTTAGTTCGTTCCAGTTTAGTTCCTCTGTCTGCAAATCTTTCTGGCTTAGATCTTCGAGCAACGTTGCCCGCCCGGTGTCGATGCTTATTCGCAGCTGCTCCAATCGCTCTACTACGTAATCTCGTTGCCCCTTCTCCGGCGGGATCTTGAGCGCCACTGCATCACTTAGCACCAGCTCTGAACGATCGTTCGACGAATCAATTCTTCCGGACCGGGCCGTTACCACTCTCGTCGCACCATCGGGCTGTTGGGCGTAGATAAAAACTCGTCCCCACGATCCTTGACTCTTGTTCCCATCCCTGACGTAAATCACGTAACCCGGAATTTCCGTATTGAAGGTGCGAGGCTCCACCGGCGAGTCCAGTTTTCTAAGTGCGCCCTGCAACAGAACCCGACGCAGATCGCGGGCCGACTCAGGTGCTTCCTTAAGGTGCAAAAAAGTAGTGGCCACTGTTGCCAGCAGCCCAATGAGCAAGGCTGGCCAGAGCAAACTCCAGGTGCCCACGCCGGCCGCTCGAATAGCGACAATTTCGCTGTCGCTGCCCATGCGAGCAAAACCGATCACGATGCCGGCCAGCACGGCCACCGGCAGTGTCAGAGTCAAGACGCTGGGTAAGAGGGCCGCAGAGATTTCCGCTGCAAGCGAGAGCGGCAGATCGGTATAGAGTGCTACTTCTGCAAAACGACCGGTTTGCTGTGTGAAGAGAATGGCGGTTAGCAGGGCCAGCGAAAGCAATACGTAAGGCAGAGCGCTCTGAACTACGTACCTTGGAATTAACTTCCTGCCGGTTAACATTAAATGTAATTTCTCAGGACAATCAGCGCGTAAGACTGGGAGGCGCCAGGAAGTTGGATCGCAATCGCGGCTGTCGTTCCAGCACGCGGCCGATCAGCCGGTGCGTAAGTTCAGCCAATTCCCGATGGATGCTCTCCGGTAGATTTCGAGACTCCTGCGCAAAGACAAACGGGGCGAGTCGTTGCGTGGCCCGCAGTTGCGTTTGGAGTTTCTTAGACAACGCGTTACCAGCACCGTGGCTGCAAACACGACAGCGAAAAACGAGATCGGTATTCACAAACGCGACTTCGGTTTCATCGAATGCGCGGTGACAATCGCCACAACGGCGAATGTCCGGAAGGTATCCTTCCAATTTCAGTAACCAAATTTCAAAGTATCTGAGGATGAGCTGTAAGTCAGGCGGTGATTCACAGATAGCATCCAGACAAGCCTTAACCATTCGATAGAGCCGCTCGTTGGCTTCGTGCGGCGGCGAAAACTCGATCACCAAGTCGCCCATATACGCGAGACCAGTAAGAGTTTCAGCGTTGCCCGACATGTCGAAATGTGATTTCACGATCTCGGCATGACTTAGTCCGACAAGTTCCTGGTGCTCTTTTTGGTAATAGGTGATCTTCGCAACCGTGAAGGGTTCGAGCGACGCGCCGAATTTACTCTTGAGCTTGCGACAGCCACGGGCGACAGCGCGAATGAGTCCAGCCGAATGAGTCAAACAAACAACAATCTTGTCAGCTTCACCGAAATTATAGGTCCGTAAGACGAGCGCTTCTGTTTCAACAATTGCCATTATGATTGTGAAGTCAGCTCTCAGCCTCCATTGTTTAGAACGGAACGAAGTAGAGTATCCAGGCGAGCACGAGACCTATCACCATAAACTCAGCAAAAACCTTAATGCCATACATGAGGCGTTCGCGGTTCGAGTCTTTTGCAACCGCACCGAAAACCACCGCAGATAGAGCCGCGAAAGCGGTCATCACCAAGAAGTGCCTCATGATTTCCTCCCGGCGGCAATATCAAATGCGTCGAGCATAGAAAGATAATTGAGCAATCCTGCCAACAGGAGAAAAGTCCAGCCATATTCAAACGTTGGGAGTGCAGCCTGTTCCGGTCCGTGCGCAAAGCCAGTTCCCAAGAGCCAGCAGGAAATGTAGAGTAGGCCGGTACCGAGGTCGCCCACCATAGGCGGTATCTGAAGCAGTGATGAAAGACCCTGATCAGCTCCTGAGAACTGAAAGAGGTGGCCGCCCATCAAGAACCCGGAAATGAAACACGCCCAAACCGCGCCACCCAGAAGCAAAGCCCGTCCCCACCTACCCTGTAAGACATGGCCGAGGCCGGGAACGAGCCACGCCGCAACTCCCATCAACCAAGCCCTGGCCGGAGCTGTGTCGTTAGCGCTTAAACTATTATCGAGCTTCGTCAAAACAACCCTCCATCGCTCTCTCGAATACGTACTCCGAAGTTAAACTTTTGCTTGAACCTTCGGTGCAAACGGCACCCCCATGTTTTCAAATCCTAATTCTAAACCTTAACGGTCGGCGCCACGACCTCTGAACATTCACCTTAACATTATTAATAGAGAAGATACCGCTCGCGCACTTGTATGAAGTCGTCAAAGGCTTCAGCCCACGCGCCCTGCATTTCCTGAATGGTGCTTCCCTTCTCAATACCTTGCCTAATACTTGAAGTGCCGGCGATCACGTCAAAAGGATTTCTATCGAAGACGTATTCATAGGGCGGCTCCTTCCAACGAAACTCCGAACGATAAAGATCGTAAGCTGCCTTGACCATCGCTAATCCGGTCACGACGGGCTCAAACGCATTGCGTTCTACTACGTGTATCTGCACACCTCCGCAACTAGTTCCTGCATGCTTCTGGAATGTAGGACGAAAGATGCAGTCTCTGAAGAACACGCCCGCGAGATCCATTTCGTTCAAAGTCCGGGCATACTTCTGAGGATTGATGTATGGAGCTCCTATCAGCTCAAAAGGGCGCGTCGTTCCTCGTCCTTCTGACAGCTGTGTGCCTTCGAAATGAACTGCGCCCGGGAAAACCGTGGCGGTATCAAGCGTAGGTATGTTTGGCGAAGGCATCACCCAGGGCGCATCTGTCTGATCGTGCCAGTAGCTGCGTTCCCATCCGTCCATCTTTATAACTTCAAGTTCGCAATTAATTTGGAATTGTTCGTTAAACATCCGAGCCAGCTCGCCGAGCGTCATCCCGTGTCTGGTCGGAATGGGAAAAAGTCCAACAAAGGAAGCTTGCTCCGGTTCGAGCACGTTGCCGGCGACCTGCCGACCATTGATGGGATTTGGGCGGTCACAAACAATTACCTTCTTGCCAAAGCTGCGCGCAGCCCTCATGCAGTTTGCCATCGTGTAAGCAAAAGTGTAGATGCGGCAACCGACATCCTGCATGTCAAAAACGAGTAGATCGAGATCCTTCAGCATTGCCTCTGTAGGTTCACGCGTTTCACTGTAGAGTGAATGAATCGGCAGACCAGTGGCTTGATCGATAGTGTGCTCAGTCTCAATCATGTTGTCCTGAACGTCGCCCCGGATGCCATGCTGAGGACCGAAGAGCGCGGTCAGTGAAATATCTGGATGCTCATGAAACAGATCGGCTGCGTGATGGAGTGTGTGATTCACCGAAGCCTGATTACAGATCAGCCCGACGCGCGCACCTTTCAGCCTGTGCGCTTGATCTTCAAGTAATCTCTCAAGGCCGAGCCGCACATGAGCTTTCGTCATATGTGAACTTGATTCCCCCGCTATTAATTTTTCTTGAATTGCCATAGTTAACGTAACACCTTAATTATTAACCACAGAGGACGGATCCTCCGTTCACATTAAGAATCTCGCCGGTGATGTGCCGCGACCAGTCGCTACACAGAAAAACTATCGGCGCGGCGATGTCTTCCGGAGTCGCGATCTTCCTAAGCGGAATTGTCATCGCGATGGATTCCCTCCGCTCGCTATCGCCGAGTGCGTCGGCGGTCATTTCGGTATCGACCCAGCCAGGCGCGACGGCGTTAACGTTGATCTCCCATTCGCCCAATTCCTCCGCGAGCGATTTGGTGAACGCGATCTGAGCACCTTTGGAGGCAGCATAGTTGGAATAGTTTGCCTCGCCTCGCTGACCAGCCGTTGACGTCAGGATAACAATCTTGCCGAATCTCTGTTTCTTCATTTGAGGGACCGCTGCTCGGCATACGCTCCATGTGCCCTTAAGGTTTATGTCGATCGTTCGATCCCAGAGTTCCTCCGACTGCTCTTCGAGCGGCGCGCCTTCCCAAATCCCCGCATTACATATCAGGATATCGATGCGTTTGAAGCGTTCAACGGCTGCATCAATCAGTTTCTGGGCTTCATGTGGATTCGCAACATCGGCTCGAAACGAAATGGCTTCCACTCCCTTCGCCCGCGCCGACTGGACCGTCGTTTCAGCCGCCTCCGCTCCTCTAACGTAGTTTACGACAACATGCGCGCCAAGATCGGCAAGCAATTCGACGGTGGCTTTGCCAATGCCCCGCCCGCCGCCGGTTACCACCGCCACGCGGCCGCGCAGTTTTAAGTTATCCCGATCCACGTGGATTACTCGCTATGGTCAAAAGCTTTGGCCTCATGTCGCGGAGGCAGATTGTAGTTCATTTGGAGCGTTCGCAGTCTCAGGCGAGTACTTTCGGCAGGCAGCGATGAAGCTGTCAAACAAACTCTGCGATAACGGATCGTCTTTCCATCCCAACTCCGGGTGCCATTGCACCCCAAGCGCAAACCGCTCCGTTCGAGAATCTTCTACAGCTTCAATTAATCCATCCGAGGTCCAGGCGGTGGCAATCAAGTCTCTGCCCACTCTTTCTATCGCTTGATGGTGGTGGCTGTTCACGAGCGCCCGGCAGTTCCCAGCCAGCCTGGACAAGAGACTTGGATCGCGCAGCTCAACTGCATGCGACGGACGATCGCGCGGAGCACCCTGCTGATGTTTGATTGCTTGAGGAAACTGCGAGGGAATGTCCTGGATCAGCGTGCCGCCGCGAGCAACGTTTAGCGACTGCATGCCAAAACAAATTGCAAATAATGGCAAACCTCGCTTTTCAATTTCGTCGAGCACCAACAAATCAGTTTCGTCTTTGATTGGGTGCACACTTCCCAAATTGGGATGTGGCTCGGCGCCATATCGCAGCGGATCGATGTCGGAATCGCTGCCGGGTAGCAATACGCCATCGAGGTCAGCCGTGGCGGCGAGTATGTAGTCCAGCCGCGGAATCAGACTTATGTGAACAGGCACGCCGCCGGCTGCCTCCACAGCTTCACTGTAGTGACGAGAAAGGTAGAAACGATCAGTTTCCAATTCCAGGCGCATCGTAATGCCGATGCGCGGTCGACTTTTAGCGCTCAAGTTCTATATCTCCGTAGGTATGCCTTATGGTCGTGGTTCGTTTGCATTGGTTATCATAGCCCAAAACGATAGCTCACCTCATGTGACGTTAGTAAAAAGACAGTTGCCTTAGCAAAAGCCTTTTGACGGCGGGATGAGGTCAGTACCACCTCGCGGTAGCGGGTGGGTCATAGATTCGGAATTGTCATCGCCGAGATCCAACAGCCAAAGCTTTGAAAACGAGCGAAACCCACCCGCTACCGCGAGGTGGTACTGACTTCATGACACCCTGACGAGCGATTGCTAGCGGTTGATCATGTGGGTACGTGTCAAACTCAAGCTCCTCTTCCAGACACCGCGCTTGACTTGGCTTCAAACGAATTCCTATAGTGGCCTTCATCAAAAATGCCAAAAGAAAGTCCCATCATTCGCAGCACCACCGTGCTGCTGGTACGCAAAGAAGGACAAGTCGCGCTTGCCGGTGACGGCCAGGTCACACTCGGCGAAACTATCATGAAAGCGAGCGCGCGGAAGGTCCGCCGACTTTATAACGATAGTATACTTGTAGGCTTCGCAGGCGCGACCGCCGACGCCTTTTCTCTGCTAACCAGATTCGAAAGCAAGCTCGAACAGTATCATGGAAATCTCGAGCGGGCGGCGATTGAACTCAGCAAAGAATGGCGTACAGACAAGATCCTGCGACACCTGGAGGCGCTCCTCGTGGTTGCCGACAACAAAAGTTCTTTTCTGTTATCAGGCAATGGCGATGTGATTGCGCCGGATGACGGTGTGCTGGCGATCGGCTCAGGGGGTTCTTATGCGCTGGCTGCGGCGCGGGCCCTGACTACGCACACGAACTTGTCTGCGCGCGAAATCGCAGTCGCGGCTTTGAAGATCGCGGGCGATATTTGTATCTATTCGAATCAGAATATTATTGTTGAGGAACTCTAAGTCTCGAGTTTGAAATTTGGTTCAGGTTGAATTGTACTTCTCTCTTATTCACAACGTGCTTAAGCGCGGTGTATGGGAGTTCGACAGAGGGGGAAATCGTTTAAACGGTTTCCGGCGAAACGCAACAGTGTAACCACCGGGCTAAAGCCACGGTGTTAATGAGAGACATGCGGAAAGCGGTGTAATAGCATCGTCATATTCAAATGGTTATTTATTTAGAAGGTGAAGTGGACGAACAAATTAAGCTGGACGACATGACTCCGCGTCAGATTGTCACCGAGCTTGATAAGCACGTGGTCGGACAACGAAACGCAAAACGCGCTGTGGCGATCGCTCTGCGTAATCGTATACGCCGACAGAAACTACCGGCAGAGATGGCCGTGGATGTCATGCCCAAGAACATGATCATGATCGGTTCCACTGGCGTGGGGAAGACCGAGATCGCGCGACGGCTGGCACGCATGTCGAATTCTCCTTTTCTGAAAGTTGAAGCATCAAAGTTTACCGAAGTCGGCTACGTCGGTCGGGATGTGGAAAGCATGATCCGCGACTTGACTGAGATCGCGGTAGATATGACGCGTCAGGAGAAGATTGACGAAATTGCCGAAAAGGCCGAGCTGAACGTGGAGGAACAGATTCTTGATTTACTTCTGCCGCCAGCGCGTTCCAGCTCGACTTTCTACGACTTCGACGCAGCTGCAAGCGAAGCAGGCAGCGCGCCGGCTGGCAGTGATTCAGCTGACGGAGCGAGCAGTCAGGACCAATCACAGCGCACGCGCGAAAAACTTCGAACTCAGCTGCGCAGCGGCAAACTCGACAGCCGACTCATCGAGATCGAGATACGCGAAAAGAATTTTCCTGTGATCGAGTTGGCGGGGCCGCAGGGTGTGGAAGAGATGGGCATCAACATGAAAGACATGTTGGGCAATCTTTTCCAGGGCCGCACCAAGCAAAGGAAGATGCGGGTAGACGAGGCGATCGAACACCTCATGCAGGAGGAAGAAGAGCGTCTGATTGATATGGATCAAGTGGCGCGGGCCGCGATTGAGCGGGTCGAAGTTTCCGGCATTATTTTTCTTGATGAGATCGATAAGATCGCCGGGCGAGAGTCGGGGCATGGACCTGACGTTTCCCGCGAGGGCGTGCAGCGTGACATTCTGCCGATTGTCGAAGGCACTACCGTCAATTCGCGTTACGGCATGGTGCGCACGGATCATATTCTTTTCATCGCCGCCGGTGCCTTTCACGTTTCTAAACCTTCAGACTTAATTCCGGAGTTGCAGGGCCGCTTTCCTATTCGCGTGGAACTTGAATCGCTGACGGTGGAAGACTTCAAGCGCATTCTAACCGAGCCTAAAAATGCTTTGATCAAACAGTATCAGGCGATGATGGCGACGGAGGAAGTGATCATCGATTTCACCGATGAAGCGATTGATACCATTGCAAATTTTGCGTTCAAGGTAAACGAGCACCAGGAGAACATTGGCGCTCGGAGATTGCAGACCATTATGGAAAAGCTGCTTGAAGAGATCAGTTTCGAAGGACCTGACCTGGAACCGAAAAAACAACGCATTGATGCTGCCTACGTCGAAGCCATGCTTGCAGAGACTGTCAAAGATCAGGACCTCAGCCGGTATATTCTGTGAAACCATCCAATCCCCGTGTCGGGCAGTGTCGCCTCGTCTTCTGTTTTTGCGTCGCACCTCGCTCGTTTGTAAAAGCTTCACGCTTGTTGGCAACAGCCATGCTGCTGACGGCGATGCTTCTGTCCATAAACTGCGGAAAACGGCGGCCGCCTCTGCCGCCTGTTGAGCGCGTGCAACAGCGGACTGAGTTGCTGTCCGGCGTCCAGCGTGGAAACCAGGTAATCCTCAGCTGGCCCGCTCCGCGTCGCAATGCTTCAGACACAAGCGTACAAAGCATTCGCCGTATCGATGTGTATCGGCTGGCGGAAAAGCCGCGCGCGCCGCTGGCTCTAACTGCGGAAGATTTTGCGACTCGCTCGACCCTGGTTGGGTCTGTTACTTACGACGAAATCAAAAAAGCGACCGAGTTTCTTACTTACACCGATACGCTCGAGCTGG
>DASZDU010000089.1:0-6653 GCA_035941655.1 Pyrinomonadaceae bacterium | reverse complement strand
GCACAAAGTATTGATTTGAAGCGTTTCATTTTAATTCTCCTGGTTTCGAGCAGTTACTGGTGGACGGTGCGCTAGTTGGGGGTTGCCACTTTCGGATGTCAAACTCTCGTTCCAGCGTACCAGTTATCAACTTGTTCGTGCGTTCCTATCTCAAGGCTCGTGCCATTGGATTCTCTTGTTTGGTCGAGGCCCCTAAGTCCTTCAATCTCCGGTAGTTAACTAAACGCAAGAAGGGCCGGTGAGATAAAATCCCGGAGGGCCGGGGAATGAATAGCCGGTATACAGCAAAGTCGCCAAGAGGTCGAAAATGGGCTTAACTCCCATCATTTGCAACATCAGCGAGAATAAAAAGCTCCTGTTACCGTGGTATGCACGTGTATACTACGTACCCAGTCGGCCGGTCCTGACTTGGCCGACAAAGCGACAAGGAAAACTCGCCTCCCACTTGACCCTGAATATCCTGGAAGATCTCCAGGCCCGCAGGCCGGCACTAACATAACGCAGACCGCATTTGACGATTTGCCAGGTGGCAACCGTCTCCAGCCAGAGACCAAGATGCGACTAATAGAAGCGAACTCGATTCAGCGGATCGAATACGCGCTACTTACACCCAGCGAGCAGGTTCTGGAGAGCTGTGCTATTGCCCGTGAAAAGCTCGAGCTCGGCGATTACGATGCTGGATGTAATGCTCTGCGACCATGGTGGAACCTGTCTGAATGGCCACGGCACCACGGCCTAAGTACTGAAGCAGCAGCGGAACTTCTCCTTACCGCCGGTACGTTAAGCGGATGGATCGCCAGCACGCGACAAGTTCACGGTGACCAGGAATGGTCCCAGGCTCTATTGAACGGTGCGATCGCCCTGTTCGAGCAAGTTGGAGAGGGATCGCGCGCTGCTGAAGGACGGATTGAGCTGGCAGCTTGTTATTATCGAGAGGGCCTTTTCGATCTGTCTCGCGCTACCCTGCGATCCGCACTTCAATCTCTCTCTGAAGACGAACGCGAACTTAAGGTCGTCGCGCTGATTCGTTTGGCTTCAGTTGAGCGACACGCCGCGCGCCTTCACGACGCGCTCAATGTCTTAAATGAAACTGCCGCTATCGCACCTACGGCCGGTGCATGGATCCAAGGCCGACTTCACTCCGAATTTGCAACCACGTTGAAAGAGCTGGGCGTCGCCGAGAACCAGATTCAATATTTTGACAAGGCCCTGATGCATTATCAGGAAGCCTTTTTGCAATTTGAGAAAATCGGCAACCTTCGCTTTGTCGCGGCTGTTGAAAACAATCATGGCTATCTGCTGCTCACTTTGCGCCGACTTGACGAGGCTCGGGTTCACCTTCAGCGGGCGCGCGAACTCTTCAACGATCTCGGCGACAGCGTAGGTTGTGCCCAGGTTGATGAAACACTCGCCCAGCTCTACCTCGCCTCCGAACAGCACAGCCTCGCCGAACGTTCCGTCAGACTGGCAGTTGATACTTTGGAAACAACCAGTGAGAACGCGTTACTTGCAGAAGCACTAACAACACAGGGCCTGGTACTTTGCCGGCTTGGCCGGCGGCACGAAGCTAAACCGGCTCTGGAACGCGCCAGGCGTGTCGCCGAAAGATGCGGAGACTACGAGGGTGCGGGCAAGTCGTTATTAATTCTGATCGAGGAAATGTGTGACCATCTCGGCAATGATGAGCGCCGCGAGATCGGGTCGCAGGCCAGCCAACTGCTGGCTACTTCGCAACTGGCGACGACTCGCGAGCGTTTGCAAAACTGTCTGGAGCGTGTTGCTGCTGCCCATACCGAGTATGAAAAACAACGCGAGTATGCGACTCACGCGGAGAAGATGGCCGCTCTGGGCGAACTCTCCTTCGGTGTGGCACACAACGTCAATAATACGCTGACCGGAATTCTGGGCCGGGCGCAACTGTTGTTGCGGACTAAGGATGCAAAAAAGATTAATTCTGGCATCGAGATGATTATTAAGAGCGCGGAAGACGGCGCGCACATCATTCGGAGGATTCAGGATTTTGCCCGCAAAGAACCCAGCCACAAATTTCAGGCCGTTTCTGTCGCCGGGCTGATGAAAGATGTTTGCGAAATGAGCCGGCCGCGTTGGGAAGCTCGAGTGGACGGCCCACAAGTTCGTCTGGCGTTAGTTGCTGACTGCACCGCATCGGTAATGGGTGATGCGGTTGAACTTCGTGAAGTGCTTGTCAACATGATCTACAACGCGATAGATGCGATGCCGTCCGGCGGTGAAATTCGCATGAGCTCGCAGGAGACTAACGGTCGTGTTGTTCTGACGATCGCTGACAACGGCACGGGCATGACTCCTGAAGTTAAGTCTCGTCTCTTTGATCCTTTCTTTACGACGAAGGGCAAAGGCGGCACGGGCATGGGCATGGCAGTCAGCTTCGGCATCATTCGCAGGCACAACGGTTCCATTGACGTAGAAAGTGAGCCCGGACGTGGAACTACTTTCCGTATCTCCCTACCGATTAATAAGGATTCTGCAACGATCAACCTGGCTGAGGCCACAAAAGTGGGTGATGCTGGCAATGAAGAGAGAATTACAGCTTTGGTAGTTGACGATGAAAACGCGGTTCGAGAGGTACTTCGGGAGGCTTTGGAAGCCGAAGGCTGTGAAGTACTCATTGCCGACAGCGGCGAGATGGCGCTGAATCTGTACGATGCGCGTGGCGGTAAGGTCGATATCGTATTCACTGATATTGGTATGCCGGAGATGAGTGGTTGGGAACTCGCCAGGGAAATCCGCAAGCGTTCAATTACAATACCGCTGGCAATCGTTAGTGGCTGGGCCGACGCCATTAGTTGCGACGCTCGCCAGGCGATTCAGGCTGATTGGGTAGTCTCAAAACCGTTTGACATTGCGACCATTGCCAAAATTGCCAACGAAGTTGGGGCCCGACGTAGCGGCGGCACTGAAGCGCAATCGGAAGTCGTTAACACGGACCTGCGCGAACTGCTTGGTATGAATTAGGGTTAAGCACTGGCGCTGAGTTGGTAACGCTCAAGCTTCAGGTATAGGCCGCGTCTGGTGAGTCCAAGCTCTCGCGCTGCGCGTGAAATATTTCCACCATGTTTGCGTAGAGCATCGGCGATCATGCGGCGTTCGACGTCCGCCAGCGCATCAGCAAGGGTAACGTTCTGCAGAGAACTAGCGGGCATCGAGGCGAGGGTCGACGCAGGTGAGCTGGGCGTCACCGGCGCCGAAGTTCGTTTGAGTTCCGGCGAAAGTTGGTCAGGAGTGATCACTGTCGCGTCTTCAGCGCGGGCCACCACGCGCTGAATTTCGTTGCACAGTTGGCGCACATTGCCTGGCCAGTCGCTCACCATTAACAAGTCAACCGCAGGCGGCGTGATTTGAATGTCGCGGCGGCCAAACTTGGCCGAGTAATGATTGATGTAGTAGTTGACGATCGTCGGAATTTCCGAGCGCCGCTCACGTAACGGCGGAACGCGTAAGCGAATCACGTTGAGACGGTAATAAAGATCTTCCCTAAACTTGCCTTGCGCCACCATGTCTTCAAGGTCTGTGTTTGTCGCCGCAATAATGCGAACGTCTACTTTCAAAGGCCGTTGCTCACCGAGGGGTTGAATCTCACCTTCCTGCAGGAAGCGCAGAAGCTTGGGTTGCAAATCGAGCGGTAGGTCACCAATTTCATCCAGAAAGAGCGTCCCACCCGCCGCAGTCCGGATCACGCCTGCCGAGTCAGTCACCGCGCCGGTGAAGGCGCCGCGTCGATAACCGAACAAATATCCTTCCGACAGTTCTTTCGGAACCGCAGTACAGTTGAACGGGACAAAAACTTTCGAACGACGATTTGACAGGGCGTGGATGGCTCGCGCGACTAACTCCTTGCCCGTGCCGGATTCGCCGGTTACCAGGACGGTTACATCCGAAGACCTTATCTTGTGAACTTCTTCGACGAGTTTAGTCATTGCCGGGCTCGAATGAATGAACCCAGGCATAAGGCTGGTGCCGGTAAGTTCGGCGGGCTGTTGCACTCGCGAACCCCTTTGTGAGCCGGCCCTAAGCGCACAAACGTCCATACCGAGTTCAGCCACTCGCAACAGTGGCTCAAGCGACAGACCGCCCGGTAGGCTCGCGCGGCTGCGAGGTGAAATGTATAGAGTTGCCGGCGGCGCGTTTGACGAGCGAAGCTGGAGAATAGCTGCGTCGTTTTTTTTCGCGTAAGCAGCCTGGGCCGCCTCATCAACCAATTCATCCAGCTGTTCAGCAATGCGAGCGCTCTCAGCTGGAGTGCAGCCGTGGGCGATAACCACGCGCCGGCGTTTGTGCTCGCCCGGTTCCGTGATGACTACCGACTTTGCATTCGTTTCCTGTCGCATTATGGCCGCAAGTTCGCGCAGCAATAGTTCGCGCGAGGCTACCGCCTCGGCCAAGCGGAGGGTAAGCAACTGTGGTAAGGCCGACTGTTCTTCATTTCGTTCTGGCGCCGTACGATCGAGATTAGCGAGCGCGGCTTCCGCACGGGTCTTGTCAAGGTTTGCGCCTAATTCGCGAAACGCGTTTACGGCCCGCGAAAGGTGTTCCATCGCGCGAGTGGGCTGGGTGGACGCGTAGGCCCGTCCCAGTTCGCTATGCGCGCGGGCAGCCCGATAACGATCACCAAGCATGTCAAAGATTGACACGCTGCTTCCAAAGTGTTGGGCCGCCGACGAGAAGTCGGATTGTGTTACTGCCAACATGCCAAGTAGTCGTTGCAACTCTCCGGCGAAGCTCAGGTCTGTAGTTGATTCCGTTGTTTCTGCAGTGACAAGGTCTAACTGACTCGAACATTTTTCGTTGTCACCGTTCCGAAGGTGTGCCTCAGCCAGAATCAGGCGGGAATCACAAATGGCCTGGCGATCAGCGATGGTAAGCGCGAGCCCAAGAGCTGCTTCTCCATTCGCGAGGGCTTTGGCGTGGTCTTCCATAGCCAGGTAACAGCGAGCCAGAGTTCTATGCGCCTGGCAGGCATACCACTTGTTTCCGTCTTCGGTAGCCAGACTGACCGCGCGCTGTAAGTAATCCTTTGCTTCATCAAGCTCGCCGCGCAACATCAATAACTCGCCGAGCGAGTCCAGAATCATTGGAACTTTTTCTGCGCGTTCGTCGGCTTCGGTCGCCAGCGAAAGCGCGCGTTCTAAAGCTTCCTGTGCGCGTCCCCACTGTCCCAGAAGTATCAGGTTGATGCCAAGATTGTTGTAGCCATTCGCGGCGCTGGCTTTGTGATCGGTGCGTTCGTAGTAGCCAATTGCTTTCTCGAGGTACCGGATACCTTCCTGGGGCCGCTTGAGAAACCAGCAAACGCCGGCCATGTTGGCGTAAATTTTTCCCAGCGTGTAACTGGCCGGATGATCGCCGGTCAACTTCAGAGCCTGCTGAAGATTTTCGAGCGCATTCTCGTAATCGCCTTCCTGAATTTGCGCGAGCCCAATTACAAAATATGCTTCAGAAAGGCCGCGCCACTCCCCTGCCTCACGGAAATGTTCAAGCGCGCGATGAGCGTAATCGAGCGCGATGGGGTGCTCGCTGATGCTACGGTAAACACGAGCCAGCGCTGCGTATACCGGACCGTTATTGTGTTCGAGCGCGTTATTGGCTTCAGCATCGTTCTCGGCAGGTTCACGTAACGCGCCTTTTAGAATCGAGATGGCCTTGGGGTGATCGCCGTTGTAGTTGTACGCCAGACCAATCTGAACCTTCAGAGACTGGATAGTTTGCTGATCCAACTTCGCTCGCGATTCAGGAGACTCATACATGGCGACAGCCGCCAGTGATTCGCGATACTGACCCTGCATTTCGAGGGCGGTGGATAAGGCACAACGTGCGAGCGCGAGGGCTGAAGGATTGTTCTTGGCTGCGGCGATCAGCAGTGTAATCCGAGACTTCGCTTCCGCCGACAGACCTTGATCCAGCAGTGTTCGAACTTCGTCTAACTCTGCCAATAGATTTTGTTGCGACGGCCGGGCACGCGAGTTCAGTCGAACCCGCGCATCAGCGAGATCGACGACGCTTTTTCCGCTTGAGGGTTCGTCCGGCGGCGGGCCGCCGGCCCGTGAGCCTGCATTCTTAGCCATGTAGTCCTTAAGAAACGGTTAATGAAATCCGTTTTTCATAGCACATTCGGTTGCAGCGGTGCGGTAGGTAGGGGTGCGTCGGCCAGCTCCCACAAAGCCGCGCAGGTAATAAGTATCAAAACGGCTAGAATTTAACACACCCAACAAGAGGCGTCCATAAGCAGGTTTTCGTTAGTTGGGCCTCGAAAAAACCAGAACTGCATCGCTAACCGGACACTCGCCGGTTGATCAGACGGCTTGTTTCACAATCTTGTTGTAATAACCATAGTCGTTGAGCCACCACCGTCAAGATTCATTGCCTCAACTGAGCGAAATCCAGCCTAGATCCCAACATGTAGAGAGACATGCCTTGCGCTGGTACCAGGTTGACGTCCGTCAACTGTCAGGGCCTGGCTTTACATGGGTCAATAGTGCTTACCTTGACACTCTTTTACGCTGGCCGCTATCATCTCCGTTTCCGCCGCTGGCAGGAAACTTCGCCTGAGTGATCTATGTTTGAGTCCCTATCTGACAAGCTAAAACGGACTCTGAAGAATCTGCGCGGCGAGGGCG
>DASZDU010000088.1:0-2499 GCA_035941655.1 Pyrinomonadaceae bacterium | reverse complement strand
AGTGACTGCGGTTGATTGGCCTAACGTGCTGGAACTCGCGAAACAGAATGCGGAAGCTGCGGGTGTTGCAAATCGATTCCAGACAAAACCCGGAAGCGCGTTCGACGTGGATTACGGAACTGATTACGACGTTGTGCTGCTGACGAATTTCCTGCATCACTTCGACGTGGCGACATGCGAGATGCTGCTCCGGAAAGTTCATGCGTCGCTGAAAGATGGTGGACGTGCAGCGACATTGGAATTCGTGCCGAACGAGGATCGGGTGACTCCGCCGCAAGCCGCGGCCTTCAGCATGCAGATGCTCGGCGGCACGCCTTCAGGTGATGCTTACACGTTCGCCGAACTCGATCAGATGTTCCGCAACGCCGGCTTCGCGCGTAGCGAAATGCACGAGCTGCCACCGTCGATTCAGCGAGTCGTGATTAGTTGGAGGTAGCGTGGACCGTCGATCCATCGAGTTGTGATTAGTTGGAAGTAGCCTGGATGTGTGGATTCTCTCTTTGCGTCCCTTTGCGTCTTTGCGTGAAACGCGTTGCACGAAATATTTGTTGACAGACGGTTTGAGACTCTGCATATTAAGCCGCGCGTTCATCAGCTTGTAAGCGCTTGGTTAAGAGGGCCCGAGCAATCCCATGGCTGAAGGATTCTCCTTACCTCTTGCCAAATTTTCTGTTTCCCCGACGCGTGCGTTCCCAAAGCAAATCTGAATCGCGCGCAACAATCACGGTAGGGAAACTAAGAGTTCCCACCTGGGAGGTCCGATGGATTATTAGCGGAGCCTTCGTCACAAACATTTCGGGTCGCAATCGCCTGCGTCGAAAGATGCATCTCTAAGCAACTTCATCTTGGCGCAGAGCGCGGCATTGGCGTTAACCAAGAAAGGAAATATCCCCATGCGGAAACGTCTAGTTTTTATTTTCCCTTTGTTCAGTCTTATCGTTTTCTCACTCTGGTTCGCACCTCGACCGGCCACCACTCAGACTGTTACGCGTGGACTTATTATCCGGGATCAGAGCGGCAAGCCAACGCACATATACTCGCGCGCGCTCGGTCAGTACCTTCCAGTTAATGATGTGAGAGACCAGATCGCGGAACTTTCAAAGAACGCACATCGCGACAAGAAATTCGAGCGAGGATTTCTCGAGAGCAAGAAAGCGCTGATCAAGGCGAATCCTAACTTAAGTGACGACGAGAAGAGGATCGGAATAGAGCGGATAAACAAAATCATCTCGCGTACTGGACTTGGTAAAGGTAGTCCTCCGCTGCCGCAACCGATCGAGCCGATTGATCCACCCGACGATCCGCCCGATTATCCACCGGTCATCAATCCGCCGCCGCCGCCCGGGGGAATTGGTTTCGGCATTCTTTATAACGAGAGTTACCGAACGGCATTCACAGGTGGCTCGGTGGTTGACTATAACATCGTCGCTCCACAGACAGCCGGCGGAAACAACGGCACGTGGCTATATCTGACAGCGACCAATCGCGCTGGAGAGTGTGTTGAGGCGTTTCCGCTCTACTACGGGCAATCCAACGTCGAATTCAAGATTTTCGATTGGGCCCGCGCTCACCGCAACCTCAACCCATGGGTGGTGAGTTTGCCCTTTTCGGCCATCGCTCACAACTATTACACCATAGGTATTTGCGATGCTCCGAATCCGCCCTGTGGGGGATCCGTACCGTTCCATTTCTACCAGGTTTTGGGATTATGGAACGCGACGTACCAGAAACAGTGGGGATCGAATACGTGGACGAATGAAGTGTATCTGCTTAATCCTCCATCTAGTTGGGATTTTATCTGGAGTTATGATTACGAATCATCACTTGCGCAGCAGCAGTGTGCGGGGTGCGCCTGGTGGGGGCCGATCGTTGAAACATTTCAAGATAATTACAGCAACATGAATGTCATGGGATATGCAAACGCATGGGCCGAAGCACTGACACCGGGTGGCAGCCAGGACTCTAATTATCCGCTTTCTCCTTTCAACGGCTACAACACCAACATGTACGGTCCGAGCCAGGGTTGGCAACTGCTCTCACGGGAAAACGTGGATCTAAACAACGGCTTCCTGGTGCACTGAGTGCTAAGCAATTCATGATGTAAAAGAATTTCATCTGCGATTGCGTCTTGAGGTCAGACACTATGGTGCGTTTCATTAACTGTGGGAACCGAGAATAGCTCACAGTCGCGAATACGTCAGTCCAGTCTGCCCCTGATATTTGCCGCCGCGGTCTTCGTAAGAAGTAGTGCAGTCTTCGTCTGATTCGAAGAAGAGCACCTGACCGATACCCTCGTTCACATACACACGCAGCGGGAGGTCGGCGAGATTGCCAAGCTCAATTACCAAACGACCGACCCACCCGGCTTCAAGCGGCGTTGTATTCACCGCTAAACCTGCACGAGCGTAAGTGCTCTTCCCCATGCAGATTCCAGTAACGTTGCGCGGCATACGAAAGGTCTCAACCGAAACGCCAAGCGCATAAGAGTGCGGCGGCATC
>DASZDU010000087.1:0-2253 GCA_035941655.1 Pyrinomonadaceae bacterium | reverse complement strand
GTGACCGGCCCAGTGGCGCCGCCGGCTACAGTAACTTCGTCGGCTTTTGCCATACCCTGACTTAACGTCATGACTGCCATAACCGCTATAGCCAAGCCAATTGTCTTGAGAATTGAAAGAAGTGAACTTCCCATGTGCGTTCTCCTGTACCAAGCGAATGCGCTAATGACTCCGAGCGTGTCGAAGTCAGTTTTTCACAAGCTCGCTGGCACGCGAACTCATTTTAGGGGGTGTATTGCGACACCTTGGGGCCAAGGTGGCAGTCTTGTAGGGAGAGTACGTTCAGACTCGTAGCAAATGCGAGACCACCGTTAGTGGCCATGTTCTTCGAACAAGATTCTAAACTTTGCTGTTGTTTCTTAAGATGCTACCACTTAACTTCCGAACTCGCGTCTAAGACTCAGACTTCTATTCTAGACTTTGGACAGAAAATGGTGATCAAAAATGTACGCGCAACTATCTGTTTAATTGAGGAGCCTCCGTGCGCGTAAGAGCGACCACGGTACCACCAAACCCAACAGCCCAACCGTGCGTGCGGTTCGCAAAAAATATTCTCTCCAGCGGATGCTCGGTGTCGCTCCGCTCGGCAGTCCAACGCCGGCCACCATCGATCGTGTGGATGATCGTGCCCTCAGTGCCCACCGCCCAACCTTCACTCGCGTCCAGAAATTTTACGTCAGATAGATCTGCAGTGATGCCGGTAGCTTGACGTTGCCAGGTGCGTCCACCGTTTTGGGTATGATAGACGCTCCCGCCACTGCCGACGGCCCAACCCAAACGATTATCGACAAATGAGGTTGCACCAAAACGAATCGCGGTTCGCTTCGCCTCGTCCAGTCGTGAAACATGCCAGGTTTCTCCGCCATCCGATGTTTGTATGATGGTGGCGCCCGCACCCACCAACCAACCGCGATCGTCGTCAATGAAAGTGCCGCCGAGAAGCAGATGTCGAGTAGGTGATTGCAAGCGTGTCCAGGTTACGCCCGAGTCACGCGTCGTAAAGATGGCTCCTTCTTCGCCGAACGCCCAGCCGCGTCCGGGGCTGAAAATTGCCCGCACCAGGCGAGCGTTTACGTTAGCGCCGCTGATGTTTAGTCGTTTCCAGGTTGCACCTCCATCCGATGTTTGCATTAGATATGTGCGCGGGTCATCCTTACTTTTTAAGTCGTAAAGGTTCGCCTCGCACAAAAGCCATCCATTTTGGTCGTCGGTGAAATAAATGTCGCGCAGGACGTCGACAGTAGGCTGCGGTCTTGCCTGCCAGCTTGTACCGCCATCGGTCGTTGCTAAAAGGGTACCCCTGCTGCCCACAACCCAGCCACGGTTTTCATCGAGAAAGAAAACCGCATGAAGCCAGGCCAAAGATCCGACACGCTGACGCGTCCAGGAGCCAGTTTGAGCAACAGCGGGCCCGCAGAGGGGAACCAGCATCAGGCAGGAACATACGACGGCGTGAAGCAGCCAACGCGACGTGCGCCGCGATAATGGCGATTGGTAACTCTGCTGATTGCGAAACACAACTCCCCTCTCATCGACCTCGCGCAAATCCAGGGTGAGTCCGAGTCTCAGAGTTCACCATGCCTGGCTGCGAAACCGTGTCTCCCTAGAAGGGCAGTCCACCAGTAAAGATTCGGGCGAAGCTGAGAATGGAGGTGAAGCCCATGATCTTTTGCAAGGTCTTTAGCTTGTTTCCCGGGACGATAATCTGATCGCCCGGCACTAGGTAGGTGGTGTCCGGAGCCCTGCCTTTATAAATTGCCGAGACGTTCACGGCAATCGGAGAAAGAACGCCGTTGGCTTGCCGACGCAGGACGACAACTCTGCTCTTGTCGCCAGTCTGTAGCACGCCTCCCGCTTCGGCTAATGCCTCTGTCACCGTCAGACGATGGTTCATCAAGCGGATTCCTGGTTGGCCTACGTCCCCGATGACGCTATACCGATAGGACGAGGCCTTATCGAGCGATACTGTAACTTGCGGGTCGATGATGTACTCGTCGTATTTCTTTTTGATCAGCTCCGCAACTTCGTCAACTGTCTTGCCATTGACGAAAACCCCGCCAGGTATGAGCGACAGCGAAATCCGACCACTCGGTGGCACAACAATACCTCCACGAGAGTATCGATCCTGATTGAAGACGGAAACGGAAATCACATCTTCTGGGCCCAGCCGATACGTGTTGAAAAAATTATTGTAATAGGGAACAATCGCCGCCTCCTCCGAGAGTTGCTCATGTCTATTAGCCACTGTTTCCT
>DASZDU010000086.1:0-28500 GCA_035941655.1 Pyrinomonadaceae bacterium | reverse complement strand
GTTGACAGATGCGCGGCCGTATCGGCCCGCGCTGACTGAGGAAGATGCTCGTATTCAAATCATCGAACGAGCCGCCATCGAATTTGATCCAGCGGTCATTAGCGTACTGCTGTCGCTTGAGGACCTCGAGGAACTGCGGTCGTTCGCAAGACCCGACGAGCCAGTTGTAACTGTGCCGCAGACGAACGATACGGCTCCAGAACTTTTTTCTTCGTTCATGAAATGAAAAGTTGTAGCGCAAACTGTTAGTTTGCGAGGACGGTCGACACAATCAAGTTAGCGGCAACGAATCGACGCAAGCTAACAGTTTGCGTTACCAAGAGAGATCAATGGCTTACGTCGCAGCGGCAACATTTCCAAATGGATGGCTAAACTTTGAACTAAGCGTCCTGCGGCGTTTGAAGTTTGCTTCGGTTGCGTTTCCCTTCACTGGCGAGCCGAACCTTGGCGTGCAACTGAAGCGATGGGAGGTTCGTGTCGCGGCAAACGATCCGATGATCTGGGGTTACACCAAAGCGACTGCCCTGGTGGAGAACGATTCTGAACGGCTCAGTGAAATGGATATTGACGCGCTGCTTGACGATGCCTACGTTCCGCGAGACCGACTCGATAACCCTGCTCTCTCGAAATGGTTTAATGAAACCGACGCGTGGTGGTTTGATAACGTTCGTTTCAATGCGGAGAAACTCGACAATCCTTACAAGCGCGCGCTCGCCCTCACGTTGGGAATGATGGTGGGGGATTATGTGCTCTCATTCACTGGAGAGAACCGAAACCTGCGTGAGCCTTTCTCGTTATCGCGGGTCTTCACTCAATTTTCGGAGACTGTTCCTTTCGCTGCCCACCACTCGCTGCGCAGCAAAGCCACCAACCAGGATGTGCGCGCCTTCGTTGCCGAACGGCGCCACACGGATCTGCTGTTTCTGCGGTTGCCCGGGCCCCTGCAAGCGCAGCCAGGACAGCTTCAAGCGTTTGCCTGGCGCGAGGAATGGCTACAGGGCAGCGATGATTTTTGGGAGGGTTTTGAAAAGGACCGCGCCGGCAAACTCGGCGCCCGCGTGCAAAGCAAGCAGCAATATCTTGGGCTCGTTGAGCACCTGCTGCATACAGCCGCACATCTACCGGGCTGGGCAATTGCGCACACAGAAAATGGTTTCATCTCAACGAATGAACTGGTTGAAACCGTAAGCAGGGTGCGTAAAGTAGACGCCGTTTATTCAAAAGACTTTTCGGATTTGCTGGGCGTGCGCGCAGCAATCATCACCGCGCAGGCCTAGCCAGCAATAAACCGGTAGCCCACGCCCCTCACAGTCAAAAGATGTTTGGGCTTGGTGGGATCGTCTTCAATGTACTTTCGCAGACGCACCACGAAGTTATCGATCGCGCGAGTGTCGGTGTCTTCGTTAAGTCCCCAAACGTTTTCCAGAATTGCCTTGCGGGAAACAACATTCCCTTGGTGCTTCACGAGATAACGGAGCAGTTGAGCTTCCATCAAAGTTAGCCTGATTGTCTGTTCGGAAGTACGCAGTTCGAGGTTTGCAAAGTCGATGACGAGGTTTCCGAATTTGAATTGCTCGGGACCCTCGTTCTTCGCGTCTGTCTGCGTAACTGCCGCCGCTTTGTCGCTTTCCTGCGCCTGATCCTGATGAAACCACTGGCGCCGGCGCAGCAAAGCATTCAGACGGGCCAGCAAGACAGACAGCTCGAAAGGTTTCGGCAGATAGTCGTCGGCGCCTGACTCAAAGCCGCGCAAAACATCTTCTGGGCGTCCGCGAGCGGTCAACATCAGCACCGGCACGAAATATCCCGCCTCGCGAAGTTCAGCAGCGACTGTAAAGCCGTCTTTCCCTGGCAGCATGACGTCCAGAACCAGCGCATCGTAGTTTCGCTGCCTCTCCAGCAACAACGACAGAGCCGTCTCACCATCGCTAACCGCGTCGACGGTATAGCCCTCGGCTTCAAGGTTGAAGCGCAACCCGTCAGCCAAATGCTGTTCATCTTCAACCACCAACACGGCGCTCATCTGATGAAATCCTTCTGCATTCGGGTAATGACCTACTTTCAGCTTTTCTCTGTGCCACCTTTGTGTTCTCCGTTTACTCTCGGCAACCACTCACCACAGAGACACAGAGGACGCACAGAGATTCGGGGCGTAGACCTAGGCGTCGAAGTCACAGCCGGGGGAGTTCAATTGTAAATTTACTCCCCTGACCTGGTCCTTCACTTTCGGCGAAGACTTTTCCGCCGTGATTCTCTACGACAGATCGCACAATAAACAGCCCGAGGCCAGTTCCCTTAATCCTGGCCATCATACGTCCAGGCACACGATAGAAGCGTCGAAAAATCCGTTTTAGTTGCGCCGATGGAATTCCTATCCCGCTATCCTTGATGCGCACCGCAACCTTCTTTTCACCGAGCTCCGCAACTTCAACCGAAACGTGTACATCCTTGACCGAATACTTCACTGCATTGTCGAGCAGGTTCGTTATGGCCGCGCACAACTCATCTGCATCGGCCTTCACTTGCGGGCGCTCGCCATTAAGCGACTCAGAGAATGTCACCGTGTCGGCGGAGAGGTTATGGCGGACGCGCGTGAGGTCCACACATTCGCGCGCGAGCTGCCCAATGTCAACCTTTCGGAAATTGAGTTTACGATTACGTTGACCCGATTGACCGGCGCGCAATACCTGTTCAACTGTCTTCAGAAGCCGGTCGCTATCGGCAAGCATCACATCGTAAAACTCCTGTCGCTTATTTTCTTCAATATCGCGTTTCTTTAGTGTTTCGAGATAAAGACGGATAGACGCCAGTGGCGTTTTGAGTTCATGAGTGACGGCGTTAATAAAGGCGTCGTGCTGCTCGTTGCGGCGTATCTCGCGGATGAGGAAGGTGGTGTTGAGTACCAGCCCGGTAATGATTATGAGGAAGAATATGATGCCGAAAACCAGCAGCGCGATCTCGCGCGCATTGAGCAAAATCCAGCTCACGTTCAAGGCAACAGCTAACGCCACCAGACAAGCGCCCAGGGTTATAAAGAAAGCTATCGACTTGCGACGACCGCTAACAGCCATGTGGGCATTGTAACAGTGGGCAGTGGGCAGTAAGCAAAAGGAGTAGGCAGTAGGCAGTAGGCAGTAAGCACAAAGCAAAAGGCAGCAAGCAGTTGTTCTACTGCCTACTGCCTACTGCCTACTGCCTACTGCCTTCTGCCTACTGCCTACTGCCTTCTGCCTACGCCCACTGGCCACTGCCCGCTGACTCAGGCTGCTTTCTGCAGCTCCGCAATCTGCGGGTTCCTGGCTGACGCGATCTGTTCTTTACTAATCAATGTAATGCCTTTAGCCAACCCCATCAACTCCAGGGCTCGGATGCCGTACCAGTTAACGTCGATTTCGTACCAGGTCAGCCCGTGCTTGGCTGCGCGCGGATGCGCGTGATGGTTGTTGTGCCAGCCTTCACCAAACGTCAGCAGCGCAACCCACCAACTGTTGGTTGAATCATCGCGCGTTAGGAAGCGTCGCGTGCCCCACAGGTGAGTCGCTGAATTGACTAGCCAGGTGAAGTGCAATCCGATGGTGACGCGCAGAAACACACCGACGAACAGGAACGGCCAACCACCAAATGCGAATAGGGCAATTCCAGAAAGAATTAACGGAACGTAATAGAAGCGGTTCATAAACATGTGAACCGGATCTTTCATCAGGTCGGGCGCGTATCGCTGCATGACCTCGTCGTCGTGTTGCTGGGCGGTGCCACGAAGAATCCAGCCCATGTGCGCCCACCATCCACCGTCGCGCGGCGTATGTGGATCACCAACGTGATCTGTGTTTGCGTGGTGAATGCGATGCGTTACTACCCAATTGATCGATCCGCCTTCCAAAGCAAACAGACCACAAAACGTCAGGAAGTATTCCACCGCCTTGGGTGTCTTATAACCTCGATGAGTCAGCAGTCGGTGAAAGCCCATGCCGATTCCCAAGCTTCCGGAAACCCACCAGAGTAATAGCGTGATTGGAATGATCTCCCAACTGAGATGGGTAATCATAAAAAGAGAGGCGATCGCGCCAATATGAAAAATGATCATGAAAATTGTGGTGTTCCACGCGACAGCGCCTTGCTTGTTAGGATTAGTAGTTCTGCTCATCAAGTCCCCGATACTTTTACCGATAAGATATTCAGTCATGTGTTTGATGCTGACTGATACTTCATACTAACAACTGTCATCTTTCGTGGTTGTAATACTTGTGTAACCGGGTCTGTGCGTTAGCACACATACACCTTGCCTCCCTTAAAGCGGCAGGTAAGAAAATAATTCGACCGGCAACCCACTATTAGGACGCTACTCGCTGGTCCTTCAACTTGCCTGAGCCCACAAGATAGTGCATTATTATGGTGTTCTCCTTCTCTCCTGCATCAACGGTGATGCGCCACGCCTTAAGTAATGGCTTCGGCGTTTTAGATAGTGCGAGAGTGGGCAATGAAAATCTGAAGAAGCTGCTCGACTGAGCGCCCGAACGCGGGCCTTCGCTGCTACCGTACTCCGAAGCCACCTTGATTCGAAGCTTCTCTTAATGCTCCGAGCGAGCTAAGGAAACACTTACAGTTATGGCTATGAAACTCTACGTGGGGAATCTCTCGTTTCAAACTTCGAGCGAAGACCTGCAGCAACTATTTTCCCAGGCAGGCACTGTGGAGTCCGCAACGGTAGTTGAAGACCGCGATACCGGACGTTCACGCGGTTTCGGGTTCGTCGAGATGGCTTCGAAAGAAGAAGGTGAGAAGGCAATTGAACAGTTCAATGGCACCGATTTGGCCGGTCGTAATTTGACCGTCAACGAAGCAAGACCGCGCGAAGATCGCGGCGGTCGTGGCGGCGGCGGTGGTGGTCGTGGTGGTTACGGCGGCAACCGCGGCGGCGGCGGTGGCCGTGGTGGTTACGGCGGTGGTGGCGGCGGACGCGACAACTCGCCTCGTTGGTAGCAAGCTGGTGAATGGTGAATAGTGAATGGTAATTAAACCATTCACTATCATCTTCCAGTCAGTATTCTTAACTATTCACTATTTACCATTCACTATTTACCAGAAAGGCGTTTATGGAAAAGCAAACCGTAGAAAAACAGGTTATTGAAAAACAGACTTACGCGATTGGCGATCGAGTTGAAAAACTTTGCGCCGTATGTCAGGAAGAACGTGGTCACGTCGTCGCCTCAATCACGAAGAGAGGATTAATTTCGCGAGTCACTTGCCCCAAGTGCGGCACGCGCGGCTCATTCTCTAACGGAGCGAAACTAACAAAAGGCCGCGCCAAGACCGTGAACAGTGAACCTTACGACCGCACGCGCACCTACCGCACCGGTCAAACGATGAGTCATCCAATTTGGGGAGCAGGTGAAGTTACCGCACTGATCGAACCTCGCAAGATCGACGTGCTGTTTGCGGATCGCATCCGGCGTCTGATTCATTCGCGGTCTGATGCGTAAGAGTTAGGTGCAATTGCAAAATTAGCGAAGGCCGTGCTTGAAAGCGCGGCCTTCCTTTTTTGGCACTCATGCAACAGCCTAAAGGCTGAACTCTAAACTACTAGCCTCGGGCCGATCATGTCGGTGGTGACATCAACGAGCTTTTACTTCGCCGCTGTGGCGGCGGCTGCGCCAAATTTTTTCGGCAGCCGCACTTTTCCCGTAGCAAACAGAATCAACCAAACCGCGCCGGAGCTTGCCGAGAGCACGCCGGAAATTATCGTCAACGTGTGGGGGGTAATCCCACGCAACGACCAACCGGCAACGGTGGTCGCTAAGCTCCAGGTCAGCAATTCGCTCGCACGATCTGTGGTAATAACCCGGCCACGGAGTTTGTCCGGCACCAGCCGCATCAACAGCGTATCCTGTACGCCGAATTCCGCACCCAGTATTACCCGGCCAAGAAATAGAAAAAGACACGCAAACCAAAGATTAGGCATTACTCCGATCAGAGCGAACAGAAAGCCCTGAAGCAGTAAGGTCCAACCGATGAATGAGGGCGTCTTTCCAAGAAACTCGAAATAGTTCCCAACGCGGCGAGCGATCATCATGCCCAAAAAAAGTCCCAGGCCGCCGGCGAAATAAAGTGCCGCCACCGCGGAGTCACCGCTAATTCCGCCCTGGCCGGCGTACACGATGCCGCCGAGGCGGTCCATGATTAGATTCATGGCCCCGCCGCCGCTGGCCCAAATCACGTTTATCGCAATAATGGCTGCTACTGGTGCGTGACTAATGATGTACGACCAGCCCTCACGAATGTCAGACCAATAGCTCGGCCGTTTTTCTGTTCCTGCTAAATTACCTTCGAGCGCCAGTTGCTTCGTTTCCCGCTCGGGAATAAGCCAAACGGACAAAGCTGAGCCCAAAAAGGAAACCGCATTGACGATAAATGCGGCACGATATCCGACGTTGGCAGCAGTCCAGCCGCCCAACGCCGCGCCTAGCGACATCAGGAGAAAACGCGAGGAAAACATCAACGCATTTCCCGCTAACAAGTCGCGCTCGCCGGTAATATTCGGCATGGCCGCGCTCTTTGCCGCTTCGAAAAAGCAGCCAAAGAAAGAAAGTAAGGCTGTACACAGGTAGGCGATCCAAAGCTCTTCCGGGCGCCGCACCAACAGAAAACCGAAGGCGACGGCAACACGCGCGAAGTCGCTGACAATCATCACCATTCGTCTCGACCAGCGATCGACGAAAGCGCCAGCCAACGGCGCGAACAAGGTAAATGGAACCATTCGCGCGAGCAGAATGATGGTGGTGACCCCCGCATCGCCATGCGAGATCATGCGCACCAGTCCTAACCCGGCAATGAAGTTAAACCAATTGCCGAGTTCGGAAATAACCTGCCCCCACCACAATCGCCGAAAGGAGCGGTTACGCCGGAGCAGCTGAATGTAGGTTAGTGAATCCATGACCGAAACAAGGTTTCAGGTTTCAAGTTTCAAGTTCCAAGTTCGGAACGTTCGAATGTCGAATTCAACATCGAAAAAAATCCAAACCCACCAAACAAACATTCCGAACTTGGAACTTGAAACTTGAAACTTGAAACTTGAAACTTGAAACTTGGAACTTGAAACTCGAAACTTGGAACTTGAAACTCGAAACTTGAAACTTAAAACAAACAAGCCGCCAGTTCAGACCAGCGGCTCGCAACCTGCAAAGTATTTGAGATTCTATCCACCTACAAACTTCGGTGGCCTCTTCTCAATAAAGGCTGCGACGCCTTCTCTAAAATCTTTCGTCAGTCCTGATTGAATTTGCGCTTTACGTTCAAGTTCCAATTGTCCTCCATAATCATTAGTCGCGCTTGCCTCTAACAATTCCTTGACGCGGCCAATCGCTGCGGTTGGTGCTTGCGCCAGTCTTGCGGCCATTGCCATTGCACTCGGAAGCAAATCTTCGTCAGGCACGACCGCATTTATCATTCCCATCTCCAGAGCCCGCGCCGCGCTCACAACATCGCCCGTCATCATCAACTCGGTGGCCCGTTTCCAACCGATTAGACGCGGCAGTATGAAAGTGCCGCCGCAGTCCGGCGAAAGTCCGATCTTGATGAAAGCCTGATTGAAGCGGGCGCTTTCGCCGGCAATCACAAGATCGCAGGCAAGCGCGAGGTTGCAACCGCCTCCGGAAGCAGCACCATTCACGGCGGCGATGAAGGGCAAAGGCGTTCGACGAATCAGTAGAATGCACTCATTCAGCAAACGCAACGGTTCGTCAAAGAACGCTTCCACTTTACCCTCGCGCTCGGCGATCCGCTGCATCTCACGAAGATCACCGCCCGCACAAAAAGCACGACCGGCGCCGGTTATTAGTACCGCTCGCGTGCCTTGCTGCCGAACTTCATCAACGGCCGCCTTAAACTCCCGTGCCACTTCGCTCGTCAAAGCATTCAGCGTTGCCGGACGATTAAGCGTTATAACCCCTACCGCTTCCCGCATCTCTACCAAAATATTTTCGTATGTCATTGTCGCGACCAATTGCTCTAACTGAAAAACACGCAGCTGTACTGTACTTCGGGAGTCAATTAATTATGCAGGACGAGGTAGGGCGACCAGACCGAAACCCGCAACACTCATGTCCGCGGCTGGGCGGCACGATTGGCGCCAAAACATTCCCCGCACAGGACAGGCCTGCCAGTCGAAGGTTTGAAAGGAACAGTGTCTGTCTTGCCACACTGGTCGCAGGTAATGTCGAAGCGTTGCCGTTCTCCTCCGCCACCCTTTGGACCTCCAAAGTTTGAACGACGTGCATCGCGGCAAGGCTTGCAACGTTTGGGATGAGTTAAGTTGCGCTCCTGGTAGTATTCCTGTTCGCGCTCGGTAAACGGAAAGACCTCTCCGCATTCCGCGCAAGTAATTTCGATGTCTGGCATATCGCTAATTCTCCCTGAGCGGGACTGGGATCTCCCTGCTCTCTCTTCGGGCGCGCGCGAAACACTCCGTTCCAACGGCGGGACTGGGAAAAACTCTAAAGTTTCAAACTCGCCTACGGTGCTCGCGTTCCGATAACCGGTTAAGTGGGCCTGAGTTTACTCCCACTAATATCCGTATTCAAACTATTTCGAACGTAGGTAGGGATGAAGTTTGAACGTAGTGAGGTCAGTACCACCTCGCGGTAGCGGGTGGGTCAATCTTGATCGAGACGACCTCCGACCCACCCGCTACAACGAGGTGGTACCGACTTCATGGCGCTCGAGTTCCTGCACATGAGCGCGAACCGTTTGACCGAGCGTTTGCAGGTTGTAGCCGCCTTCAAGACACGAAACAATCCGGCCGTTACACGTCTCCTTCGCCCAGTCTTTTACCATACGAGTCAGAGCGACGAAGTCTTCGTCCTCGAGCAGTAGCTGACCCAGCGGGTCGCCGTTGTGCGAGTCGAAGCCTGCCGAAATTATTATCAGGTCCGGCTTGAACTTTCCGGAGATTTCCTGAAGTGCCGCTTCGAACGAACGCTTCTGTTCACTAGCGGGCGTCAGTGCACGCAATGGAACGTTCAGCGTAGAACCCAAGCCCCGACCGACTCCGTTTTCTCCCCGGGCGCCTGTTCCCGGATACCAGGGATATTGATGAGTTGAAAAGAAGAAGACACTTGGGTCGTCATAAAACACGCCTTGCGTTCCGTTCCCGTGATGCACATCCCAATCGATGATTGCCACACGTTCAATCTCCGCATAATGGTTTTGCGCGTAACGCGCCGCCACGGCGACGTTGTTAAAGAGGCAGAAACCCATCGCGCGTTCCGCGGTTGCATGATGACCGGGCGGACGCACCGGGACGAAGGCATTCGAGGCATCCTCACGCATGATCAGGTCGATTGCCTGACACGCCGCTCCTGCCGCATGTAGAGCCGCATCCATCGATCGCATCGAAACGACTGTGTCCGCGTCGAGATAACCAGTGCCTTCGCTCACCACGCGTTCGACTTGCTTATAGAGTTGTGGAGTGTGACATGCCTGCACGTCACCCCTTGGCGCCTCTCTCGCCTGCACTTCCAACAAACTTGGCCAAAGTTCTGTGTCGGCTCGAAGGGCGTCCATTACCACGGTGTAGCGGGCAGGTGACTCAGGATGATTCGGACCGGTGTCGTGCTCTTTGGAGATGGGGTGGTGAACGATTGCAGTGGTCATGAATAGTGAATAGTAAATGGTGAATAGTAAATAGTGAACTGCAGAAACATTCGCGGCGGATGAACGCAGCTACCCGCGGACAAATCCACGGCTAACTATTTACTATTTATCATTCACTATTTACCGTGCTCCGGTGTCTTGATCTCAATGCTGGGTCAACTTTGACAGACTGAAAAGCATACGCGCAATCTGCCCGCTTCATAGCCTTGATAGCCGATTTTCTAGCCTTTTCCTGCGACTTCATTTGATGAGCCTCCTCGTCGCCATGGGGTATGACGATTGCTCATTGGGATTAGGCAAGAGAATTGTGAGTGCCCGCACCTTACAGACGTCAGCTTTTAATTTCAGGAGGAACCATATGGCATACGATGATGAACAGGCCCGGAGAAGCAGAGTGGTAGTAGAGACGCCAACTGCAAGGCGTGAGGTCACCCAAACGGAGTCCGTGCGCAACGATCGTGGGGGTATTTCCGGAGCGACTGTCGGAGTGATCGTAGTAGTGGCAATCGCTCTGATAACAATTGTGGTGTTGTTCCTGATGAACGGACAATCTACAACTGATAATGCGAATCTCGCACTGCAGCAACAACCGGCGCAACAGCAGCCGGTGATCGTTCAGCAACCGGCGCCGCAACAACAACCGCCGGTCATTATTCAACAACCAGCCGCTCCCGCGCAGCAACCGCCGGTGATTGTTCAGCAACCGGCAGCAGGTGGACCAGCTCCTAACGTTTCAGACGATGGCGCGGTTCAGCTGGCTGTAGATAAGAAAATTGCTGACGATCCGGCGCTGTCGGTCCTGGGAATCACTGCAACTGTATTGGACGGCAAGGTCATGCTCACCGGAACGGTGAAAAGCGAAGCGCTCAAGTCTCAGATAGACAAAGCGATTAGAGCCGTTAGGGGAGTAAAGCAGGTCGACAACCAGATCGTGGTGTTGAGTTAGCCGAGGACAGTGAAAAGTAAAGAGTGAAAAGTGAAAAGCAATGGGCGCGAATGAGCCACGCGCTCAAGCTTGAGTCCGAAAAGACTAAGGTGTCGTGATGGATAATCGCGACACCTTTTTATGTTTATCATTCATCGACTTTTCACTTTTCACTCTTCACTTTTCACTGTTCTCAGTACCCTTCGGTATGCTGGCGCAACCATTCGTCGAGCTCTGCTTCCGTCGGCTCGCGACCCAGATCCTCCCGTAAACGTTGATGAAGGTACTCGTGCTCGCTTTCGGCCACTTCCTCAAGTTTGCCTTCAGCTTGAGGATTACGCGTTTCCTGGTTTTGTTCGTCTTCAAGCGTCATAACTTGAATCTCGCGGTTCGCTAAGGATGATTCTATTGCCAATGCGCCATCGTCGCAGGTGATGATAAAACATCTGCGGTCACCGGCGGATAAGAAGCTGACATCTTTAATCTGGCAATGACGCTGCGTCGGTATCATTAGCGAAGTGCTCGCGTCGTTATTGTTATTCAGCAGCAATTCTATGTCAGCTTTTATTTGTTGTTTGCCGCCTTCGTCGATAGCTAATTCACTGACGGCGACCGGATGCGGCAGTAATCCCATTTCGCCGTCCAGCAGGATCGTCCACACGAATCCAATGTCCAGCAAAATATACAACGCTTCGTCAAAAACAAAATAGCCGAGAAACGTTGCGCCCAATACGTGCGCGATAACGTGATCCTGATGAGTAGTTGTTGCTTCCGGCGTCCAGTTGGTCATAAACAGCAAACAGCAGACAGCAATCAGTAAGTCTGTAAGTCATTAGGGACTAGACAGCAAGTCAGGAGCTCGAGCTCGCTCCTGTCTACTGTCTACTGCCTACTGACTACTGCCTACTGTCTACTGATTTTAATCGAGGTAGTGTGCGCCCAGCTGTGCCTGCAGACTCTCGGGCACGGTCTTCCAGCTGGCATTGGATAGTTTATGAGAGTCGAACTCAGAGGTGTTCATACGCAGAGCACGCCAGTGGGAACGGTTCTCTTCGTATAACCAACGATAGATGGGCCCATTCCCGCGGCGGCTGTAGAAGACTCTACCGACCCCGGTCTTGTCACCGGTGTCAATACCGCTCGTCTGGTTTATCCCAGGCGTATTTATGTATATCCGCAACCCACTCATCGTTATCGACATTTCGTTCCTTAATCCAGGGCACCGCCGTGAGCGCGATGCACCTCAGGCTTTTCAATTTTGGTGAACGGCACCAAACCCCGCTTCACTTCTTCCACGGCGATGCTGGTATTTCTGCGCCTGCTGGTGTCGGCATCTATGCGCGGCTTCGACCCGTGCAGCAGTTGTTTCGTCCTTAAGCCGGCAACTATGATTAGACGAAATCGCGAGTCTATTCCCGGCCAGGTCCCTTCAGTTGCAACTCCGGTTGGGGAGTTACCATTGCCGTTCTGTTTTCCATTACTCATCAGGTGTTCAACCTCTAAACTTTCGTTTGTTAAGCTTGTCGAATATGAGCGGCGTCGCCGGGAGCTATAGGAACTTCACGACGATAAATAATACCGGGACCACAAAAATTGCGATGGCGAGAAGTTGCAGCCAATTCATCGCCGACTTTTTGCAGTTCGGACAACGAAACCTCCATAGCGCCAAAATGCGGCCACAGTGGTCACAGGAAGAAATCATTGGGCCACTCCCGCTGTCGCTTGTTCCCCGGCGCCATTGGCAATGAATTGCGTCAATTGCTGACGGTCGAAAGCACGGCCCAGACTCAGTTTCCTGAGCGGGTCGGAGATCAACCAGAAGCAGGCTTTGCCTTCGTCAGTGCTCGTAAGATTATTAAAAGCCGGGGTATCGAGTGCGACCGGCCGGAAGCATTCCATACTCGAGTCGCGCGAACGGGCCAGCATCGCCGCCCCGCTACTGTGAAATACCGGAACGCGGAAACTACCCTGATCGTCAAGCGCAAACCAATCTCCGTTTGCGCGTTGCATGGCATACAAAATTTTCATCGGCATAACCTTAGGTGTTCTATTGTGTCACGCAGCTCGCATTGAAGGAGTGTCAGCGGGGCAGTTACGCAAAGACCAGCGGACTTTTCCGGATTCGGGATAAAGGGTCAGCAAAGCTTTCAATAGCTTCTGCTTCCTGTTCGTATACATCGAACACTGTCAAAAGCCTTGTCACTGTGAATAATTCTCGAAGCGCGTCAGTGAGGCCTACCAGCTTAATTTCCCCGCCTTTATTTTCTACCGAGACTTGACTCGCCACCAGTTCACCCAGACCACAGGAATCAATAAAGGTGACGCCTGCCAGGTTCAAGACGATTAGCGTTTTCTTTTCCAGAACCAGCGAGCGTATCGAGCGGTGCAGCGCCACCGCATTGCCGCCAACTCTCAACCTGCCTTTCAGGTTAAGAATAGTGACATCCGCGCTGCGCCGTTGATCAATGTAGAGGTTAATCACAGCTCGACACTACGTTAGTAATGCCTGTATGTCAAATGCAGCATATACTGTAGATGGACAATATTTACCGTATATGGTAAATACTAAGGACGCGTGGAAAAACATATGATTGAGATTCGAGTGGATCAATTATTGGCCGAGCACGGACGTACCTTTTATTGGCTGGCTAAAGAGACCGGTATCAGCCACACGACGCTTTGGCGTTTGAAGAAGGACAAGGCGCTCGGTATCAACTTTGAGACGCTTGAAAAAATCTGCGAGGCACTAAAATGCCAACCTGGCGATATCCTCGCGATACCTCCAGCGAAGAAGCACATGAAGAAGAGCGCCCCGCGCCGCAACGGGAGAACACGAAGATGAGTGCCAATATTGCAAAGCCATTAACGTTTAGATTCATCGATGACGAAGCCGAGGTGCGTTTGGAGCTTAACAATGATGCCGATCATGCGCTGAAATGCGTGGAAATCCTGACCGTCTTCCTGAAGGATTTGGAGACGGGCGGGCCGTCACAGGCTCACATCAGGTTCGATCAAGTTGAATCGATTCGTGCCAAAGAGCATGTGGTGCTATCTCATAAAACCTGGGTTAACGGAAAGGTTGCCGGCGCCGGGGCTGATCTCCTCAATAGATTGAAAGTAGTTTTAGGCGAAGCTAAACCGTATGTGCTGGATATTTCATGGGAGGATCCGGAAGGCAAAACCCGATTTCAACGGATACCTGTGGGACATTGAACGCGGCGCCACGAGTGGGTTTGTTAAATTCGTAATGGAGACAAGAGCGAATGTTAGTTTGTGAGTTTTGTTTGCAGTACAAGCAAAGCGGTGAATGCGGCCTCGGCCTCAAGATTCCAAAGAGCATGACCTGCCGCGAGTTCGGACCCACCCTGGAAAAGTTCTGCTCCAACCCCAACGACTTTGTCGATCCAAAACAGATCGTTCAGATGGCAACCTACTTTGGCATCAAAGGGCCCGAATTAAAGAAAATCAAGTTGATGGCCGCAACCGCAGAGAGCAGCCGGCTCTCAATCCCTAACCCAACCTCCGACTTCGTCACTTAAAACAACACAGACCCGCAAACCAAATCTGATTTGCAGGTCCGTGTGCTACTCACTCGCGAGCTGAGACTCGCTGTCTTTAGTTACCGTTGAGACCGTCGTAATAACCGTTCTCGTAACCGGCACGATAGTAGCGGCGATAGAGCTCGCGATCTCCTAATCTGGAGCTGTAGTCTGTCGTCGCCTCTCTGTATTTACTGTTGTTACGAAAGTCTTCACGTCGATTGCTGTTCCGATCGTCGCGACCCTCTTTGATTCCTTCGTTGTAGCCGGCATTCAGCGCGGTTTGCCGAAGGTCGAAAGCGCCGCCGTAATTGTCATAACGATCCCAGTTGCGGCCACGTCGGTTGTTGGAATCCCATTCGCCGTCCCGGTCACGCTCCCAGCGGCGGTTGCCTCGATCCCAGTCGCGGTTGTTGCCGCGATCCCAGTCGCGGTTGTTGCCGCGGTTCCAGTCTCGGTTGTTTGAAGAGTTGTCGAAACCACCGGGATTGTACCCGTCCCTAAATCCCGTCTCATACGCTTCACGAAAATAGCGGCGATAGATTTCGCGATCGCCGAGCCGTGAGCTGTAGTCCTTGGTTGCTTTGCGGTAGGTGTTTGAATCTGCGTAGTTGGCGTTCCTGTTTCTGGAACGAGCCGCAGTGCCGTCTTTCAGACCTTCGTTGTAGCCCGCGTTCAAAGCGGTCTGGCGAAGCTGAAAAGAGCCGCCGTAATTGCCGTAATTGTCCCAATTTCTGCCACGCCGATTTCGCTCATACCGATCCTGGCTGGGATAATTTGTGTACTGCGCCTGCGCCGAAGAGCCCAGACCGATGCCGATCATCAACAGGAGTGACCAGACAACGGCCATTCCCATCCTCACTTGTGTACTATTTGTTTTCATACTTACTCCTTTGTTGCTCAATGGAGCAACTGCTGTTCCTCCAACAGCTTTTCTATGACTCAGTCAATGAAATCGGGATTCAACTCATGCCTGCGGAGAAAGCTTGCCTGGGGCCGCCATCAGCCTCAGCATCAAACGCTGACAGCTGCGATACTGAAGATTTGAGCAGAGAGGGAGTTCTCTGCGGCTCGGCCTGATTCAACACCCAGTCCTGGGACTTGGCCTTGGCTGTTCCGATCAAGCCCCTGATCGTGTCGAGAAGAAGCTCAAAGTCAGGTTTCGCAACGTAAGCATTTGCACCCGCCGCAATCCCCTTCTGCTTGTCCGCGTCGTAAGCGGCGCCCGAATAGAAAAGGATCGGCGTCTCGGAATCCAATTCGCGTATCCGCCGGCAGAATTCAAAACCATCCATTTCGGGCAACCAGCCGTCAAGTAGAAAAAGATCGAAGGTTCGCCCCTTGATCAGCGGCCAGGCATCAACAGCCGATTGCACGCAAGTCGCATCGATTTCGTATGAATTCAAAAGTAAACTGAGTATTTCGCAAGCGTCTTGGTCATCATCCACACAAAGTACACGGGATCGGTTAAGGGTGGGCATTAGTTGCCTCCAGATAATAGGGGATTCCAATGGGTCGTCCCTATGCTGGCACTGATTATCAAACTCGTCTGTGCGTTGACGCACTTATCCGAAAGTAATAGTATTTTCTCCCGGATCTTCTAATCGTCTCGCCTCAAGGATTATCTCCCAACACGAGCAAGGGTATTTGGCAGTCATGACGAAACCTCCGTCGAGAGCGTCCGAAAAGAGGGAAAGAAATGTCTAAGAGCGCCACGCGGGAAGAAGCGGTGGAGAATCATTTGCTTGCCGGTGTGACTGATGAGGAGTTGGACCGGCTGCTGCCTAATTTGCAACCTCTCACACTTCCGCTCGGCCAGGTTCTCTATGAGTCCGGCGAAAAGATGGACTATGTGTATTTTCCGACAACCGCGATCATTTCCCTGCTTTACATCATGGAAAATGGTTCAAGCGCCGAAATCGGGGTAGTAGGCAACGATGGCCTGGTGGGAATTGCGATCTTCATGGGTGGCGACACCACTCCCAACCGCGCGGTGGTTCAAAGCGCCGGTAAAACTTTCAAGATGAAGGCGGCATCGATGAAGGAAGAGTTTACGCGGGGCGGCCGCTTTCATAATCAATGCCTTCGCTATACGCAAGCGTTGATTACACAGATTTCCCAGACAGCCGTTTGCAACCGGTTGCACTCCGTCGATCAGCAACTTTGCCGCTGGTTATTGTTGAGCCACGATCGTTTGCCTTCGGACAGGTTAATCATGACCCAGGATCTCATTTCAAACATGCTGGGAGTGCGCCGCGAAGGGATAACTCACGCTGCTAAACGTCTGCAAAAAGCGGGTTATATTAGCTATGTTCGAGGCGACATGACGATTCTGAACCGGAAAGGGTTGGAATCCAGCGTCTGCGAATGCTACCAGGTTGTGCGGACCGAGTATGATCGGCTGTTTGCTTAAGGTGGATGTTCTGGAACCAATAAGTGTGGCAGCGCACAGACGTCCGTGTCGCCCCAATTTACAGTGAGAACACCAATCATGAAAAATACAACAACGAACTTTTTGATGACCTTTGCGATAGCTGTTTCTTTCGCCTTGATCCCGTTAACTGGCTTTGCACAAAACAGCAACTCCTCGACTGGGCAGATGAAGGAGAGTGGCAGCGAGGTAAAGAAAGCCGGCACCAGCGCAGGTCACGATGTGAAGCATGGCCGCATAGTGCGAGGTGGCAAACACTTTGGTAAGCACATGGGGCGTGCCGGCAAGCACTTCGGAAAAGGAACGAAGAAAGCGGGCAAGCGCGTCGGTCGAGGAACGAAGCGGGTCGTCAAGAAGGTGATTTCATAGACCGTGCCTGGAGGCCAAAGAGCGGCGGCAAGGCGGGGTCCCCGGCGGGGCAGCCCCGCACGGGGGAATTCCGCCTTCCTAACCCTGAGCTGATCACAGTTGAGGTTTTGTTCCCCGCAGAAAAGCTTTCAAGGTAAGAGCAATCGAGCGAGTGTCGGCTCTCGAGGTCGGGGAGACGGCTTACCCGCTCCTTTCGGTAATCCAGATACTCTTTGTGTAACCCCCTCCCAATGCTCCGTTGCCGTCGCTCTCAAAAGAACAGATAGAAGCGTTCCCGATGTCCCCATCAAAAAGTCCAGTTATCGCAAATCAGCTGCTTGCAGCGCTGCCAAAAAAAGAGTACCAGGCGCTGCAGTCTCAACTGGAAGAAATCCCCTTGGTATTCGAGGAGATTCTCTACAAGCCCGCACTCGTGATCAGTGACGTCTATTTCCCCAACAGTGGAGTTATCTCTCTGCTTGCCGGCGTGAATGAACGCGCCACGCTTGAGGTCGGGTTGGTTGGCAAAGAGGGCATACTTGGGCTGACAATTTTCATGGGAGTGAATGCCTCGCAAAATCGCGCCGTCGTCCAGGGCGCCGGATCAGCCATGAAAATGAAAGCCAATGCGTTTCGCCGGGAGTGTAATAACGGCGGCGCTCTGCCACGTCTTTTGCAGCGCTACACCTATTCGCTATTGACTCAGATCACGCAGTCCGCGGTCTGTAACCAGTTCCATTCCGTCGAAGCACGTCTTGCGCGCTGGCTGTTGATGACACACGACCGCATGGCGACGGATGAGTTTCAACTGACGCAGGAGTTTTTGTCTAACATGCTGGCGGTGCGACGTGAGTGTGTGAACAAGGCGGCCGGCAAACTGCAAAAATACAATTTAATTAGCTACAGCCGCGGTCATCTCAAGGTATTGGACCGTGGCGGTCTCGAAGGAGCCGCCTGCGGCTGCTATGACATCATCAGCGAAAGCAGTCGGAGGTGAATCAGGCTTATTCGCCGTACGCCTCGTTTAACTTCCGAAAGTGATAACCCATCGCGGCCAGGCGCATGGACTCTGGAAACTGATCGCGATGCCGGGCGATAGTGCGCCCCAGAAAACGCCAGAATTCCTTCCGCTCGCGATCGATCACACCCAGTTTAATTATCATTCGAGTGAAGGCAGCAACGCCGCTTACGAGCTTTACATGGGATGGATCAGGCAGGTCCTGCGCAGTACGCTTAAGGGAATCGAGCGCGCGCTGATAGTACTCGCTCGGTTTGTAGATGGTGCGCATTATCGACTGGTAACCTTCGATTAATCGCTTCGCATCCATCCGGGGCACAAAATTAAGCGAGCAATTCGTATTGTTTCCAGAGCTTTCGCCGATTAAACGTCCCTCTTTTTCCAGCCGCCGCCAAAGCTGAGTATCCGGAAGCGCCGTCAGCAAACCGACCATTGCCAGTGGTATGGCGCTGTCTCGGATAAATCTTATTTGGCGTTCGAAGATGTCGTCGGGATCATTGTCAAACCCAACAATGAAGCCGGCCATCACTTCCATTCCGTAGCTTTGAATTTTCTTAACCGAGTCGAGCAGGTCTCCACGATTCTGCGACTTCTGAGCTTCTTTGAGACTCTCTTCAACCGGAGTTTCAATACCAAGGAAGACGCGGCGAAATCCTGCTCGCTGCATGTCCGCCAGCAGTTCCTGGTCGTCGGCAAGGTTCACGCTCGCCTCAGTCAAAAAGGAAAATGGAAAACCATTTCTCTCCTGCCATTGGGTGATTTCAGGCATAAGGCGTCTGACATTTTTTTTGTTGCCAATGAAATTATCGTCAACAATAAAAACGGTGCCACGCCAACCGAGTCGCAGCAGCTCGTCGAATTCCGCCAGCATCTGTTGATTACTCTTGGTGCGCGGCACACGGCCGTAGATTTCGATGATGTCACAGAATTCACAGTTGAATGGACAACCGCGTGAATACTGCACGGACATCGCGCTGTAGCCCTTCATGTTCGCGAGGTGAAAATGGGGTACCGGCGTCAACGCCAGTGGAGGTTTGTCGGCTGCCTGATAGGTTCGTTTTGCGTCGCCGCGTTCGAGATCCTGGAGAAACTGCGGCAGTGTTGTTTCAGCTTCGCCGAGAAAAATATGGTCGACTGCCGGCAAATCTTCAATGGTCGTGGTCACGTACGGCCCACCCAGAACAACGCGCTTGCCTTGCTCTTTGCAACGTTTGACTACCTGATGCACAGATTCCTTTTGCACCAGCATGCCCGTGACGAAAACTATGTCAGCCCAGTCGATCGCGGACTCCTTCAAGGAGCGCACATTCAGATCAACCAGCCGGCGTTCCCACGATTGAGGCAACATCGCGGAAACCGTGAGTAGCCCTAGAGGCGGAAAGGCGCACCGTTTTCTTTCAAAGGGTAGTGCGTGACGAAAACTCCAATAGGTATCGGGAAATTCCGGGTTAACTAGTAGAACCTTCATCGTAAGCTCCTTCGCCGGTAACAGCTGCGGCAGTTCGGGGACTTGAAACGAGCAATTAACTGTGGCTATGGGCCTATCCTACCTCCACGAAGCAAACCCCGCAGGTAATAGTTACGTAAACTTTTCCAACCGAGGGATTTTCCGGCTGGCGATAACGCCGCTGCGAAGAACACACAAATAGCACAAAATTTCACCCGCATTGGGAGGTTCAATTTGAGTGAATCGCCTAGGATGTCTGGTTCGGAGTTACTTCGAGATCCAGCAGGAAGATGGCCGCCCTTGCGGCTCGCCCCACTAGGAGGTTCTCTCTTGATGAAGTCGAATAGCATCGGTGCGCCGGTTAACCAAGTCGTTGAACTCGGAATGGACGCATTGCAAGTCAACGGCGCGGATGCCGGCAGTTGGAATTATGCTCCACACACCGACTGGTCACAGATGACGGACACGGAACACTTCGTGCAGTTTTACGAGGCGGATGGGTTCCTGCTGAACTCGTTGAGAGGCTTCATTGGCAGCGCCATTAGAGCGGGGGAGGGAGCAATAGTAATTGCAACCGAATCACATCGCGCCGGTCTTGAGGAACTAATCACAGCAAATGGGTTGGACGTAGCGTCGGCCAAGGCGCATGGCCAATATCTATCGCTGGACGCCGCAGAGACGCTCTCGCAGTTCATGATCGATGGGATGCCGGAGCCGGGACGCTTCCACACGGTGCTTGGCGGCGTCATCGCCAGCGTAACGGATGGTCGGCCTCGCGTTAAGGCGTTTGGTGAGATGGTAGCGCTGCTTTGGTCAGAGGGTAATCATGCCGCCGCAATTCAGCTGGAACAACTTTGGAACGATCTCCAAAAGGCGCATTCGTTTTCGCTCTTCTGTGCTTATCCGATGAATGGATTTGGCGGCTCGGAGTTTTTTGAGCCCACGCGAAGCGTTTGTACAGTCCATTCCCGAGTAATCCCCGCTGAAAGCTACGCAGGTCTCACCGACCAAGATGCTCGGCTGCGCGCGATTACTTTGCTGCAACAGAAAGCTGAGTCGTTGGAGGCCGAGGTAAAAGAACGCCGTCGCGTTGAAGAGTGCTTGCGCCTCGCGTTGGTTGGCGAACAAATGGCTCGTGCAGAAGCTGAGACTGCCAATCGCATGAAGGACGAGTTCTTAGCCACGGTTTCTCATGAAATTCGAACGCCGCTGAACGCGATTATCGGTTGGTCGCATCTGCTACGCAGCGGCAGACTAGACAAAACGACAACGGAGCGCGCCATCGAAACCATTGACCGCAACGCGAAGTCACAAGCGCAACTCATCGAGGACATCCTTGACGTATCGCGCATGATCACGGGCAAGCTGCGCCTCAACAATGAGCCGGTCGATATTTCCTCAGTCATCAACGCGGCGATCGATTCGGTACAACTGGCGATTGACTGTAAGGACCTGCATTTGGAAGTAACGCTTGATCCTTCGGCGCGTCACACCGTCGGTGATGCTAACCGTTTGCAGCAGGTCGTTTGGAATTTGCTCGCCAACGCTATCAAGTTCACGCCTTCAGGCGGACGCATCGAAGTGAGAGTAGAACGCGCCGGTGAGAACCTGCAGATGCAAGTCAGCGACACGGGGCAAGGCATCGGCAGCGAGTTTTTACCGTATATCTTTGATCGTTTTCGTCAGGCCGATGGCACGACGACGCGGCAACATGGCGGGTTGGGATTAGGGTTGGCGATAGTGCGACACCTGGTTGAGCTTCACGGCGGAACAATCGCAGCCAACAGTGCCGGCACGGGCAAGGGCGCCACCTTCATTATCAAACTTCCGTTGGCGCCCTCCGTAACGCCTGCCGGCAAGAAACCAAATCAAAAACTGCAAAGGAAACGAGCGGCGGACTCGAATTTAACTCCCCTGCCAGCACTGGACAATGTGAAGGTTCTGCTGGTTGATGACGATCCTGACACGCTGCAGATCCTCTCAGTGACGTTAACCGAATCGAGAGCCGGCGTTCAAAGAGCCGCCTCCGTTGCTGAAGCCTTGGAAATGCTGGAGTGGTATGAACCGGATGTGTTGGTGTCGGATTTGGCGATGCCCGACGAGGATGGTTACTCACTAATCGCAAAAGTTAGGGACCTTGAGAGTACGACTGGAAAGGAAACTCCAGTCATCGCGCTAACTTCATACGTGCGCGTGGAAGATCGAGCTCGAGCACTGTCCGCAGGATTTAATATGTTCGTACCCAAGCCGGTCCAGCCCGAAGAACTGATTACCGCTATAGCGACGCTTGCGGGAGTGACGACAGACTGACGCAGACAAGCTGGGAAGCCTGCCGTTCCGAGAATCGCATTCAATTTCCAATCAGCTCACGGTTAAAGAAGGCGGGCTTGCCTCGGCTTCTGGCCCAATCAAATAGCGCCTTAACCAAATTCATCGCGACAGAATGTTTAAAGCCGGAGGTTGTTTTGACAAAAACTTCGGCGTTAGGCGCCACAAGTCGCCCAAACGCCGAAGTCTTCTATATCGATGCGAGCTATAAACGTTTGACTCCTAACGGAGCCAGGTACGCTCACCGGCGGTCTTAGTACCGGCGATGCCGTTTGCGAATCTTGTACGTATAAACCGCTCCGCCACCACCGCCGACGAGTGCGCCGATTGCTGCGCCCTTCTTGCCGCCTGCCAAGCCTCCGACAGCCGCGCCACCGAGCGCCGTGCCAGCCACTGTAAGTTTGTCGCGATGTTTTTTCCAGAAGCTGCGATGACGGCGGCGATAACGTCTCGTCGTGGTCTGCGCTGAAACGACGTTGGAGCCGGTCGAGCCGATCGAGCCCATCGGTATCCCAGCAAACATCAGGGTCAGTAGGACCAACACCACCGCCAGGAATCGCTTCGTTTTCTGCATCACTAAAGATTTATTCATGAATCTCTCCCTTCGAACAAACTGATTGCAGTCGTGTTACGGGCAAGACTCATGCCCATGGAGGGGATAATGAATATGGCAGTTTCTCGCAGTTTTTAGAGGATTTACAAAATGAGGCGTACTCTTAAGAGCCATCCAGGTGCCAGGGTGTACGGTTGAAGGTTCGATGAGTTTGATGCTTCTCCGTAACGACTAACCCTTCTCAAACTTCAACGCCACACCGTTCATGCAATAACGCAACCCGGTTGGTTTGGGTCCATCATCGAAGACGTGTCCGAGGTGTGCGTCGCATCTGGCACAGAGTGCTTCAGTGCGCGTCATCCATAGGCTATTATCCACTTCCTCCCGCACATTCTCTTTCGCAATCGGCTCGTAGAAGCTGGGCCAGCCAGTGCCGGAGTCAAACTTGGCGTCGGAGCTGAATAGCGGCAGGTCGCAGGCAACGCATTTGAAAACGCCATGTTCGTGAATCTCATTTAGAGGACTAGAAAACGGCCGTTCAGTTCCCTTCTCGCGCGTGACGCTGTACTGCTCCGGCGTGAGTATCTGTTTCCACTCTTCATTTGTCTTTGACACTTTTGTAATTCCTTTGCTGCTTGTCGAATTCTTATCAGCTTCGCGCTTGAGCGGATTGTGCCTGGATCCCTGCGTGACGGCAGGTACAAAAGCAAATTTTGAGAGCGCAGCGACTGTGCCCGCAGTGGCCGCTGAGATTAAAAAAGTGCGACGATTCATGACAAACAACGTTGGCTTCCTTGTTCGGTAAGCTTAAGCTTTTCGTTCGCTTGAGCTCATTCAACACGCGACAAACTAAAGTTTGTCGGACATTTCAGCGCCTTGCCTGATTTCACGTTCCAGCAGATTGGTTGTGCGTTCGGTAACGCTTGCCGGCGTGGTTCGACGCACCGGTTCTCCACGCGTCTCCAATATTGGCCTCGCCGCTTCGTCGAGCACAGCTCGATCCTTATCCGGTCGGATCAGCAGCCCGGCAACGATATGACCCAGACCCGACAGAATAGGCAGGAGGCCCACCAACCATAGAATATCTACAACGGGTTCGATCTCAAATGGGACCTTGGCAACGAAATCGGGCGGCAGTTTCAAAACCAGCGCTCCGGTCAGGAAGTACAGAAAGATGGCGAGCCCGATTCCGCTGAAGAATGAAATGGTGCCGCCAATCAGGTGCTTCTCCCGCCGCTGCTGCGCTGTCTTTTTCTTACGGCCTTCCAGCCACCAGGGTTTGTCGGGAGTAGGATCGTCCGAGCTGCGAACGATCTCTTTTTTCATTTCTTCCATCGCGTGAGAGATCTCTTCTGAAACGTGGTCAGCCTTTAGATTTTTCATCATCCCTGTGATCATATGAGGCAACGGTCCGGGGATGCGGGCAATCGTCTCGCTGAGCGTTACCGCCTTGCCAATCACCTTTAGATTGGCGCCACACGATCGGCAATACTGCAGGCCAGAGGAGGATTCAGTTCCACACTGCGGGCAATACATGGGTTTTCAGTAGTCTCCGCAAAACATTATCTTGCCTTTTCAAGCATTAGGAAAGCCGTGTTGAATTACGATGTTCGAGACCTTTTTGTTCGGAGCCTTTGGGCTTCAATCCATGCACGCCGGAGGCGTACAGGAAAGCAAGCTGGCGATCGCCAGGTAAAAAGAAAAGCCCCGGCAAAAATCGCCGGAGGCTTTTCTCGTTAAGTAGTAATTCTGCTAACGCCGTACTGTTGGCGTCGCTACGGTCCACACCTGCACCGGCCCAAGACTCAGGTTGACTGTCTTGACCACATAGTTTCCCGACTGTGAAACCGGCGCATTGATTACCGCCACGCCGTTTGAGCTGTTAACTACCTGCAGTATGGCTCCAGTCGGACTGATCAGCGCCAACTTAATGGGCAGATTGTTGCTGGAGGCAGCCACCACCGAAATAGCGGTGCTCCCCGATCCAACAGACAGGCTCTTCAGCAGTTCTTGTCCTGCGCTCAGGTTGCTAGTGTTCGTTGTAGTTTGTCCCGGCCCGCTGGTTGGCTGGCCGCTTGAGGCAGAGCTCTCCAAACAGAAGCGATCAACATAAACGCCGTCGCTCATGTTTTTGATTTCTACCTTGTGTTGACCCGCAGCGAGATTCGCAAACTCCACCTTCGGTCCAAACACTGGGTCTTTCAGACCCCCGGAGCTTCCGGCGTAATTAATCGTGCCTTTCGATATGCCATCAATAAAGACCTCCGCGCTGCCGCCTTTGGTGCTGGTGCCGTAGTAGTAGGTCAGCTTACCCGTTCGGCCCGAATCCACAGTCACACTTAGAGTTGCCGAATGATCCGGAGACTTGCCGGAGTGGAAACGGAAGTGGCCGCCGCTGGCGCCGGTTGCGTTCACCGTATGCCAGCCGTCGGTGTAACTGATGCTCTTGTCGTCGTCCTCGAGACAAACGACTGTGGGAGGCACACACACGGCCCAGTTTGCACCGGCGAATCCGTAGTCGGGTGCGCGTTCAATTGGCGAGGCAAAGTAAACCGCGCCAAGGCTCCCGAACACGACTGCGTAAGGCTCAATCACCGCCGGCAACGCGTTGGGATCCGTGACCGGAATCACCGGATTGCCGAGCGCGCTGAGTGGTACGGTCACTTTGAGGGTCCCGTTTTCACCTTCCGTGTATGTGCCCGCAGGTGTACTCGTTGTGCCGCTGACAAAGCTTTCTTCAGCAGGATCGTATTGACCAAACGTGTAGCTTGCTCCCGAGGGATCAACTGACACTTCAGTCGCATAGATTTTCGAAGTCAGGCTGCCATCAGCGTTTGTCTTCGCGCTCGTCCAGACCGTTCTGTAAACACCGCCGACCGTACCGGGTGGCGGCACTATTGAGAAGTTCTTCAACGTGACCGTGGTCACAAGTGACTGTTTGTCATCGGTGAGACCAAACGTCAGCTTGGTGATATCGAATTGGTCGGCGCTGCCGGTCATACTTTGTACGGGGTTACCGGCGTCTCCGGTCGAATCGACCGCGACTACGCCATCGCACGAAGTACCTGCCGCAGGGGGCAGTGGTCGCGTTGGCGGCTCAGCCACGGGTCCAGCCGGCGGGTCATACTGCGAGAACATTGTCTTGCCGCCTGTCTGCCGGGCAATTACAGCCTTCGCGGTAAAGTCGTTTCCACCAGGCATTCCGTAGGACCTTTGTCCGGTGATGCAAGCGCGACTGATACAGCCATCGTCGTAACCAACCAACACACGCCCTTCCTTGTCGACATCCGCACCGAAAAAGTCGAGCAGGTTACGACAGCCGCCATCGTCGCAGATGCCGCCGCGCTGAATTGGATCACCAGGCGTAGCATTCTGTGTCCACCAATGTTTGCCGCGATCATAAGTTGTAGCAATGTAGAGATACCAGACGCCTTCAAATGCGGGCTGGTCGTAGTCGGCGCCGCCGGTGGTAGTTCCGAAGAAAGCCACTGCAGCACGATCACCATCGCCGGAAACCGCGGCGTGGAAGAGACTGTTTTTGATGCCAAGTTGCGCGCCGATATCGGTGTCGTCGGTCCACGAGACACCCTTGTCGCGTGACACGGCAACACGCGAGTGACCGTCCCCAGCCTGGTAAGCAAAATACACCGTGCCATCAGATCCAATCGCCACTGATGGGTCGCGAGCCGGTATGGTCGTCGCGTGTTCCAGCATGCGGATCTGCCAGGTGATACCGTTGTCTTCTGAAACGATTAATCCGGGTTTGCCGCCCTCATGAATTAATGTACTGGGATCGCCATGACAGGCGCGGTTCGGTACATAAGCGGTTCCATCCGGTCCAATCTTGATATGGCCATGGAGACCACCGCAGTCTGCGAGTGAATACATGGGAACCGCCGGCCCAAACGTCATGCCGCCATCAAGACTAAGTGAACAGACCGCATCAACGACTGATTGCGAACAGTACCAAACGCCGTTCGGATAAACGGGATTAACGCCGTTGGGAACGGGGGCGTGGTATGGCCCGCCACCTATTGTCTGGTGATCAATTCCTGATGGTGCACCAGAGCCCTCGCTCGGAAAGAATGTGCCACCATCGTCATCAGTCCATTCCGATGTTGAGCCGAAAGGTGTTGACCCCTCCTCCTGCGAGACAAACGTACGACCGGTTCGCGAATCGGTGAACAGAATTGGATCGCCATAATAACGCGGAGTCGCGGCGAGTGTAATCGAAGCTTTTTCCCAGGTGACTTTTGCCGGGAAGAAACTGTCGTTGAAAGTTGCGCGCAACATGTAAGGCAGGAAGCCGCCGAAGTAGTTTACCGTCCCGCCGTTCGGTATGCCGTTATAAGTTTTTTCACTCTTCCAGTTCACACCGATTGAAGGTTCACCTGCGTCGTCGGCAACTCCCGGAGGCGCCTGATAGTTGTAAAAACGAGGAGTGCCGGCGGGCTCGTTGGTTGGCGTTGGTGTTGGCGTAGGAGACGGTGGCGCTGGAACATTTTCGACGCTGGCCGTGGCCTGATACTGCTCGGCCGCCGTCGCGGTCCAATAGACGACGTGCACCGCGAAAACTCCGGTGCCGACACTCGACTTCGCCGGGTCGAGGTCCGCGTCCTCACTAAGCAAAATTCCGTTGGTGACGCCGTTGCCGGAACTGGCGACGACCGGCCCATTCAAGTCCCCCTTGTGGATGTAAAAATCGAAGTCCTGGCCGGTGATTGTCCATCCCAGATGCACGTGCACGAGCTTCTTCGCGTTAACCCAGTCAGCGGGCGCGCCCGCTATTGTCAACGTAAACGTGTCGCAACTTACACCTTCCACACACATCTCTTCGGAGGTTATCGAGCCGCCGGCCGGATCCCCGGTAGCGCCTCCACCGACGGCGGTTCCTTGCCAGGAAACCGGCGCGGAAGTTGTGGTGAGTGTTCCGTTGGTCGGGTTAGAAGCCTCGACCGTCGGCCCCGTTACGAGCGCAAGCGTCAGCAGCGCCAGCACGCAGACGAGCGCAACCAGAACGCCAAAGGAGTTCAGGGCTCGAGCCGAAATGATTCGTGAAAAGAGCGAACTGTTCCTTCCGTTTTTCTTTTGCAACCCTTCATAAACTTTTCGGGTACTCGGCTTTTGCGCACGTTTCAACATCTGGGTGTTCTCCTTTGAAATTTCGCTGCGGCTGTTGATTAGAAATCCACCCCTACACTCTATTTACGAGGCTTGAGAAATTCTTGAGGAATACTTGAGGCTCGGGGAGTGGTTAGAAAGGCGGGTTTTGGCGGGAAATTAGCTAGTTTTAACGTACACCAAATTCGTACCTGGCCGTAGATCAGCCCTATAATGTCTAACTCGGCAAAGGAGAAGTACGACAATGACGACCCAAATCAAGCCGCGTGTCACTTCGCTCGCTCCGCAGTTCCTTGTCGAAGACCTTGAGCGCTCTATCGCTTACTACCAGAAGCTGGGTTTCAGTTTCGGCGAGCCGTGGGGCGGATTCTACGCTATCGGCAATCTGGATGGATTGGAATTGCATTTGAAAGAAGCGCCCAAGAATCAGGCCGAGCGCCAGCATCGTCGGGAAAACGACCACCTCGATGCCGCGGCGGGCGTCGACGGCATCGAGACATTCTACGAACAGTGTGTCGCCAATGGCGCCAAGATCCTCAAGCCGCTGGCCGTGACGCCTTGGGGCACGAAAGACTTCTACATCGAAGATCCTGACGGCTACATCGTCTCTTTCGGCGGCACGGCGGCGGGCTAACAAACGTTGCAGCCGCCAAGCCGCGCTCAATGTGAATTCAAATTCAGAAGGTTTTGCTCACGCGGCTTGCGGCTGAACGTTAAGCCGTTAGACCACCTGCAGTAAACATGCGAAAGATTGTTGTGTACATCGCCACAAGTGCTGACGGCTTCATTGCTCGCCCCGACGGCAGCGTTGATTGGCTGCATCGTCCACGGACGGCGGGTGACTACGGCATGGGAGCATTCCGCGAGTCTATCGATTCGATCGTGCTTGGGCGAAACACATACGAGTTCGGCCTTCAGCACGGAGCCCGATTCGAGACAGAGCCCAAACACTACGTCTTTACGCGAAATGCGACTGAACTGGTCAAGGCGCCGGGAGTGGAGTTCGTCACTGAAGAGCCGGCAGCGTTCGCGAAACGTCTGCGGGCTCATCCGGGCAAGGACATCTGGCTGATGGGCGGTGCGGCGCTGATCGGCGCATTCCTCGACCAGCACCAGATCGACGAGTTCATCATTCATGTAAT
>DASZDU010000085.1:0-13063 GCA_035941655.1 Pyrinomonadaceae bacterium | reverse complement strand
GGTGACTTTAGCGACTACGAAGCCCTTTTGAGAGAACGTTTGCGGCTCCGCCTACCGGCGGAAATGTCGTCTGGACGCGCTCTTATCGGGCCTCATCGAGACGACTTGGCGATACACCTGGCGGGCCGGGAAATGCGAGTTTACGGCAGTTCCGGTCAACAGCGTAGCGCATTGTTACTATTAGACTTAGCGGCAATTTCAGTGTATAATTCCTGGCATCAGGATTATCCTGTTTTTCTCGTCGACGATGTCGATGCCGAGCTGGATGAAAAACGGATAAGACGTCTGTTGGAATATCTTGAAGGACGCACCCAGACATTCATTACCACGTCGAAGAGAAGCCACCTCGAAGGGTTCCTTTCCAAAGCAAACGTTCACGAGATTGTACAAGGCGAGGCATTGTCAACCGAGTTGAATCGAGGTGCTTTTTCTGCGACCGCGGAAGCGTTCGAAATAGCCCAGTAGCTTCCAGTCGGATCGAATGACACGAGCGGGTTTCATGAGTATCAAGGAGAACGTATTGACGACAGCGAGTACAACAGCAACAGGCAAGAAGCACCAGACTTACGATTCATCTTCTATCGCAGTTCTTGAGGGTCGCGAGGCTGTGCGCAAGCGGCCAGCGATGTACATCGGCTCAACCGGTGAGATCGGACTTCATCATCTGGTTTATGAAGTGGTAGACAATTCTATTGATGAAGCGCTGGCTGGATACTGCGACACGGTCGAAGTCACTATTCACCTCGATAACTCGATAACGGTCGTCGACAACGGTCGTGGCATCCCTGTCGACGAAATGAAGAAGGAGAGGAAGTCGGCGGCCGAAGTGGTAATGACAAAACTTCACGCCGGCGGAAAGTTTGATTCCAACGCTTACAAAGTTTCGGGTGGTCTGCATGGCGTTGGCGTCTCGTGCGTAAATTTTCTTTCAGAGACTTTGCACCTCGAAATTTGGCGCGACGCCAAAACCTATGAGCAGGACTACGTGCGCGGAATTGCGGTTGCGCGTTTGGAGCAGACCGGCAAGACCCGCAAGCGCGGCACCAAGATCACGTTCAAGCCCGACAGCCAGATTTTTGATCACACCGTTTTCAGTTTCGACAAACTATCTGAGCGTCTGAGAGAAAAAGCTTTTCTAAATAAAGGTATCCGGATCACGATCAAGGATGAACGAGAAGAGCCCGAGCGCTCGCACGAGTTTTATTACAAGGGCGGTATCGCGGAGTTCGTCAAACACCTCAACAAGAACAAGACCACACTGCATGACAAGCCGCTCTATTTCGAGAAGGAAGGAGATGCCTTGTCGATTGAAGTAGCTATTCAATACAACGACGGCTACGACGAGAAGGTCTATTCCTTCGCCAACAACATCAACACAGTTGATGGCGGCACGCATCTTTCGGGTTTCCGCTCCGCCTTTACGAGAACCGTCAATGCTTACGCACAGTCGTCAGGCCTGGCCAAGAACTTCAAGGGTTCGCTAACCGGCGATGACGTGCGTGAAGGCCTGGTGGCTGTTATTTCCGTGAAGTTGCCGCAGCCGCAGTTTGAGGGACAGACGAAAGGCAAGCTCAATTCCGACGTCAAGGGCGCCGTGGAGTCGTTCTTGAACGAGCGCTTGACTGAGTATCTCGAACAGAATCCGACGGTTGCGCGGAAGATCGTAGGTAAGTCGGTTGACGCTGCTCGTGCTCGCGAAGCCGCCAGAAAAGCCCGCGAAATCGTGCGCAAAGGCGCGCTCAGCGGTTCGATGTTGCCCGGGAAACTGGCGGATTGCCAGGAAAAGGATCCAGCACTTTCAGAGATTTATATTGTTGAGGGCGACTCTGCCGGCGGTTCGGCGAAGCAGGGGCGCGATCGCAAGAACCAGGCGATACTTCCGCTCAAAGGCAAGATTCTCAACGTGGAGAAGGCACGCTTTGACCGCATGCTGGGCCACAGTGAAATCAAGGCGCTAATCACAGCGCTGGGCACCGGGATCGGTAAAGAAGATTTTGATGCGAGCAAGCTCCGTTACCACAAAATTATTCTGATGACGGATGCCGACGTAGACGGCTCCCACATCAGAACGCTGCTGCTCACATTCTTCTATCGTCAGATGGCGGAGCTGGTTGAACGCGGCTATGTCTACATCGCACAGCCGCCGTTATTCAAAGTGAAGCGCGGCAAAAAAGAAGAATACATAAAAGACGAAGGTCTGATGGTCCAATATCTGATGCGCATGGCAACCGCTGATATGACGGTAAAGTCGGTGGGAGCGAATCACGATATCGAAGGTAAGGAACTGGCCCGGTCGTTAGAGAGTTTGGTAGACCTCAAACGTTATCGCGAGCGCGCGGCACGTCGTCTCGGCGGCGATCTGCATCTGCTCGACACCTTGCTCGAGGCTTTCGGTGGAAAGAAAGGCGTGTTGCGCAAGGGAGGCACGACACTACGGTCAGTCTTTCAGAGCAGTCAACTGATGTCGAAGGTTAGAGCTATCGTCGAGAAGGCTGGTTTTGAAACCGAGCTGCCGCACGATGAAGAACATGGGATGTGGAAACTTGAAACCACGACCACGTCAGGTTTGAGACTGGCGATCGACTGGAACTTCGCCAGCTTTGTAGAGTTTCAAAAGGCTATCGAACTTTACATGGGCCTTGAAGACACTCTGGCCGCGCCTTTTATCACGGGCACGAATGGGGCCAGTGAAGAAATTGCTACACGTGAGGAGTTGCTCGAAAAAGTACTAGCGGCCGCCAAAAAAGATCTATCCATTCAGCGTTACAAAGGTTTGGGTGAAATGAATCCCGAGCAGCTCTGGGAAACGACTATGAACCCGGAGAAGCGCACGTTGTTACAAGTGAGGATCGACGATGCTGTAGAAACTGACGAGATATTTACCGTGCTGATGGGCGATGCGGTAGAGCCTCGCAGGAAATTCATCGAAGACAACGCGCTGGATGTCAGAAATTTGGATGTTTAAGTTGTAGGACGGGCAATCCTACTCCCGAAAACGATCAACGCTAAAACGTGTGAGCTTCAACGGCGTTCCAGCAGGAATACCGGCCTTTCGTGCGGCAATGTCGACCTGTTGGCTGGCGGTTTCCACGCCAGGAATGTCCGGGAGCAACAACCCGCGACGCCGTTCTGATTCGTCCTCAACGATCACGCCATAAACCTTCGGATCAAGATCTTCCAAGGTTGCCGGTTCGGGCACACGCAGAACATCTACTGAATAGCGCAAGTTCGCCAGTTCTTCTGGCGAGACCGGATCGAACCGAGGATCGCGTGTGGCGGCATTAATTGCGTTGGCAATTAATTCCTCGGCCAGATTGTCCTTCACTGGTTCAACAGTACCGATGCAACCTCGCAACTCGCCGTTCAGAGTCTTAATCGAAACAAAGCAGGGAGCACGAACCGAGAGGAGCGCTGTTATTTCAGCTGGTGTATCGATCTGTTTTCCTGTTCGCGCGAACGTCTCTACGGCACGACGGGCCAGCGCCGGCAGTTCCGCTGTTAACCGTTGGTGTTCTGGATTCGTCGAATCGGTCAAACGATTGCCCTTGGTTTTAGACGCGTTCGCATTTGTCAGTTGTGCCACCAGATAGCCCACGCCGAATGGCGCCTCATAGCTCAGAACTTCACACGCCAGTGACAGTTTGTTCACAGCGCCGAGCGCCACCAGCATGGAGCGATAGCCACACTCGCCGGCGGTTTGCCTGAGCTGCGGATCGATCTCAATTATTCGCTCCGGCGAGCTATCGTGAATTGCACCCACTACTTCGTCATCAAAATGGTGCGCGGCTCGGTTGTAGCCCGCGGGCGCATCTGGTTTCAAACGGTGACTCAGATCCCCGCTGGCGATAAACGCAACCGGCCGCCCACTCGAGTCCGCGGCGGCCCTAATGCATTCGCCAAACTTCAAATGATCGTCATTAGAAAGAAAGCTGTAGCCGAGCGCGACTACACTACCACTCCAGCCATTGCGATCAAGGAAGTAAAGCGGTACGGCGGTGCCGTGATCGAGCGGAAAGTTGTCGAGGTTGATCACTTCATAATCGCGCCTGGCCGCAAATTCGCGGATCGCTTCGAGCAACGCTTCATCGAGTGAAAACTTGACGTTGGTGCCGGCCGCGCGGAAGTTTGCAAAGTCGCCGTAAAGCTGCGGTGTGTGATATGCAACAAAGGCACTCGCGTCGAGCGGAGCGTGAGGCGAGATGAGCACTACGGTTTCCGCGCCGCTCGCGACGAGGCGCCGTGTGAATTCACCCATTGCTGCGATTGAGGCACGCACCTCCGCGATGGCTTCGCGCCCCACTTCAGCAACCATTATCGGTGGGTGCGGAGCAATGCCGCTGAAAACAATCGCGCTGGCATTTTCCATGGCGTTGGCCAAAAGATTTTCCCAACACGGCATCAATAATGCAGTGCTGGTGGACGAATCCGCGCGGCTGAAATGCTGAGGCGGGTTCGCCCAGCCGTTTCAGTGGAGCAAATTTCGTTTTCCGGGAACGCGAGAATTTTATCACATCAAACGAGTTGGCACCTTGCGTCACATTCAACGGACAAACTAAAGTTTGAACTACGAACTGCTTGAACGCTGAACTACTTCCATCCTAACCACGGCGCAGGGTAATGGAAACAGATCGTTTTGATGTCTTGATTGTTGGCGCTGGTCCGGCCGGCTCGTTTGCTGCCGAGCGTCTCGCGCGCGGCGGCGCGAGAGTCGTGCTATTTGATGGCCGTCCGGAAGGTGAGCCGAAGGCCTGCGGCGGCGGCGTGACCGCGAAAGCGCTCAAAGCCTGGCCGCACTTGCTGGGCGCTGTCGGTCGCACGGTAGATGAGTTGGACATGTACTCGCCGTCTGGCAGGCATCTGCATTTGCAGCTTGATGAGCCATTCGCAATCTATTCGCGCATTGCTTTCGATTCCTACCTGCGCGAACGCGCGCGCGAGGCGGGCGCGAAGGTCGTGGCGGAGAAAATTACGGCGCGAGCGATAACGAGAACTGAAACGGGTTGGACACTACGCGGCCGAAATCACTCTGAATGGGCAGCGAGCGTATTGGTGGCAGCCGATGGCGCAAACAGCGCCATCGCCAAGAAGCTTGCCGGTCCCCTGGCAGCTTCCGACATGGAAGTCGCCTTCGGCTATCGCGCACCGCTGCCGGAACAGGGAAGCGTGCCGACCGTCATTGCGTTCCTGCCGGGTTGGGTTGGTTACGCGTGGGCTTTTCCTCGTTTGGACCATATCTCCTTCGGCATTGCGACCACGCAGGACGCCTTCGATCACAAAGCACTTGATGCGCTGCTCTGGCAGTTCATGTTTGGTTACTACCAGCAACGGGAGGATGGCAACGCAAATATCTGGAAGCGTTCCCACAAATCAGGCGCCCTCAACATTGAAAAGAACCTGAGAGCGACTGCCGAACGTTATGCAGCGCGCATACCCGGTCTGGCGGACGAAACCTGGGACAAGCGACGCGCGTGTGGTGAAGGCTGGGCGCTGCTGGGTGACGCGGCAGGTTTTGCTGATCCGGTAACAGGCGAGGGAATTTACTACGCATTGCGTTCAGCGGAGTTGTTCGCTGACGCATTTCTCGAAGGGCAGCCGCAGGATTACGAGCGGCGCTGGCGCGAGGACTTCGGCGCTGAACTCCGGCGCGCTTCGCAAATGCGCCGGCGCTTTTATGGAAATTTCTGGGGCGCGCCGTTTACCGAACGAATGATCGAATTCGCACGCGGCCACAAAGGAATCAAAAAAGTATTAGGCGACCTGGTTGCCGGCGAACAGGGCTACATCGGATTGAAGAAGAAGCTTGCGCGCCGCGCGCTCCGACCGCTCTAGTTCTGCGAAGCTGGGACCCCGAGTATTTCCTCGTTCTAATCTGAAGTTTACCGAGATTCTTGATTCACACGCCTCGGAGTGTACTAATTTGTAAAGCAAACTGTTAGCTTCGATGGTGAATTGCGTTCAACGCTCCCGCAAACTAACAGTTTGCGTTAGAGAAATCCAAATTAGGACACGACGCACACGCCTACCATAGAAGACACTATCGTCCGGAACTTTACCCCACACATTTCTGCGTGGCGCGGGTGGGGACCGTTAATTGTCTTGCCGGTCGCTGTGCTGCTATTTACGCCGGCAGATTGGCCCCGATGGGTTTTCATGTGGCTGCTCTCCGCAGCGATCTTTTCAGGTTGTAAATGGCTAACGTGGCGCCGCACCTTCGCTCCTGGCGCTCAATGGTGGCAACACGCCGGATATCTGTTTGCCTGGCCGGGATTGGACGCTAATGCATTTCTCAGTTCTAAAAGTTTGCCTCTGAACGAACCCGTGCACGCCGGCGAATGGGTCATTGGTGCCGTAAGGCTCATCCTTGGCGTCGCGCTGTTTTGGGGCTGGGCAGGTTGGGTCTACGACGATCACGAAATCACCTTTGGTTGGTTGGGGATGATTGGCTTGATCCTGATGCTTCACTTTGGCGCATTTCATCTTCTTAGTTGCGCGTGGAGACGCTTCGGTATTGATGCTCGCCCCCTCATGAACCGTCCGCTATCCTCGGTCAGCGTAGGCGAGTTTTGGGGCCGGCGGTGGAACACAGCCTTCCGCGATTTGACGCACCGCTTTCTCTTCCGCCCGCTTAACTCAAGAGTTGGACCACGCTGGGCGATCTTAGTGGGATTTGTTTTTAGTGGCTTCATCCATGATGTAGTTATTTCGGTTCCGGCAGGAGGAGGCTATGGCGGACCTACGCTCTTCTTTGGAACCCAGGCCCTCGCCATGTTTGCCGAACGGTCGCGGGCTGGTAGGACCATTGGCCTCGGGCGCGGGTGGCGCGGGCGGCTGTTTGTGATGCTTACCCTGATTCTACCCGCCTATGTTTTATTTCACCCGCCGTTTGTCAGGAATATCATCATGCCGTTTATGCACGCTCTCGGTGTACATTGAAGTTCTGATGTCGCAATGTCGATGCGAGAATTGTTACCCCAATTGATCTTCATGGCCGGTGCGGCGCAGTTGTGCATTTTGATTGCATCCGCGCTCGTACCCTTTCAATTGAAATGGAAAACGGAGTTAGCTGTCCTCTCTCGTTTGCATCGCCAAATGTACTGGGTTTACGGCGGTTACGTTGTGCTGGCGATTGCCGCCTTTGGCTTGATCAGTCTCTTCAATTCCAGGGAATTGGCCGCCGGTAGTAGTCTTGCGCGTTGGGTGTGTGGATATAACGCGTTGTTCTGGGGAGTTCGGTTGGTCCTTCAGTGGGTTTTTGATGTTAAGGATCATCTTTCCCACTGGTGGTTGAAACTCGGCTATTACACGCTAACGATCCTATTTGCGGGGCTCACGCTGCTATATGCGTTTGCGGCTTTGCGACCAGTTGAGTGAAGGAGTTGGTTTAGTGGATCTGTTTTGACGTCCGATAGGCTTTAGCTTGTCGTACGCCGCGACAAACTTAAGTTTGTCGGACAATTGACAAGCTCAAGGGGCCAGTCGCTTGATAGACCAGGCATCAGCCTGTCTCTCGTAAACAATTCGATCGTGCAGGCGGCTCGGGCGTCCCTTCCAAAACTCAATTCTTTCAGGATGCAGACGAAAACCGCCCCAATGCGCCGGGCGATTTACTTCACGGCCTTCGTAACGCTGCTCAAGTTCACCTGCTTGTCGTTCAAGAAACTGTCTTGAGGCAATCACTTCGCTTTGCGGCGAAGCCAGCGCGCCGATCTGGCTTTCGCGCGGACGTGTCTTGAAATACGCATCAGACTCTGCAGCAGAAGTACGTTCAACTGTGCCATCGACGCGCACCTGCCGTTCGAATTGTGGCCAATAAAAAACGAGTGCAGCTTGTGGGTTTGAGTCGAGGTCGCGCGCCTTCGGGCTGTTGTAATTGGTGAAGAAAACGAAACCGCGAGTGTCTACCTGCTTCAGCAGTACCAGGCGCGCCGAAGGTTTTCCCTCAGGCGTCGCAGTTGCCAGCGTCATGGCCTCGGGCAAGTGAAATCCAGCAGCGATTGCTTCATTCAGCCAGCGCTTAAACAGAATCAACGGATCACGATCGACGGTGTTTTCGTCCAGCGCACTATCGGAGTAAGCAGGTTTTTTATCGTCCATGATCAATTCGGGGATTGCAGCGTCGAATATTTCATTCAAGCGATCTCGTCCCGGAGGACGATATGTTTATGACGAAGTTTACCGTTTCATTCACACCGTGGCTTTAGCCCGGTGTCAAGGGAAAACCCGAAAACCTGAAACCGTTTCAACGGTTTCAGTCAGTCAGCAGGTAAACCGTTAAAACGGTTAGAGGGATCAAGAAGTCCTTCTTTCACCGGGCTAAAGCCACGGTGTGAATGAAAATAATATTCAACTCGCCGCGCGAATATCATGGCAAGTTTAGATCGCAGCAAAAGAGAGATCTTTGTTTCCGAGCCGCGGGCTCTTTCGGGGTTTGTCTATAAACATATCGCTCCTCCGGAGCGAAGACGTAGGCCCTTTTCTTTATCAAGCCGAGTACGTTTCTGAATTGATGGACTTGGTATATGCCGCCAGCCGTTTACGGAGTTCATCGGGAATTGGAACCGTCTCAAAGGTATCGCGGCGCACTGCGGCCAGCACGAAGTGAGCATCCGCGATAATCAGCGCATCACCTTTTCGTCTCACCTCAAAATCCAAACGCATAGACTTGTTACCAAAGCGCCCCACATAAACCGAGACCTCCAGCAGATCGTCGAGTTGAGCAGCGTGATGGAAGTCGCATTCGAGGTGAACGCGCGGCAGCCATATGTCGAGCTCGTCAAACATAACGCCGTAAGGCAACCCGACGGAGCGAAACAATTCTGTCTCCGCGAATTCAAAGAAGCGGATGTAAGCTCCGTAGAAAATTATGCTGGCTGCGTCGACGTCTCCCCAGCGGACGCGCTCTTCGATCGTGTACTTTTTGTGTGCCGGCATTCTTTGGAGTGCGGTGACTTGGCACCGCTTTGGTTCGGCTGCGACCTGTCGCAGCCGGGTCGCCTGAACTATTGGAAAACTTGGGTGATAGGCCGCCCAAGGCCAAAGCGCTGACAGGTCAGCGCACTCCAAAATCAGATGTCAGAAAGGGACGCAGGTTCGTCTTAGCTGACATCTGATATCTGACCTCTGGCATCTGCCATTGACAGTTCCATCCGGGCCAGTTCAGCTACTGCCGAGATGAATTCGCCAAGCTCCACCGGTTTGGACAGGTATCGATGGTAGCCTGCATCAAGCGCGCGCTGCTTGTCCTCTTCCTTGGCATAAGCCGTGATCGCAATGGCCGGTAACTCCGGCACCAAATTCAGTTTCCGTACCTTCTGAATCAATTGGTATCCGTCTTCACCGGGCATCGCGATATCAGAAATGACGACATCCGGCCTCGAGATTTTTATCGACTCGAGTGCCGCAGCCGCGGACGACACGGCCGTTACGTTCGCGCTTCGCTGCGTTAGCGCGGCGCCCAGCAGGTCCAAAGTGTCCTGGTCATCATCAACGAGCAGCACGTTCAAGTCCGACAGTATCTGCTGCGATTTTATACGCTCATTAGTCGCTCTCTCCTCGGTTTCCAGGACCGGCGCAGTTTCAACGATCGTGCCGACCAGCGGCAGTCTCACATTGAAGATCGCACCTGTTCCCTGGCCGTCGCTGCTTGCCGATATTGACCCACCATGGATTTCGACGAGGTGTCTGGCGATGGCCAGCCCTAACCCGAGGCCCCCGTGCTGTCGCGTGGACGTGCTGTCTGCCTGGCGGAATCGATCAAAAACGAATGGCATAAACTCAGGAGTAATACCCTGGCCGCTGTCGGCGACTGTGATCTCCACCTGAGGACCCTGATGACGAAGACCGACAGTCACACGTCCGCCCGCAGGAGTAAACTTGACGGCGTTTGAAAGCAGATTCCAAAAGACCTGTTGCAGCCGATGAATGTCACCGGGCACAGCAGCCGGTTCGGGTTCGAAGTCGAGCTCGATATGGATGCCTTTTGCGTCCGCCGTGGGTCGCACCACGTTTACTGCCGCCTCCAACACCGGTGCAATCTCCACCGGGTTCAGTTCCAGATACAGATTACCGGTGATGATTCTGGAAACGTCGAGGATGTCGTCAATGATTTGAGCTTGCGACTTCGCATTTCGCTTGATGGTCTCGATTGCGCGACTTGCCACCTCGCTGTCGAGCGAACCACCCTCTAACATTCGCGACCACCCGAGGATTGCGGTCAGCGGTGTGCGGAGTTCATGGGAAACGGTTGCCAGGAATTCATCCTTCAGGCGATTCGACTCTTCCGCGCTCGCTCGCGCGGTACTCTCGCGTTCAAGCAGGCGCACATTTTCAATTGCGACGGCGGTCAGATTTGCAGCCATGTGCATCGCCGTAGCATGCTCGGCTCGATACGCCGCGGTTTCATATGTTTGCACCTCGATGGTGCCGATAATGCGGCCCATCACCGCCATCGGCGCTGAGAGCGACGCCTGTGGTCGCAGGCCGTTGTCGGGCCCGACCAACACCGCCGGATGGCCGAGCGTCTCGGCCTGGTAATCGTTGGTAATAATCACCTGGTTCGTTCTTACCGCGCGGCTATTTGGTCCAGTGAAGTTTACCGGCATGGGCGGAAGTTCAGAGGTGTCGATCTCCTCGCCGTCGCCCCAACCGTAGCAGGCTGTACGAACATCGCGATGCGGATCATAGAGAGAAACAAAGAGGCCGTCGCAGGGCACCGACAACTGCGTAAACTCTCTTAGGCCGCGAAAGATAGCAAGCAGATCACGGGCGGTTCCGAGCGTCTGGGCGAGACCTGCAACTTTTTCCAGCAGCCGTTCATACTCCGACAAGGCACGCTGATCTGCCTGTCGTAATGCCTCCTCCGCGAGGCGACGATTGGTGATGTCGCGCGCGACACCCTGCACACCAACCGGTTTGCCTTGATTGAGGGCTAGCCTGCTGCTTATTTCCAAAGTGAAAACCCGCCCATCTTTCGCACGCACGTCCACTTCGTAATTCGTGCGTTCTTCACCAGCCAATTTGCGTTCAGTCATGCGTCGAGCGCTGTCGGTCGATCTGGGAGTGAGAAATTCTGACATGTTCATGCCGATGAGTTCGCGTTGGGTATAACCCGTCATCGATTCGACAGCTTTGTTAATGGAAGTGACATTGCCCTCGAGGTCGAGCATAAACACGATGTCGTTTGCGTTTTCGACCAACTCGCGGTAGCGCTCTTCGCTTTCTCGCAAAGCCTCTTCGGCTCGCTCGCGATCGGTGAGCGTTTTCCGCACCTTCCCTTCAGACACGCGCAAATCCGTAGCCGCAGCCTCAGCGGCCGAGGCGGCATTGACTTGCGAGTAGGTGAGACCATACAGCAGGAGCGTCATCAACACGCCACCCAGCAAGGTCAGGTAAAGAGAGGCCGAGTTTGCCGCCGAACCAAATGCAGGACGAGAAGCAAAGGCTACGGTCCAGGTTCTGCCTGCAACCTCTACTCGGGTGAGAGTTGTAAATCGCGGCTTGCTACTTTCAAAACTTCCGGAACCGATCGCTGTGTCGTGCAGCAGGTTTTCGCTTGTGGTTTGTGGCCCATCGTAGAGACGCATATCAATGTCGCTGGTGTTTTTGATGGCCAGGATGGCTTTCAAAAAGTCTGCCGCCCGAAACTGGCTGTACACGAAGCCCGCTAATGCCTCGCGCCGTTCCTCAATCGTTTTGGGCGTGCGGTCGTTCTCGTAAATGGGAGCGTAGATTAGAAATCCGGCTTGCTTGTTATCGCCGGTCAGCTGGGCCAGCATAACTTTTGACGACGTGGCGGGCAGACCAGTATCACGCGCGGTTTCCATTGCTGCCCGGCAAGCAGGATCCATATGAACGCCAAAGTCATCTGCCGGATCGCGACGATCGAGCGGTTCAAAGTAAAGAGTCGGGGCATACTCGTCCTCGTTCTTATCGGGCCAAACTCGAAAGTCTTCCAGCCCGGGCTGTGGCCGGGTAGTTGTGAAGGCGCCTTTGGGACCACGCTTCTCACGCACCAGAAACCCGATCCCCTGCACGCCCGGGTATTGATCCGCTAATTCCAGACGGTCCACAAATTTTTGAAACTGGCCCTGATTGATGGAGGGACTGACGGCAAATAAACCTGTAGCCGCGCGCAACACTTCAATGTAGAGCCGCGGTCTGCCGCGTACATAGGTTGTTAATTCCTGAGTAGTGGTGTTGAAGCGTTCGAGGTCTTTTGCCTCGCCGGTTCGCCAAACGTAGTAAGAAAACAGAAGAGTGCTGAGGAGCCCGATGGCCAGTACAAAATATGGAACGAAATATCGCCTGGGTAGGGGTCCACCACGCTTTGATTCGACCACGAGAATTCCTTAGCTGTTAATGAGAGCCGTAATGCTACCTGACGCGGCTGGTTCGCCGCCGAAGAAAGTCGATCAACACAAACTGCGATAGATTGCCCGGGTTCGCGAAGTAGGCTTTGCCATTAGTCATGGCGCTCATCTGTTTTACAAACTCGACCAGGTAATAGTCGCTGGCCAGCATGAACGTGTTGATCATTATACCGGCTTTTCGACAAGCCTGGACCTCTTTGAACGTTGCTTCCATCACGAAAGGGTCGCCGCCCATCGAGTTTTTATAAAGTCGACGTGTTACCGGCACGCCGGGCGTCGGGCCCGCATGCCTTCCGCTGGAGGCAGCCGCAATATTCCCTTCAACGAAGCAGGCCGTCGGTTTGCCGTCAGTGACCATAACGATCTGCTTCATCTCTTTGCGCTGCGACTGCAGAATGCGGCGCGCTAACCGCAGTCCCTCGGCGGTGTTGGTGTGATAAGGACCGACCTGGGTGACTGCGAGCTTGGCCAGCGGCAGTTCTTCCGCACTGTCGTGGAAGAGCACGATACGGAGTGAGTCGCCGGGGTACTGCGTGCGAATCAAGTGCGCCAGTGCCAGTGCTACTTTTTTCGCCGGCGTAAAACGATCTTCTCCATACAAAATCATCGAATGCGAGCAATCCAGCATAACCACGGTGGCGCACGACGATTGATAGTCACATTGATGAACGTGCAAGTCGCTGTACTCGAGATTG
>DASZDU010000084.1:0-17093 GCA_035941655.1 Pyrinomonadaceae bacterium | reverse complement strand
CGGGAAGCTGCTTTAATAACATCGCAATAATCCTATCAAATTGAACCGGTCATTCCATCAAGCTGACCTGTCAGACCGATTCTGTGTCTCACGGCAAAACTCGTCAAAAGCCCTCAAAATCAGGGCTAAATCGCATTCTCATGGTCGCGAACAGGCTGGCACGGTCGTTGCGAAATGGGCTGCGCCCGGAAAGTGTTTTTAAACGGGCGACTATACGAATTTAGGCGAAACGAAAGTAATTATGATGAAGAGAACAAAGACCCCCACCCTAATCACCTTTACCCTCTCTCTTGCGCTCGTTCTGTCAGTGCTTGGCAGTGGCCTGGTATTAAACAGTGCCTCGGCCGCATCTGATCAGACTGTCAGTAAGGCGCAGAAGGTCGCGGACAATTTACTCACGCGCGCGTCGCGAAGCTCAAACGCGGATGAAACGGTGAGCGTCATCCTCCAGCTCGGAGGCACTGTCAGCGGTCCGCTGAAGGCCTTGCTAAACAGGAATGGCGTACATGTCAACAAATTCTTCAAAAATTTCAACGCCTATTCTGTTGAGTTGCCCGCAAGTGTTGTCGATGAGCTCGCCGGGTTTGATGAAGTAGATTTTGTGAGCCTTGACGAAGAGGTGACTTCACTCGGACACGTTACTTCGACAACCGGTGCTGATGATGTGCGCAGTCAGACAAACTCGGCTGGCGCTGCATACACCCTTGACGGAACCGGAATAGGCATTGCCGTTCTCGACTCCGGACTTTATGCAGAGCACAAGTCAGTCGGAGCTCGAGTTGTTTACAGCCAGGACTTCACCGGTGAGAATCGCCTCGATGATCCATTCGGACACGGAACTTACGTTGCCACCGCCGCTGCTGGAAATGGCAGTTTGTTTAGCGGCAATTACACAGGCATCGCACCCAACGCCAATCTGATCAACCTTCGCGTGCTTAATTCGTTGGGCCGCAGTAATACCTCGATGATTCTCTCGGCTCTCGACTGGATCTATTCGAATCGTACTGCTTACAACATTCGCGTGGCTAACCTGAGCCTTGGCGCTCCGGCCATCTCATCTTATAAGAACGACCCTCTCTGTGTGGCTGTAAGGAAACTGGTTGATGCAGGAATAGTTGTTGTAGCCGCCGCCGGCAATGATGGCAAGGATGAATTCGGCCGCAAGCAATACGGCGCGATTCATGCACCGGGCAACGAACCTTCCGCAATCACGGTGGGAGCGACAAACTCATTCGGCACCAACGCTCGCCACGACGACGCAGTGACCTCCTACAGCTCACGCGGACCCACCAGAAGTTTCTGGACCGACAAGTTCGGCATTCGTCACTACGACAACCTGATCAAGCCCGACCTCGTCGCTCCCGGCAATAAGTTGATCTTTGCTGAGGCAGCTAATAACTACCTGGTTTCCACGACTCCGAGTTTGGATACCGGCTTAGCCCCCGGCAAGAACAATCAGAAGATGATGTATCTTAGTGGAACCTCTGTTTCCGCCCCCCTGGTGTCTGGCGCTGCCGCCTTGCTGCTTCAGGCCAATCCCAAGTTGACCCCGAACATGGTCAAGATGATATTGAGCTACACGGCCCAGCAACTGCCCAACATGAACGTTCTCGAACAGGGTGCCGGTCAGCTAAATATCGAAGGCGCAGTAAAGTTGGCAAAGTTGGTGCGCACTGACCTTACGAATTCCACCGCTCTGGGCGCGGCAATGCTTACCGGTTCAGCTCCATCCGCACAATCGTCGATTGACGGAACCACATTCACGTGGTCGCAGGGAGTGATTGCGGACCAGGGCTACGCAAAGGGTTCAGCTCTCATAACTAAGTACCAACAGATTTACGATCTCGGCGTGCTTATCTCGGATGGCACTACGCTAAGTCTTGGTGTTTTGATTTCTGACCAGACGATGCTTTCCAGCGGCGTTCTGATTTCCGACTGCATCGTGACCAGCAACGGAACGACGTTAGGCACTGGCGTGAACCTGCTGCCTGCGGGCGTCCTGCTCGCTGACGGTGTCCTTCTTGCTGACGGCGTGTTGCTGGCTGACGGAGTATTAATCAGCGACGGCGTCTTGATATCGGATGGCGTGCTGCTTGCCGACCGTTCGCTGCTGGGCGATGCCACAACATTCATGCGCTAGTTTCCAACTATCAACTGCCCCCATACCAATCATGCAAGCTTCTCTCCTAAAAAAACCACTTAACGACTATCAGTTCCCGCTCGCCGCCGCCGCGGGCAGCGTTAACGCGTTGGAAAATTCTGAGCTCGCCGATGTGCTCGCGTTTCTTGGCAGGCGCCCGATCTACACGGCCTACCTCGCGGGAATGATTCACGACAACGGCCTTCAAAGCCAGCAGAATCGCGGAACGTTTTACGGTTATCGCAACCAGCTCGGCGAACTCGAAGGTGTAGCTCTGATCGGCCACGCCACGTTGTTAGAAACATCCAGCGATCAAGCATTGCAGGCGTTTGCGAAAACAGCGCAGCGCTGCAACGCGGTGCACTTAATCATGTGCGAGGAGAATCGCATCGAGAACTTCTGGTCCCACTACGCAGTCGAAGGCCAGGAGATGCGACGTGCCTGCCGTGAGTTACTGTTTGAACTCCGTTGGCCCATTGAAGTTTCAAAAGTATCAAACCTGCGACTTGCAACAACTGAAGACTTGCCGTTGCTTCTACCGGTGCATGCTGAAATGGCGCTCGAGGAGAGCGGCGTGGATCCCAGACAACAGGACGCGGCCGGTTTTCAGGAACGTTATGCCCGCCGCATAGCGCAAGGAAGAACCTGGGTGTTGACGGAGAATGGAAAACTGCAATTTAAAGCAGAAGTCGTCGCCAAGACCCCGGAGACTACATACATTGAAGGTGTGTGGGTAAACCCGGCAGCCCGCCGGCAAGGTTACGGACGCCGCTGTATGTCACAGCTGGCCAGCATGCTTTTATGGCGAACGAGATCTATTTGCCTTTTCGTCAACGATGAAAACGAGGATGCCCAGAGATTTTACAAGCGAGCCGGCTATCACCTTCGCACAGTTTACGACACGATTTTTCTGAAATGAACTCCCCGAAAAAAGGTCAAAGTGCGGAAATGATCTTATCGACATCAAATTCAAACCACTGCCCCTCAGAAGCACTTACGGTCCTTCCCACCTCTCGTACATTGGTTAGTCTGCGTTCGCAAAGCCCCGCCCACTCACGGTTCGAAATCGATCGCGTTCTTCGCAGAACAGAGTCTTCGGATGTTTCCTAAACTACATCTTCGAAGCAGTGAGCTGGTACGGCCGTATATGTGGACCACGGTGGCGGCCGGTGGCTTGATCTATTTCCTGGCGGCGGTTCGCCTCAACCCACAGATCGTCGATCTAAAGCTTGGTGTTCTGGTCGTCATAACCGCTCTCCTCAGCTCGCGCATCACAATCAAGATCCCACAGTTTGGTTCCTGGATTTCTGTTTCCGATACCTTCATATTTCTCACGCTGCTGCTTTACGGATGTGAAGCCGCAATCCTGATGGCGGCCACTGAAGCCTTTCTCTCGTCTTTTCGCAGCGACTATTGCCGGAAGCCCTCGACAATGCTTTTTAACTGGGCCTGTGCAGCTTGGGCGGCTTGCGTAACCTCGTATACGTTGACCTACTTCTTTGGAGATCCGGTAGCGCTCAATGCCAGCCCAACGTCAGGAAGGTTCATTACCGCAGTCGGTTTGATGGCGCTGCTGCAGTACGCCGCAAACTCCGGCATCGTAGCTGTGCTGGGCGCTCTCAAAGCAGATGAGGCAATTTGGCAGACGTGGAAGAAACATTACCTGTGGACTTCCATTACCTATTTTGCAGGCGCGAGTTCGGCTGCGGTGATTGCGAAGCTGATGGGGCAGTTTGGCTTTTACGCGCTGATCATCACCTTCCCCGTCATCGCCATCGTATTCTTCACTTATCGCACTTATCTAAAAAACATCGAAGCCTCAGCGAACCAGGCCGAACAAGCTGAACGACACGTTCAAGAGCTCTCGCATTACATCGCGGAGCAGGAACGCATTCGTGAGCAGTTCTCACAAATGGAAAAACTTTCCGCTCTTGGTGAATTGGCTTCAGGCGTGGCCCACGACTTCAACAATACACTCGCCGGCATTCTGGGCCGGGCGCAGTTGATTCTGCGCACCAACGATCCCGAAAAAATCCAACGCGGTCTCAACATCATAATCAAAACAGCTGACGACGGCGCCAAGACTGTCAAAAGGATTCAGGATTTTGCGCGGCAAAGACGAGACCACGACTTCGAGCCCATCTCCATCGATCAAATACTCTTTGACGTAAGTGAAATTACCAGGCCTCGCTGGAAGGATCGCGCCGAAGCTTCAAACGTGCAGATCACTGTCGATCTTCAGATCCGTTCAAAAGCGAAAGTGATGGGCGATGAATCTGAATTGCGCGAGGTGCTCGTCAACATGGTATTCAATGCAGTCGATGCGATGCCCGAGGGTGGTAACCTGACTCTGGCAGCGGAAGATGTTGGTGAGACGGTCGCAATCTCGGTCGCCGACACGGGCACCGGCATGCCGCCAGAAGTTAAGTCGCGCATATTCGATCCTTTCTTCACGACCAAGGGCAAGGCAGGCATGGGGCTGGGCCTGGCAGTGAGCTTCGGAATTATCCGGAGGCATGAAGGTTCGGTAGAAGTCGAATCGGAAGTGAATGCAGGCACCAGGTTCAAGATCATTCTGCCCAAGGCCAATATTAGCGAGGAAGCTGCCGCTACACTTGAAGCGCAACAGATCGCCACCGCCGAGACAATGAGTCCAACTATCGAGCGGTCGTTTAACGGGCCACAACCAAAGATTTTGGTAGTGGATGACGAAGACGCAGTGCGGGAGTTGCTGCGTGATTTACTCGAAGCCGAAGGCTGTAGAGTCTATCTGGCACCGGGCGGTCGCGAGGCTCTCAGCCTCTTCGCAGTACAAGAATTTGACGGCGTGTTCACCGACGTGGGCATGCCGGGGATGAGCGGATGGGAGCTTGCACACGCGATCCGCGAGAAGAATGAAACAGTTCCAATTGCCGTGATCACCGGCTGGGGCGAAGCAGTTGGATCTGACGAACAAAAGCAAGCGAGGGTCAACTGGGTAGTCACGAAGCCATTTCGCGCGGAGCGCATTAGTGAGTTAGCCCAGAAAATTTTTGAGAAGACAAACAACGAGGTGAGGCGGTTTGCAGGCGTAGCTGCCTGATAGAAGTTCTGCGGTCATCGAAAGTTTTCTTTAACAATTTTCCAATCGTCAGATTCATTATCATTGGTCTCAGGATTCGCCTCCATCTTAGAGCCTTCCTGCACACGCCGGCGATACTCGACAGCCCTCCGGACACTCTTCTCGACCACCTCAAGTTTGAACGGCTTCAACAGAAAATCGAACGCTCCCAGCTTGATTAAGCCCTGCGCGTGTTCCTGATCACCAATGCCGGAAATAATAATGACCGGAGTGTCGGAAAACTTTTGACGAATGTGCCCCAGGAGTTCCAGACCACTCAACCCCGGCATTGAAATGTCCGTAAGCACCACGTCATAAATATCCGCCTCAAGCCTTGCTACCGCTTTTTCCGCCGTCTCAGCGGTCTGGCAAACATATTCTTCGGAAAGAAGCTCGTAGAGTGTGTCGCGAATAGCGTCGTCGTCATCGACTATAAGAATCTTTGGCATGATGGACCTCCCACGTCCTATCGCTACTTTAACGCAAACTGCAGTTTCAAGGTTTCTTGACGCTGCCAGTGTGGGAGGAGAAATTCTTGTGAGCGCGACCTGTCGTTGTGAAGCCTAACCTGAGTAGTCAAGAGTTAATAATGAATAAATACTAACACAGGTTTGTTTGAGCGACGAAAATAAAAGGCCGGCAACCCTCGTCACCGGCCTTCAGCTTTAATTGGTCCGCTTCTACCGCGGCCCCGTCGCACGAATCGTCAACTCCGTGCCTCTCAGCAAATCAAGGTCATCACGGCCCTGCACATACACAGATCCCGCGCCGCCGCCGGCGCCAACGATCGCGCCGATGGCTGCACCTTTGCCGCCTCCTGCGATGGCGCCAATGATTGCACCAACCGCGGTTCCAATCGCGGCTCGCTCGGCAGTTTTGGTGGTTTGATTGTTGTCGCGGATCGACCCTTCATTGTCTATCCTGACGGTGTCACCCTGAGTCGTCCTCACAGATTCAAGCAGGCCCGCGAAGCGATATGATCTGCCATCCCGCATGCGAATGTTATCGAAATTTAGAGTCAGTTGAGACCGCCCTGTTATTCGTCCACTCCGCTGAACGTTGGAAACATGGCCTTCGATAATGGCGCCTTCGTATTGCGATGGCTGCCGCACGGTAGCCGTGAAACGATCGCCTTCCCTGGCCGCAGTAGTCGACAGATCGTTGTCAAGCACCGCAATTACCGACTCTCCATTAACGATAATAAAATCGGTATTGGAAGTAGTAGGATAGTTGTTGGGATACGTCTGTGGCCCGCTGTTGATGTCAAAACGAGCAACGTCAGACGTTCTGTTGTAGGTGCTCTGCACCACTACCGGCCGCGATAGCCCTTGTACGTACACTCGGCGAGTGACACTCATTCTGCGACCGTTATCGATGGGATTGAAAGTGACATTGAATTCAGTTTCGCGGTCTCCCGTCGAATTCACCGTCAGTTGATCACCAACAAGTGTTGCCCGAGCGCGAATTGTCCGGCCATTGCTCGTGGTTTCAACGCGTTCAATGCCGTCGGCTGCAAACGTGATTTGCGGCGCGCGAGACGACGCAAGAGTCACATCTCTTCCTCTCAGCTCGATTGCGATCTCATCGGGCGACTCAAGCCGCGCGGCAAGTTGATCACGCAATCGCGTGCGGTTGCCAAGTCCGATGGATTGTGTCGCACGGTCAGCGGCCTGTCCGGGATCGTCGCTTTGCGCGGGATCAAGCCGATAGGTGCCAGTCAAACGATTTACGCCGTAGCCGACAGCACCGGTAGTTGGATAGGTGTTGCTTGGGTATGTTTGGCTAATAGACGGCCAGCTCAGGTTGTAGGCCGTGGCTAATTGATTTAAATCTGCGCGCAGGTTAGTCCAGCTACGAACTACCGCCGCATTGCGGATGCGTCTTGAGTTAATAACCTGGTCGATGACCGCGGCACGGTTTAAGACTTCCTGTGCGTCGGCAGCAGTTGATCGCCTTTGGTCGAAGTTTTGTCGTAACTGACCGACAGCCGTGTCCAGGTCTTGCACCAGGGTGTTTATGTTTTCCGCGCCACTGCCATAGATTCTTGTCTGATTCTGAGCGTTCAGCGTGTTACGAAGTACGTCGGTCCGATTTTCGATTCTCAGTATAAGCTGGCGTATTGCGCGATTCGTTCCCCGGTAGGTTTGAGCTTGAGCTTGAGTTAGTGCACCTGCCCAGGCAACGACAACCAAGGCAAGTATCGTTACCAGCCTTCTTTTTATTTCGATCATTTTTTCTTCCTCCCAATCTAAAGAAACATTTAGGGGCGGCGATTCTTTATTGATTCTACGAATTGTATTTTTTGCGGCCCCCGTAGTGTCCGCACACAGTTTTGAAACAAAACGACTCGCCCATCAGAGCCTTATAGCAACAAGGAGCGTGCCATGGCAGGCGTATAGATTTTGTCTGGCGAATTTGTTGTGATTAGGTGAACGCAACAGGCTAATCCTCATTTTCCTGAGACATTGGTCCACCGCTGGTCTCTGCCCGCTGTGCTATTCTGCGTCCGGAGGCTGACGGAAATGGGTGCAGAAGACTCCAAAGCGGTTGTCCGACTAGTCGGTCAGGATCTGTTTGAAGCTACTTCAGCCTCGGGCCACGTGGTGTTGATTGATACGGACCACATCCGCAACTCGGCACCCACTCCGATGGAATTGCTGCTGCTGGCACTCGGATCGTGCACCGGTGTCGACGTAGTTTCTATTCTCCGGAAAAAGCGCCAGGACGTGACCGATTATCGGCTTGAGGTTCGCGGCGAACGCCGGCCTGAGCATCCGCGAAGTTACAGCCGAATTGCAGTGCATCACATCGTCACAGGCCGTAACATTTCCGAGCAATCACTAACCCAGGCAATCGAGCTATCCGACAAAAAATATTGCAGCGTCGCAGCCACATTAAGGCCGACGGCGGAAATCGTTTCGAGCTACGAGATCATCGAAGCCACAGACTAGTCGGACAGAAGTTTGAGCGCGCGGATGAGCCAAAGGACTGGTGAAGGATACAGAGAGGGTAAAGCTGGTGAAATTTTGGACTCGGTTATCAGTGTTGGGGGTAATAGCTAGCGGAACTATTAGCCCGCAACTTGGCGCGGCCACAGCGTTTTTCCCAAGTGATGTTGCGCTCTACGCAATTCAAGCGGGCAGTGACGCAAATCTCGCAGCGGTGCGCCGCCAGGATCGCGATGCGCGAAATGCGAAAGGAATCCTCACCCGTCTCTCGGCGGATGAGCATCTGCGCCGCGCTGGAATCTATCACGTCAATCGCGCCTTTGTGGAGGCGCGAGAACATTGGCAAGCCTTGCTCATTTACTACCCCAGCGATCCGCGCGTGGCAGAGGCGTTGTTGGGAATTGGCCGTTCGTATTTTCAGGAACGCCGTTACGCTGACGCCTACGACGCTTACAACCGGCTCGCGCGGAATTATTCCTCATTGAAAGAAGGCCGCGAAGGTCTAAACTTCAGCGCCGCCTCGTTGCTGCGCATGGGAAAGACGTCAGAAGCTGCAGATCGTTACATCGAATACGTCACTCGCTTTCCTGATGGAGAAAGAATTGAGACGGCCCACTTAAATGCGATTGACACTTTGCGCGAAGCCGGCCGTTCGCAAGACGCGAGTGACTGGATTGCGCGCACACGCCTGAGATTTACGGGCACAGTCACTGAAACCAACGCGCTGTTTGCTCAGCTTCGCATGAAGGTTGCTGAAGGCGATTGGAGGCGAGCCGTCGCGACTGCTGATGAGCTGAGCGGAAGGACTTTTTTAAAAGGAGTTGCAACTACTCCCGCGGAGGTTGCGTACCTCAAAGCTTATAGTCTGTACCGCTCCGGCGATCACGATGCGGCGTTTGCGGCATATCTGGCAGTGCCCGGCGGCATTGACTCGTATTACGGTTGGCTTGCAAACGACCGACTGACTGACTTGGCCGATACTAAACGGCAGTCTCTCGTTCAACAGCGCAAAGATCGAAACGCGTCGCAGGCTGCAGCTGCCGCGGATCGATATCCGGCCCCGTATCGTCAGTCGATCATTTCCGCGGCCAGGGCTCGTAAACTCGATCCCCGGTTCATCCTCGCACTCATTAGACAGGAAAGCGTGTTCCGTCCGCTTGCAAAGTCTCCAGCGGGTGCCCGTGGTTTGCTTCAGTTAACAATTGACGCCGCTCAAAAATATGCTTTGAATGCTGGGATGACGGATGTCCAGGAGAACCAACTCTACCAACCTGAAACCTCTATCCGTCTTGGCAGCGAATATCTCGCGGAACTCTCGGGAATGTTTCCGAACCTACTCGAAGCCGTCGCTGCGTCCTACAACGGCGGTGAAGATAACGTGGCCCGCTGGGTGAGGCGCGCTAAACAAAAAGACCCGGGTGTGTTTACTTCGGAAGTGGGCTTCGACGAAACCAAAGGCTACGTACAAAAGGTAATGAATAACTATCGCGTCTATAAACAACTCTACACGGCGGAGCTGGTAAGGAAGTGAAAGCAGTAGGCAGTAAGCAGAAGGCAGACGAGGGGTGCCACTGCCTTCTTGCCTACTGCCTTCTGCCTTCTGCCTTCTGTCCTTCACGGTTCCGGACTGAACCGCCTATCTTCAAATCCGCTCGCTCGCTCACGTCTTCGCAAAGGATCCGGCCGCGGATAGGAGCGCGGCAACACGCCCAATCTCACCAGCGCAGGATAGTATTCGTAACGAATCACAATTTCTGCCGCCGGTCGCGAGTCCAATTCCATATTGACCCAGCGCACATCGTTATGAACCGATCGACCTATGCCCGTTGCTGCATATTCGTCATCAGGCTGCGGCGCGATTTGTCCCTTGCGTGCCAGGGGCGCGTTTTGAACGCTACCGGCTGAATCAGCAGAATCAGCTGAACGCTCCGCTGTAGACCCAGCCGTCGGCGATTCCGAACTCCTGCGCTTTCCATCCTCTTCGTATGGACGCGGCCGCGGTGGTGGAGCGATCGGCACTGGGTAAGACCGCCGTTCGCGGAAGAACACGGCTGAAATGTTTCCCAGGTTGGACGTTTGCCCAAGCTTGGCGCCGTAAGAATCTCGTTCAGAGGTAAAATAGAATCGGCGTGCGCGCTCCGAACTCATTTGCCATCCCGAGATAGTGATGCTGCCGTAAGGTTCGATTACCCACTTACTCGCATTCCATGCTGTCGTGTGCTGTGCGTCGATCGTGTTGAGACCATCCACTGACAATGCCACCGCCACGCGATAGGGCAAAGGGTTTCGAATTCTCAGCTCATATTCCGATCCAGGGATAGCTTCAACGTAGCTCTTGCCGCGCGCCACGTATTCCTCCAGCGGCCGCCCATCAACCAAAACCTGGACATCAAACGCAGATGCCGCGTACACCGGTTGTCGGTATTGCGGGTCTGGCTCAGCGGAGGCAGCTTCGGTCGCCAATCTTGAGAACGCGAAAGCGCTGAGCGCTAACAGCGCCAGTCCGCCGCAGCCAAGCAAAACGATTACTCTCTTCACGGTGATTTCCTCCCGTCGAAATGCAAAATCCGGTTCCTGTGCAGGAACGCACGACGTCCTGCGATCTTGCAGAGGCCCGCTAATTCAGCATTTATGCGCCCTGTACTGTCCGCCAGCGACTATTCCAGGGCTGGGCATTTAAACAAAATGGCTTTGCGTGTTGAGTAAACCAGGGATGGAGGCTACAATAACGCGCTTACTTTTCTGATCAATTCTGATCGATTCTGCCTTAAAGGCCGCTGGGAGTACTGAATGGAATACGTACTGACTGCAACTAAGACAGAGGCCCCGGCAGGGTCATACTACGACAAGATTGCGGCCTACTATGACCTGACGTTCAAGCTCAACGGCTACGGTCGCTCTCTCGATCAATATTTCGCCAACTATCCGCTGCCGGTTTCTCGCGGCGCGAAGATTCTTGATGCGGGTTGCGGCACCGGCCTGCTGACTCTGGCGTTGCTGCGCTCGTTACATTTTCCGGTTAGCATTACTTCGCTCGACCTTTCGGCCACATCAATCACCGCCGCACGCAAGGCAGTCCAAGAGAGCCCCGGGCGCACGCGCGACGTCAGCTTTGCAGAGGGAAATCTTTTGTCACTTCCCTTCTCAGACAATTCGCTTGATCTGGTGGTGACAAGTGGTGCCCTCGAGTATGTCCCACTTGCCGAAGGAATGACCGAACTCTCACGCGTAATCGCGCCAGGCGGACACTTGCTGCACATTCCCTGCCGCCCTTCACCAGCGACAACTTTTCTCGAGATTCTATTCCGCTTTAAGAAGCATCCACGCAAGGACGTACTCAGCCAAACAGAACAACACTTCCGGATGGTCCACGAGTACAGGTTTCCACCATTACAAATTATTGGCTGGAGCAAGACCGCGATACTTGCACAAAAGGTCTAAAAATAAATCAGCCGCAGATTTACGCGGATGAACGCAGATTCAGATTGACGCCTAGAGGAAGTGGGGCAAACAGACTACTGGTTTCTCTGTGCGTCCTCAGTGTCCTCTGTGTCTCTGTGGTGTAGCTCTTCTGTTTCATCCACCACGGAGACGCAGAGGACACTGAGGATGCACAGAGCCTTAAAACCTGCTCCCCTGGTTTCACCTACACTTCAATTACTAACGCCGCATTTTCAGAGTCGGCCATTCTAATTGATTCCATTTCAAATCAGCGAATATCCGTGCAAACCCACGGCTAAACTTGCGCGGGTTACTACTCGCGGTAGGAAGGATCAAGCCGATCGAGTTTCCTCAAGAGACCGGGCCACGCGAGTTGCGCTCCCTGCCCAACAGTCACAGCGCTCATTTGTGACGCTACCTTCTCCAGAATCGGATCGGCAATTGGAATCAAGTCGCCGCCACCGGACTGCGCCAGAATCTGAATCCGGCAGGCGCTTTCCAGAATATACATGGAAAGAAACGCTTCCGCCGGCGTTCTGCCAACAGTCAATAATCCATGATTCGCTAAAATGAGATTGTTATTGTTTCCAAGATCAGCGACCAGTCGCGACTTCTCATCCTCATTTAGGGCCAGGCCTTCATACCCGTGATAGGCCAGCGAGGCGAGTGCGAATAACGATTGTTGTGAAATCGGAAGCAACCCCTTCTTTTGAGCAGACACGGCAATGCCGTAATTTGTATGCAGATGAATTACACACAGTGCATCTTCGCGGGCGGCATGCACCGCGCTATGTATCGTGAACCCGGCGGGATTAACAAAGAACACTGAGGGCGACACGATCTCGCCCTGCAGATTTATCTTTACGAGACTCGACGCCGTGATTTCTTCAAACATCATGCCGTACGGGTTGATTAGAAAATGGTGCTCCGGCCCAGGCACGCGTGCCGACAAGTGTGTGAAGATGAGATCGTCCCAGCCGTAATGCGCAACCAGCCGGTAAGCAGCGGCCAAATTGACGCGCGCCTGCCATTCCTCTTCCGACACCAAGTGCTGGACCGGAGTTTTTTCTCTTGCCGTATGACTCATTTGAAGTACGGGTTGAGCCGAGAATTTGAATCTTTCCTTGTTCTTCCTGGGCTCGAACCCTTATTAACTTGGCCAACGATACCCCAGCAGCATCGTGTTCGGGAAGACGCTGACCTTTACCTGATCGGACTGGTTTCCTCCCAACACCCGAATACTACCCGCACCGTCTCCTACATAAAACCCAACATGTCCCTGAGCAGGATTGCTGCCGCGTTTCAACACGACAACGCAACCCTTGCGCGGTTCACTGAGAGGGGTGCCCCAGCTGAGCCATGATCGGGCTGCAGCTGACTTTGTTCTGGGCATGTCGTTTTGTTTCATGCACCAGTTGACGAACGCCGAGCACCATGCGACCGCATCATCCTTGGCGCCGAGGCTGGTAGTAGCGGCGTACTCAATGATTCTGGGGTTATCGGCAGTGCCTGGCGCTTCTTTGATGCCCATCTCACCTTCGGCCGTGGTGAGCCATGGGGGTGTTTCAGTGTGCGCGGGTTCAACATCAACCGGAACACAATAGTCTTTAAATATCCAACCCTTAACGTTCTTCCCATCTACGGTCATATCGATGAAAAACCAATCTTCCGATAGGGAAAGATCAGTCGGTTCCACAACCGTGCCTTTTGGGAGTTTGCCAACGATTGTGCTCGTATCTCGATTAGCGGCGTCTCGCACATTGAGCGAGCTTGCAATAACTCGAAACTGAGACATGGACAATCCTTTCGTTTTCTGGAGGTTATTTTGAGGCCAACGTGAAGATCGCGTTAGCAGGACAATGAGCAAAAACTAACGATAAGCATTCTGAGAAGTGGGGATGTCATTACTCATTTCGGGCGGTCTTAGACGGCCCGATCGCGATTCTCATGAGTGTGATTTGCGCGATCAGACTGTAGACGTGGATTGCTGTTCCACCGTTCTTCTCATAGGTACATCTCTATCGATCTATGTCGGTACGCGCTGATTCATTTCATAGGAACTATTCGCAGGATCCGATCGTCATCCGCTGCCGGCTCGCCGCGATCGTCCTTGTTGGAGGTTGAGAAATACAGATAGCCGTCGGGTCCCTCCGCCACTTCACGGATACGGCCGTATTTCCCCTCAAGCAAATTCTCCTGGCTAACCACTCGCCGTCCGTCAAGTACGACCCGGACCATCCGCGCACCTATCAGGCAACCAAAGAAGAAGTTGCCGCGAAACTGCGAGAACGCTCCACCGCGATAAAACATTCCACTAGCAGGCGCGCAGGCAGGCGTGTATTCGAGCAACGGCGCTTCCATTCCCGGAGCAGCCGCCGTGTGATGAATCACGGGCCAGCCGTAGTTCTTTCCCTTCTCTACAATATTGACTTCATCGCCACCGCCCGGCCCGTCGAATCCGCTCGGCCCATGTTCAGTTTCGAATATGAGGTTGGTGCCTGGTTGGAAGTCGAGGCCCTGCGCATTTCGATGACCATAAGACCAAATTTCAGGACGTGCATTTTGTTGCCCAACAAATGGATTGTCCGGAGGAACCGAGCCGTCATCATTCAAACGTAGAGTCTTTCCCGCGAGCGAGTTCAGTTGTTGGGCCAGGTCTCGTCGAGTGGCATCGCCGGTCGTAATGTAGAGTTTTTTGTCGGGCCCAAACCGTAACCGGCAGCCGGCGTGATACTGGGCTGCGGGAATGTTTTCAATGATCACTTTCCGCTCGGTGAACCCAGCTTCACCCTCACGATAGCGAACCACGCGAACATACTGGTTGTCACTTCGGTAAACGTAGGAAAGATAAAGCAAATGGTTTGAGGCAAACTGTGGATGAAGCGCAATGCTCATCAGTCCGCCTTCGCCGGAGGGTGTTACATCGGGCACTGTGAAAATTGGTTGGGGCGCGAGCTTGCCGTTTTGATAAACCCGGACGCGGCCTGAACGCTCGGTAAAAAACATGCGTCCATCCGGCGCCCATACAATTGACCAGGGAACTTCGAGGTTACCGACCACCGTCTCAACACGAAAACTTACGCTGCCCTGCTGGCCCGGTGCGGTCGACGCCTGTGGCGTTGTTTCTATCTCACCAGCGCCCCGGCCCGGCGGCGCCTGCCCACAAGCCAGGAGGGTAAGGCAATAGAAGACAATTAGTAATCGCGACTGGGGGAAGAGGGTAAGAGGGGAAAGGGGGAATGGATAAAGGGGCAGCAAATAAAAACCGTTCGCGTAAAAGGTGCGTTTGACAAGACAATGCCACCGCGGGGTCTTGATCCGTGCCCCTTTCCCTTTACCCATTCCCCTTTTCCCCTCTTACCCTCTTCCCTTTTGACTTAATGTTGAATGTATTCGTGCAGTAGTTTGATCTCGTCTCCCTGCTCGCCCAGTTCCACACGCATGAGATCGCGCATCGACAACATGCCTACCCAGCGTTCTCCGTCTACAACCGGCAAGTGACGCGTGCCAATCACCTCCATTCGCTCAAGCGCCTGATGCGGAGTTTCATCACAATTAATGACTGCTCGCAGTTCGCTGGTAACATCGCCCACCTTAACAGACGAAGGATCGCGCCGCGGCACGACTACGCGCCTTAATACATCACGCTCAGAAAAAACGCCTAATAGTTTTCCCGCATCGTCAACCACGCAAACGGCGCCAACGTTTCGCGCCGCCATAAACTCAGCCGCATCCTGAACCGTCGCCGAGGCTTTCATCGAATAGGGTTCGCGATCGCGAATGACATGTCTGATCAGCATCATGACTGAGCCTCCTGGGGAAACGTGCTCAAGTTGTAGGTTTGACGGCGCCATTATAAATAAACTGTGACACCCTGTCTCTATTGAAACACTTAAGGTAGTGAATAAGTTTGTCATTAGAGGAGAGGCTTACAAAAACTCGACCGTTCGGGGTTCTGTAAACAGCTAATCCGCGTGAGGGCAACTGATGTGATTTTTTAGCTGAAGAGATTTGCTTGCGCAGTGGGCCGGCGAAAGGTGCTTTCACCGCGCGGCACGCGCTTCTCGGTGCGATTAAAGCCAAGGCGCTCTACATGAATTTTGAAGAGGCGTTCGGTGGCGGCCCAGTACTCGCCCTGGCCATGCATTCGCTCGTGAAATTCGCTCGAATTTAGTTTGCCTCCGCGGGCTTCGCGAATGCGATTGAGCACACGCTCAGCTTTTGTCGGCAGCTTCTCGCGCAGACGCTCCTCGAAGTACGGGGCCACACTTCCAGGCAGCCGCAGCATGTTGATGAACGCAAGTGTGGCTCCTGCTTCTTTCGCGCGCTTTAACAACACCGGCAGCTCGGTACTGAGGCCAGGAATAACTGGTGCTATCCCTATTCCGACTGTGATTCCCGCAGCTGCCAAATCAGCCATCGCGTGAAAACGAGCTTCGGGTAAGGGTGCGTAAGGTTCGACTGCTCGCGCTACCTCACGATCGGTGAACGGAATGGTGAAGAACACTCCGACACGCGCATCGCGCGTAAGTTGCTGGAGCACATCGATGTCCCTGCGAATCAGTGCGGACTTTGTAATCACTCCGACCGGCTGTCGAAACTCTGCACAAATCGCGAGACACTGCCGCGTAAGCTTGTAGTTGGCTTCAAGTGGAATGTAAGGATCCGAAGTAAACGAGAAAACGATCTCGTCGCCCTTCCATGAAGGCTTCAGCAATTCTTTGCGCAGCAGTGTCGGGGCGTTGACCTTCACGACGATCTTGCGATCGAAATCCGTTCCTGCACCATAGCCGAGGTACTCATGCGTCGGCCGGCTGAAACAGTAGGTGCAGCCGTGAATGCAGCCGCGATAACAATTCACCGTGTAGTCGAAGCCAACGTCCGGGCTATCGTTATGCGTAATTATTTGTCTGGTTTGAGTTTCCTCAAACACTTCGAGCTTGGCTTCAGGCGGCTCGCCGAGCCATTCGACGGAATGCGTAAGCCAGGGATTGGGAGGATTTTCGACGTAATTCATGATCTCAGGTTCGCGCCTGGGGATCGCGCGGAAACTGCGTTTTATCGATGAAACAGATTACCAGAAGTGGGCTGAGTTTGGCGAGTGGGTAGGCGAGTATCAACCAGGCGTCACCATTACCACAATCGATTCGATGGCTTCGTAAAACACAAACGTTTGGGTTCCGTCGTCTGTCCCGCGATCGTTGAGCAAGACATAATCGTTGCTAATCTCTCCCACATGACCCTTGTAGACGCCACCGGAGATACTTCTTATCGTCACTGGCTGTCCTTTATAACGGCGAAACAAATTCTCGGTGTGCTGTCGTTCCATGTGGCTGCTCCATGTGTGTCAAGGATTTGCGGATAGTGGTATCAGGTCCGTTTGCCGTAAGCGGAGACTTACAGAACCGAGCGCGGTAGCGCCGGATGTTTGGAATCCAATCTTAGAAATAAACCAGGCATAGAC
>DASZDU010000083.1:0-2341 GCA_035941655.1 Pyrinomonadaceae bacterium | reverse complement strand
GCTGACGAGAAAGCATTGCGGAAGGCTCTCGAGGATGTGGAACTGGTTTTTCATGAAGCTGCCATTCCTTCAGTCCCGCGCTCGGTTGAAAACCCCCGACAGACTCATGTTGCGAGCGTCGAATCAACCTTCTCGCTGTTGCTGGCTTCACGAGACAAAAATGTCAGGCGTGTGGTTTACGCCGCCTCGAGTTCCGCCTACGGTGACCAGCCGACGCTTCCCAAAGTTGAGACTATGCTGCCGGAACCGCTTTCGCCGTATGCAGTCGCGAAATTGGTAGGTGAGCAATATTGCCAGGTTTTTACGCGAGTATACGGTCTGGAAACAGTGTCACTAAGGTATTTCAACGTGTTCGGGCCACGTCAGGATCCAAGTTCGCAATACTCGGGCGTCATATCGAGGTTTATCAGCGCCCTGCTGAGTGATGAGCGGCCGGTAATCTATGGTGATGGCGAGCAATCTCGGGACTTTACTTATATCGACAACGTGGTCGAGGCTAATTTGAAAGCATCGGAAAGCGCGGCGGCGATCGGACAGGTTATCAATATCGCGAACGGAGAACGCGTCACGCTAAATCATCTTCTCAACGAGCTAAAGCAGCTGACGGGAAAAACTGAAGTCGTTGCCGACTACCAGGAGCCACGGCTGGGAGACGTTAAGCACAGCCTGGCAGATATTTCTCGTGCGCGAACCTTGTTGGGTTTTGAGCCGCGCGTCGATCTTCGATCTGAATTGCAACTGACCATGGACTGGTGGAAAAACAGCCGCTTCGCAAAGTAACTGGTTCTGATCAGACCTCACGCACTTGAGCTCAAACGATCAGCCTCTACCAACTTACGCAGACTCTCTTCAAAAGGCGCGCGAGCGACACCTTTGTCGGTAATAATCGCAGTGATCAAGTCGTTTGGTGTTACGTCGAACGCCGGATTTTGCACCCCCACACCATCTGGAGCTAATTGACGGTCATTGATGTGCGTTACCTCTTTCCGATCGCGTTCCTCGATCGGGATCTCTTCGCCTGTTTTTAGCGAGAGATCGAGCGTGGAAATCGGGGCAGCGACATAGAATGGAATATCATGTTTTCGCGCCAGCACCGCCACCATGTAGGTCCCGATCTTATTTGCCGCGTCCCCGTTGGCAGCTATGCGATCGGCACCGACCACAACTGCATTAATCTTCCCGCTCTTCATAACGTGGCCAGCCATGTTGTCGGTGATAACCGTGACCGGAATGTCATCTTTTGCCAGCTCCCAGGCTGTTAAGCGTAGGCCTTGCAAAAAAGGTCTCGTCTCATCGGCGACTACCGCGATCCGCTTGCCGGCGTCTATCGCGCCCCTGACCACGCCCAGTGCTGTGCCGTAGTCTCCAGCGGTTGCTAACGCGCCGGCGTTACAATGCGTAAGCACCGTGTCGCCGTCGGAGAGTAGTTCAGCACCAAAGCGGCCGAGCGCACGATTCGCCTCGATATCTTCACGAAAGATGCTGAGCGCCTCGTCAACCAGCGCGGCTTTGATTGCCAGCGGATCCTCCGTACTGCTCTTTTGCTTGCGGAATTCTTCACGCATGCGCTCAATGGCCCAAAACAAATTCACCGCCGTGGGCCGAGTCGCCGACATCACCTGGCACATGTAGTCGAAGTCATCTTCGAGGTCAGCTACCGACGTGCCGACTGATTGGCTGGCGCCAAGGGCGAGGCCCATCGCGGCGGAGATGCCGATTGCCGGAGCGCCGCGCACAACCATCTTTTTGATTGCTTCTGCAACCTCTTCATAAGACCTCAACATGAGGTACTTTTCTTCCGATGGCAGCAGTCGCTGGTCTAACATGCGAACGCCTTCATCCGTCCATTCGATTGTTTTGATCATTTTGTTTGAGCGGTTCTCTGTGACTTGAAAATGCGATGAATCTTACCGGACCGGAATTGACGAAGCAAAGTGAGACTGGCAGCCTGTCACTTGCGAGAGCGGAGTTTGACACTGCCAATAATCGCGTGATAGTGTCCGCCTCGATTGGATTGTTCTTTGGATTTTAAAGCATCCGGGTGCCCCACGGAGTGGGGAGAATAGGGAAGCGGGTGAGACTCCCGCGCGGTCGCGCCACTGTGATGAGACTCGAGCGTTACGTTTAGCGTAGCGAACGAGTTCTTGAAGCCAGGAGACCTGCCCGAGAGGCTTTGCAGCTTTCGAACGCTCGCGGAAGGCGTTCAGGCCGCCCGGATTCGAAGCAACTTCCAGTCCCGCCGACCGTTGATCGTTTTTCGCAGACGACAAGAATCGGCGGGATTTTTGCTACTCCATCCTTCAAACTTCAAGCTACGACAAACACATGGCGCATTGGTCCT